>JBBSKI010000013.1:0-29997 GCA_038256425.1 Sphingomonadales bacterium
CCCCCTGATTACAAATCAGGTGCTCTACCAACTGAGCTAAGCCGGCTGCCAAATGGCGTTTGCGCTGCTGCGCCAGCGCCCCATGCGTCAGCGCGCGCCGAAGGTCCAGCCTTCGGTGTGGCGCACGGCTTCGAGGCCAGGCGGGTTCCATAGCGCGCGGTCGGTGGCGGCGCGGCGCAGCCAGGCGGCGGTGACGAGCGCATCGCTGGCGTGATCGGCGATTGCGCCCTCACCGCCGAAGGACGCGCTGCCGAGGTGGGCGAGCGCATTGTCCAGCTCGCCATGGGTACGGATTTTCGAACGCCCGGCGCTGCGGCCTGCCGCCATCGCGGCAATGGTGGTGTAGATCTCGACCAGCACCGATCCAGAGGGGGGCAGGGGATCGATCGGCCAAATCGGCAGACGGCCCGCCAGGCGATGCAGCACGCGCATTCCGCTCAGGCTCGATTTTCCGACCTGCGCCGCGCCGACCAGGTTGAAATTGCTGTAAGGGCGGCAGCCGAGCGCGGTTTGGGCAAGCTCGGTGGCGCGGAAGCGACCGCGCCCGCCCTTGACCCCGCTGGCTCCGAACAAGTCCCCCTCTCGCGCGCCGTGGCGGCGAAAGTGGCGCGCGGCCTCGTGGTGATCGACGAAGCCCGAGACCGACAGATGCGGGTCGTTCGCAGACAGGCGATCGACCAGCGCCCACAGCGCGCGCGCATCGGCGGGGCTTTCATCCCAGCCGGGAAAGTACGCGCCCTGATCGGCAAACGGCAGCGAAATGCCCAGATCGACCCCCACCAGCGTGTCCGGCGGCAGCTCGTCGAGCAGCCAGCCCAGCACTTCGGGCCGCGACCAGCGGTGGCCGGGGCGGACGAGGCAGGGTGCCGCATCGCCGGCGTGGCCGAGTGCCACCGCGATCCCCCGGTGCCGCTCGCCTGCCGCACCAGACCAGTCGATTGCGGCGAAATGTCGGAACCGGCCGGGGTTCACGTCCCGCGTTCGCCGCGCAACTTGTTCCAGTAGGCAATTCGTTCGGCCACCTGCCGCTCGAAACCGCGTTCCACCGGACTGTAATAGGTCTGCGGTTCCATCCCCTCAGGCCAGTAATCCGCGCCCGAAAAGCCATCATCGGCGTCGTGATCGTAGGCGTAGCCCGCGCCATAGCCGATCTGCTTCATCAGCTTGGTTGGCGCGTTGAGGATGCTCGCGGGCGGCATCAGCGAGCCGGTCTCCTTCGCGCTGCGCCATGCGGCCTTCTGTGCCTTGTAGGCGGCGTTGGATTTGGGGGCGGTGGCGCAATAGAGGCAGGCCTGGACCACGGCCAGTTCGCCCTCGGGGCTGCCGAGGAAGTCATAGGCGTCCTTGGCAGCGAGGCACTGGACCAGCGCTTGCGGATCGGCGAGGCCGATGTCTTCGCTGGCGAAACGGACGAGGCGGCGCAGCAGGTAGAGCGGCTGCTCGCCCGCCGTCAGCATCCGCGCGAGGTAATAGAGCGCGGCCTGCGGATCCGAACCGCGCAGCGATTTGTGCAGCGCCGAGATCAGGTTGAAATGCCCCTCGCCGTCCTTGTCGTAAACCGCGACGCGGCGCTGGAGAAACTTCGACAGGCCCGCCGGATCGAGCGGTTCGCCGACATCGGTATCGAACAGCGTCTCGGCCTGGTTGAGCAGGAAGCGCCCGTCGCCGTCGGCCGAGGCGACCAGCGCATCGCGCGCTGCGGGGTTCAGCGGCAGCGGCTTGCCGATCAGCGCCTCCGCGCGATCGAGCAGCGCACCCAGCGCAGGATGGCTCAGGCGGTGGAGGATCAGCACCTGGGCGCGGCTCAGCAGCGCGGCGTTGAGTTCGAAGCTGGGGTTCTCGGTCGTCGCCCCCACCAGCGTCACCGTCCCGCGCTCGACATAGGGCAGGAAGCCGTCCTGCTGGGCGCGGTTGAAGCGGTGGATCTCGTCCACGAACAGCAGCGTGCGGCGCCCTGAACCGTGGGCACCCTGGCCGAGCGCATCGGCCTCGGCGAACACCTTCTTGAGATCGGCAACGCCCGAGAACACCGCGCTGATCGCCACGAAGCGCATTCCCACCGCATCGGCGAGCAGACGGGCGATGCTGGTCTTGCCGGTGCCGGGCGGCCCCCACAAGACCATGGATGAGAGCTTGCCCGCCCCGACCATCCGCCCGATCGCGCCATCGGGGCCAGTCAGGTGCTCCTGCCCGATGATCTCACTCAGCGCCTGTGGGCGCAGACGTGCGGCCAAGGGGGAATCGACCCCGGGCGGCGCATCGGCAGCAGGGTGAGCGGGCGCAGCGGGCGGGTGCGTGTCGTCTTGAAACAGGTCGGCCATTGCGAACCAAGATAGACCTCGGACGCGCGAACGCTAAAAAAAATCGCAGCGAGCGATTGACTGCCTGCATCTAAGATATATCTTAGCTCCATCGAAGATGCATACAGGAGATAACGCAGTGGGCATGCATGGATGCAAGACCGGTGGCCACTCGGCGCGCCGCTCAGGCTGGCCGATGATGGCGATGATGATGGCCGGGGCCGCCGCCGGTTCGCGTGGGCGCGGCTGGAGCCGCAGCTGGGAGTTTGGCGGCGAATCAAATGGCTCGCGCGGGGGAACTCGGCAGGGCGGTGGTGGACGCGGGCGCGGGCGGATGTTCGCCGGGGGCGAATTGCGGCTGCTTCTGCTTAAACTGATCGGCGATGAGACCCGCCACGGGTACGAGTTGATCAAGGCGATCGAGGAGCTGACCGGCGGCAATTACGCGCCCAGTCCCGGGGTGGTCTATCCCACGCTCAGCCTGCTGCTGGACGAGGCCATGATCGAGGAGCGCGCCGATGCCAGCCCACGCAAGGCCTTTGCGATTACCGCCGAGGGCGAGGTCGAGCTGTCGAGCCGGTCGGACGAAGCCGAGGCGCTGATCGCCCGGCTGGTCGCGCTTAACGAAGAGGACGACGCGCGCCGTGCGCCGCCGATTGCCCGCGCGGTGGGTAACCTGTTCACCGCGTTGCGTGACCGGGCGACCGGAGGCGAGCTGGATCGTGACGCGATCCATGCCGTCGCCGAAATCCTCGACGAGGCGGCGCGCAAGATCGAGCGGCTTTGAGCGGGGAACGACCACCGGCTCCGGCCGATTTGGCGTCGGGGCTGGCTCATGGTATCCTTCACCGGGGACGCGAAGGTGGAGGGCACCATGCAGGATACCATTCCCGAGGCGGCCGATAGCGGTCTCGATAACCAAAGCGATGGGGTCCCGGGGTATTACTGGGCGGTCGCGGTGGTCGGCTTCCTGTGGAACTGCATTGGCGCCTACTTCTATATCATGGCCAAGATCGAGCCGCAGGCAACGATGGCGGGCATGCCGCCGGCGATGCAGGACTATGTGCTGACCATGCCGTTGTGGGCACATGTCGGCTGGTCTCTGGGGATCTGGGGGTCGTTCGTCGGCTCGGTGCTGATGTTGCTGCGCCGGCACCTGGCGGTACCCGCTTTCCTGGTCTCGCTGCTCGGCGCAATCGCCAGCTTCGCGGCTCAGGGCCTGGCGGGTGTGCTGACTCCCGCCGAACCGATCCTGATCCTGACAGTGATCGCGTTCCTGCTGTGGTTCTGTCGTCGCGCCCATGACAAGGGCCAGCTGCGTTAACCCCCAGTTGCGTCAAACCGCCGCGCCCGCTGGCGGACCAGGCGCACATAGGTATCCGCCACTGCGCCGTTGATCGCGTCCCAGCCGAAATCGCCCGCGCGGCGATCACCTGCTGCACCGTGGCGGGCCCGTAGGCCGGGATCCTCGATGTAGCAGCGCAGCGCCTCGGCAAAAGCGTGGACCGCGCCCGGCGCAATCAGGCGGCCCGAGACGTGATCGTCCACCAAACTCTGGCTCCCGGTCGCCGCCGCCGCAACCACCGGCACCCCGCAGGCCATCGCTTCCAGCGTCACGTTGCCAAAGGTTTCGGTCACGCTGGGGTTGAACAACATGTCCATCGCCGCGACGGCGCGGCCAAGGTCTGCGCCGCCTTGAAAGCCGGTAAATGTCGCGTGGGGCAGCCGCGCCTCGAACCATTCGCGCGCCGGACCCTCGCCTACCACCAGCACGCGGTGCGGGATGCGCCGCCGGGTCAGTTCGTCGATCGAATCGGCGACGACATCGAGGCCCTTTTCCATCACAAGCCGCCCCAGAAACCCGATGGCAACCTCGTTGTCGGCGATCCCCAGTGAACGCCGCCATTCCAGGTCGCGGCGTTGCGGGCTGAACATCTCGCGATCGACCCCGCGCGACCAGATCGAGATGTCGTAGTTCATCCGCTGGTCGCGCAAGACCTGCGCCATCGATTCCGACGGCGCGACCAGCGCGTCGCAGCGCCGGTAAAATCGGCGCAGAAGCGCCTCGAGTACCGGCTCGGCCCAGGCCATGTTGTAATAGCGCGGATAGGTTTCGAACCGGGTGTGGACCGATGCGAGGACCGGGATATTTCGCCCGCGTGCCCAGCTTACCGCCCGGTGTCCAACCAGATCGGGGCTGGAGACGTGGAGCACCTGGGGGCCGAACTCGGCAAGGTCGCGACGCACGCGCGGGCTGAGCGCCAGCGGGAAGCGATACTCTCCGCGTCCCGGGAAAGGAATCGACGGCACCCCCACCAGCTTGCCCATCGATGGGAAGGCCGGACTTGCCACCTTTGGAGAGTAGACCCGGACCGCTGCACCCTGACGTTGAAGATAGCCAACAAGGCGGTTAAGCGCCTGGTTGGCGCCATCGCGGACATAGTTGTAATTGCCGCTGAACAGCGCGATCCGCAGTCCCCCCAAGTCCTTGGCACAGGACGCGGCAGGGGATGGAAGGGGCAAGTCGGGCATCGCCCGCGCCCTTAGCCGTCCGGCGTGCGGATAGCTATGGGCGGCGGGCGGCCGAAATTGGCTCAGTAGCCGTGGCGACGGTGCCAGCGGCGGTGGCTGCGCTTGTAATCGCGATAGCGGTCGTTCCGATCATACCGGTTATATCGGTCGTACCGATCATAGCCCCGGTAGGAGCCGCGATAGGCCGGATAGCTCTGGTAATAGGTGTAGCCGCGATATTGCGGGCGATAATAGCCGTCGCTGTAGTAACCCCGGTCGTCATAGCGCCGGTTGTCATAGCGCCGGTCGTCATAATAGCCGCGCCGCCCATCCGAGGCGATGGCCGCCCCCACCGCGAGGCCTACGAGCCCCGCGCCAATGGCGATGGCGGCATCGTCGCCCCCACCGCGATGACGATACCGGTCGCGTGCTTCAGCCGGAGCGGCAGTGGCGACCAACGTGCTGGCGACGAGCGCGACACCCAGAGCGGCCTTGCGAAAAAACCCGATCATGACAGTCCATCCTTCCCGCGCGGCTGCGACTCCGCGTGCAATTGCCCTTGCCCGGCAATTTGGCCAGACGAGCGCTGAACGGATGGTTAATGCCGTGGTCCGACGGTCCTCTGGTGGCTAGGCCGCCTTTTTGCGCCCAGCCTTCTTACGCTCGTTGGGATCGAGCAGCGCCTTGCGCAGGCGGATGTTCTTGGGCGTCACCTCCACCATCTCGTCGTCGTCGACATAAGCGATCGCCTGTTCCAGCGTCATGACCCGCGGCGGAGTCAGGCGGATCGCGTCGTCCTTGCCCGAGACGCGGAAGTTGGTGAGCGCCTTGGACTTCATCGGGTTGACTTCGAGGTCATCGGGCTTGGCGTTCTCGCCCACCAGCATACCTTCGTAGAGCTTGTCCTGCGGGCGGATGAACAGGATGCCGCGCTCTTCCAGCATGTTGAGCGCATAGGCGTTTGCCTCGCCCGCGCCGTTGGAGATCAGCACGCCGTTCTGACGGCCTTCGATCGCGCCGCGCCAGGGGCCGTACTTTTCGAACAACCGGTTCATGATCCCGGTACCGCGGGTGTCGGATAGGAACTCACCATGATAGCCGATCAGGCCGCGGCTCGGCGCGCTGAAGGTGATCCGGGTCTTGCCGCCGCCGCTCGGGCGCATGTCGGTCATCTCGCCCTTGCGGCCGGCCATCTTCTCGACGACCGTACCGGCATACTCTTCGTCGACATCGATCACGACGGTCTCGTAAGGCTCGGTGCGCTTGCCGTGCTCGTCCTCGCCGAACAGCACGCGCGGGCGGCTGATGCCCAGCTCGAAGCCTTCGCGGCGCATCGTCTCGATCAGCACGCCAAGCTGCAGTTCGCCGCGCCCGGCCACCTCGAAGCTGTCCTTGTCGGCGCTTTCGGTGACGCGAATCGCAACGTTGCTTTCCCCCTCGCGCAGCAGCCGATCGCGGATCATCCGGCTGGTCACCTTGGTGCCCTCGCGCCCCGCAAACGGACTGTCGTTGACTGCAAAGCGCATCGACAGCGTCGGCGGGTCGATCGGCTGGGCGTGGAGCGGTTCGGTCACCGAAGGATCGGCGATGGTGTTGGAAACGGTCGCTTGGGTCAGCCCGGCGATCGAGATGATGTCGCCTGCGCGGGCCTCATCCACCGGCACCCGCTCGAGCCCGCGGAACGCCATCAGTTTGGAGGCGCGCCCGGTCTCGACGATCTTGCCATCGTTATCGAGCGCGTGAATCGGGCTGTTGACCTTGATGGTGCCCGACTGGACCTTGCCGGTCAGGATCCGGCCAAGGAAGTTGTCACGATCCAGCAGGGTGACGAGGAACTTGAACGGCCCGTCGAAATCGGCGGCGGGCGGGGGCACATGCTCGACGATCCGGGCGAACAGCGGGGTCAGATCGCCGCTGCGGGCATCCATGTCGTCGCTGGCATAGCCGTTGCGGCCGGAGGCATAGAGCACCGGGAAATCGAGCTGCTCATCGTTGGCATCGAGGCTGACGAACAGGTCGAACACCTCGTCCAGCACTTCCTGCGCGCGGCCGTCCTGACGGTCGATCTTGTTGACCACCACGATCGGCTTGAGGCCCAATGCGAGCGCCTTGCCGGTGACGAACTTGGTCTGCGGCATCGCCCCTTCGGAGCTGTCGACCAGCAGGATCACCCCGTCGACCATCGACAGGATGCGCTCCACCTCACCGCCGAAATCGGCGTGGCCGGGGGTATCGACGATGTTGATGTGGGTGGTGGTGCCGTGGTGATCGTCCCATTCGACCGAGGTGCACTTGGCCAGGATGGTGATTCCGCGCTCTTTCTCGAGATCGTTGGAATCCATCGCGCGCTCTTCCACGCGCTGGTTGTCGCGGAAGGTGCCCGATTGGCGGAACAGCTGGTCGACCAGGGTGGTCTTGCCGTGATCGACGTGAGCGATGATGGCGATATTGCGAAGCGCAGTATTTGTGGGAGCCGGGGCGGCGGACATGGGGAACCTGTGAAATTCGGGGGTTGGGAACGGCACCAGGGCGCACGTCGGGCTGGGCGGCCCCCTAGCGGGAATTGTGCAGCGCGGCAACAAACCTCGACAAGCCATCACTTACACCTGTGACAGTAACGCCACAGGCTGGCTGCCATGATCCTGTCGCAGAGGTTTGCGATTGCAGGGATTCGGCGGAGTTTCTAAGCCTCGCCGTGCAAAAAAGGGGGGGATGCGCGGCCCGAGAGTCATCGGGCTCTTCGCCGGACAAAACTCTCCCGCCGCCGCAGCAGAAGGATTCATTGAATGATTTCGCCGATTTCCGGGCTTCTCGCCCCGACCCGCAACGCCCTTTACGCCGGAACCGCCGCCTTTGCGCTGATCATGCCGGGCGTGGCCTTCGCCCAGGAAGAAGTCGCCGAACCCGCCGATGCCAGCACGGCGGTCGAGGAAGAGGGTGTCGGCAACGAGATCATCGTCACCGCGACCAAGCGCGAGCAGACCCTTCAGGAAATTCCTGTCGCGGTCAGCGTGACCACCGCCGAGACGATCGAGCGCGCCCAGATCCGCGACCTCAAGGATCTGACCAGCGTCGTCCCGTCGCTGCGGATCAGCCAGCTGCAAAGCTCGGCCAATACCAACTTCATCATCCGCGGCTTCGGCAACGGCGCCAACAATGTCGGGATCGAGCCCTCGGTCGGCGTGTTCGTCGATGGCGTCTATCGCAGCCGCACCGCGGCGCAGATCGGCGATCTGCCCGATGTCCAGCGGATCGAAGTGCTGCGCGGGCCGCAGTCCACGCTGTTCGGCAAGAACGCCAGCGCGGGCGTGATCTCGCTTATCACCAGGAAGCCGCAGTTCAAATTCGGCGGCAACGTCGAAGCCGCTTACGGCAACTACAACGCCGTCGTGGTCAAGGGCGTGGTCACCGGGCCGATCACCGAAAACATCGCTGCCAGCATTGCCGGCGGGATCAACAAGCGCGACGGCTACATCCGCGACACCGGCTATGACGGGCGGACCAACGAGCGCGACCGCTGGTTCGTGCGTGGCCAGGTGCTGTTCGAGCCGACTGACGCGCTCTCGGTCCGCCTGATCGGCGACTACGACAAGATCGACGAGAACTGCTGCGGCGTGGTCCAGCTGGTCAACGGCAATCCGATCGTCAATGCGCTGACCGGACGCACCGCTGCTACCGATCGGTTCGGCGACCGGGTTTCAACCAACTTCCCGTCGAGCAACGACATCAGGAACTACGGCGGATCGGGCCAGCTCGATTATTCGTTCGGGCCGATCAAGCTGACCTCGATCACCGCCTACCGCAAGAGCGAGTCGCTCACGAACCAGGACAGCGACTTTTCGACCGCAGACTTCCTCGGGTCCAACATCGGCGATGTCGATATCGCCACCTTCACCCAGGAACTGCGCATCGCGACCGATCTCGACGGGCCGTTCCAGCTGCTGCTCGGCGGGTTCTATTTCGACGAGACCGTCAAGTACAAGAACGACCTGACCTTCGGGCGCGATTTCCGCCGCTTCGTCGATATCGCGACCGGCGGCGGCGTCGGCGCGCTCGAAACGCAGGTCCTCGGGCTTCCGCTCAACACCTTCAGCCAGGCTGGGCAGGGCATCTTCGACAACCTGCGTCAGGACGACAAGTCGTTCTCGATCTTCGGCAGCGTCGATTTCGAGGTGACCGATCGCCTGACCCTCACGCTCGGTGCCAACTACACCGACGACCGCAAGAAGGTCCACACCAACACGGTCAGCACCGATGCGTTTTCGGCGCTCGACCTGGTCGCGATCGGCGGCTCGGTGATCCGCAGCCGCGGCATCGCCACCACGGTCGGCCAGTTCCTCGGCCTGCCTGCGGGTACCCTGGCAACCGCGGCGCAGATCGGCGCTTTCTCGCAGGCCCAGCCCGCCGGGTTCGCGCAGATCGTCGCGGGCTCGACCGCCTTCGCCACCGCCAACCAGAACAACCCGGCGGTCAATCCGTTTCTGGCGCTGCAACCGCTGCAGTTCCTGCCACCGTTCCTCAACATTCCAAACGCAGTCGAGGACGGCAGGAGCCACGACACCGACTGGTCGTACACCGCGCGGCTGGCCTTTGACGTGACCGACCAGATCAACACTTATCTCAGCTATTCGACCGGGTTCAAGCCGACCACCTTCAACCTCTCGCGCGACAGCCGTCCGCTGCCTGCCGATCTGGTCGCGATCCGCGCGGTTCCGGGTCTTGCCCCGAACAACCTGACCAGCGGCAGTCGTTTCGCCCCGCCGGAAGATTCGACGGTGTACGAGTTCGGGCTCAAGGCCGACTGGGGTCTCGTCTCGGTCAATTTCGCCGCGTTCCACCAGACGATCACGGACTTCCAGTCGAACGTGTTCACCGGCACCGGCTTCGTGCTGGCCAGTGCGGGCAAGCAATCGGTCAAGGGCTTCGAATTCGACGGGACGGTCAAGCCGATCGACCCGCTGACCCTGACCTTCTCGCTGACCTACCTCGATCCCAAGTATGACTCGTTCCTGCAGTCGGCGTTTGGAGATCTTTCGGGAACCACCCCGGCTGGAATTCCGGCCATCTCGACCACTTTCGGCGCGTCCTACGATCATGAATTCGGCAGCGGTGATCACCTGATCCTGCGCGGCGATTTCCACTACGAAAGCTCGGTGCAGACGATCGAGGGTCTGACCGCCGGCTCAATTGAGGCGGCGCGTGCCCTAGCGCGACCGTTCCGGCGCGAGGTCAACGATCTCAACGCCTCGATCACCTATGCAATGCAAAACGGGCTGGAACTGTCGCTGTGGGGCCGCAACCTGCTCGACGATCGCTATCTCATCCAGGTCTTCCCTGTGCCCGCGCAGACTGGCAACATCGCGGGTTATCCCAACCAGCCGCGCACTTACGGTGTGGCAGCGCGCTTCCGGTTCTGAGCCGGAAGCAGCGACCATACTACCGACAATTCGCAAAGGGGGCTCAGACTGGTTCTGGGCCCCCTTTTTCGTGCGGTGAGCCGTCGTGATTAGCACTTGCCCGCGCGCGGTGAGGAGTTAGCTTTGCGGCACCACGAACCTTGGGGGGAAATCCGATGGAATGGATGCTGATGCCGTTGCGGCGCTATGCCGAGTTTTCGGGCCGCTCGCGGCGCAAGGAATACTGGATGTTCGCGCTGTTCATCGTGCTGGTGATGACGGTGTGCATGGCGCTGATGTTCGCCGGCGGGTTCTCGACGATGATGGCCCCTGATGCCGGTGAAGTAGGCGGGGCTCCGGGGCCACTGTTCTGGGTCGGGATGGTGCCGTTCGCGCTGTTCATGCTGGCAATCATCATCCCCAGCATCGCGGTCGGCGTCCGCCGCTTCCATGATCGTGACATGTCGGGCTGGTGGTATCTGGGCTTTATCGTGCTGGGCGCGATCCCCTACATCGGCATCATCGCCTCGATCGCCAGCCTCGTCATCATGGTCCTGCCAGGCACGTCCGGGCCCAACCGCTTTGGTCCCGATCCCAAGGATCCGGCCAGCGCCGAGGTGTTTGCCTAGAGGTCCCGCAGCGCCTGTGCCGGCCGCGCCCGCAGCAGCGGGAGCGAGCCGGCCAGCGCAAAGCCCAGCACGGTCGCCACGCCGAGGCCCAGAACGCCAAGGATGCGGCTCCAGTCGGGCAGCCACTCGAACTCGAACAGCTGGACGATCACCAGCCACGCCGCCGCGCTGCCCAGCCCCAGCGCAACCGTGCCCAGGATCAGCGCCAGCAGCCCATACTCGGCCAGTTGCAGCCCCAGCAACTGGCCCCGGCTCGCGCCTAGCACGCGCAGGATCACGTTGTCGTAAAGCCGGCTGGCGCGCGCCGCCGCAATGGCTCCGATCAGCACCGCCAGTCCCGCCAGGATCGCCACGCTGGCCGCAGCCAGGATCGCGTTGGCCATCTGGCCGAGGATGTCGCGCGCGCGGCTGACGACCGGACCGATCTCGATCACCGAAGTCCCCGGAAATCCGCGCACCAGCCCCGCCAGCAGCGCGCGCTTGTCCGCCGGGCCATCGAGTGAGACCGTGGCGGCCAGGCTGTGCGGCGCGTCGGAAATCGCGTTGGGGCTGAACACCAGGACATAGTTGAACCCCATCGAATCCCAGTCGATCCGCCGGAACGAGGCAATCGTGGCGCTGCGCTCGACCCCCAGCAGGCCGATGGTCAACCGGTCGCCCAGCTCCAGGTCGATTGCCTCGGCCAGGTCCTCGTCGATCGAGACCAGCGGCGGTCCGGTGTAGTTTTTCGGCCACCATTTGCCCGCAGTCAGCACGTTGCCATCGGGAACGCCTTCGGAAAAGGTCAGCCCGCGCTCGCCGCGCAGCGGCCAGGCGCCATCGGGGATCGCCTCAAGCTCCGAGACGCGGATCATCTTGTTCGCCGGGCCATAAGCGAGGATCGCGCCGCGCATCGCGGGCACGGTGCGGACCTGGGCCGAAGGGGCAGCGGCTTTAACCGCGGCGGTAAAGGCTGCGGCCTTGGCAGGCGGCAGGTCGAGCACGAAATAGTCGGGCGCCTGTTGCGGCACACGGCTGGCGATGTTGGCATCGAGGCTGGTCTGGACCCCTGCCAGCAGCACGAACGAGGCGAGGCCGAAACCGAGCGCGGTAACCAGCGCGCCGGTCTGCGCCCCGGGGCGATGGAGGTTGGCCAACGCAATCCGCAACAGCGGGCGCCTGGGCCGGGGCAGTCGCGCGGCAATCCAGCGCAGGCCCCAGCCGAGACCTGCGAGCAGGCCGAACAGCACCGCCGCCCCCGCCAGGAACCCGCCCGAGAGCAGCGGCTGGACCGCCGTCGCCAGCACCAGCGCGACCAGCACGGCCAGCCCCCCGCCAACCGGCACCGCCAGCGCGCGCCAGCGCAGCGCCAGCGGGCTGACCCGGGCGCGCATCAGCGCCATCGCCGGAAAATCGCGTGCGCGCAGCAGCGGCGGCGCTGCGAAGATCGCGGCAATCAGCAGGCCGTAAGCCGCAGCGATGATCAATGCCGAAGGGTCGACCACGAACCCCGGGGCGACCGGCAGCAGCGCACCCAGCGCAATGCCGACCAGCGGGGTCACCAGAACGCCCGCGACCAGTCCGGCGGCGATGCCAGCCAGGGCGGCGAGCGCGACCTGCATCCCGAAGATCCGCACGATGTCGCTGCTGGTCGCGCCCAGCACCTTGAGCGTGGCGATGCTGGCGCGTCGCCCTTCGAGCCACGAGGTCACCCCGTTGCCGATCCCGATCCCGGCGATGGCCAGCGCGGCCAGTGCGACCAGCACCAGGAACTGCCCCATCCGCCCGACGAAACGTTCGAGCCCCGGCGTGGCGCGGCTGCGGTCGCGCAGCTCCCACCCGGCCTCGGGGAAGCGTTCCTTGAGGCTTGCCACCGCCGCGCCGGCGTCGGCGCCGGGGGGGAGGCGGACGCGGGTCTTGCTGCGGACCATGCTGCCCGGCTGGACCAGCTCGCTCAGCGCCAGCGCCTCGCGGCTGACGATCACCACCGGGCCGAGGGTAAAGCCTTCGCCCAGCCGGTCGGGCTCGTCGGCGATGATCCCGCCGGCGGTCAGCGTCGCCGCGCCCAGCTTGAACCGGTCGCCCGGCGCGATACCGAGCCGGTCGGCAACCCCCGGAGCGATCCAGGCGGTGGTGCCGGTGGGCGCGGCGGCCGGTTTGCCGCCTTGCAGGGTCAGTTTGCCATACAGCGGCCAGGCGCGGTCGACCGCCTTGAGCTCCACCGGAACCGCCAGACTTTCGTCGCGTAGTGGCACCGCCATGGCCTGCAACCGCGCGCCGCCGGAAACCTCGCCCAACGCTTCAAGTGCCGCCAGCTCGTCGGGTGCGGGATCGCGGGCATAGAGCGAGGCCTCGATGTCGCCGCCGAGCATCGCTTGTCCGCGCCCCGACAGCTCGCGCTCGATTGCCCCGGTCAGCGTGCCGATCACGGCGAGCGCCATGGTGCCAAGGAACAGGCAGGCGAGCAGCAACCGCAAGCCGCGCAGCGCTCGCGTCAGATCGCGCCGGGCGAACCGCCAGGCCTGGCCCCAACCCAGGGTCGGCGCGCTCACTGCCGAAGTCATTGCGTGCGGTCGGCGACGATCCGGCCGTCGGCCAGTTCGATCACCCGGGCACAGCGCGTGGCCAGCGCGGGATCGTGGGTGATCACCACCAGGGTCGCGCCGGTCTGGGCGGCGCGGGAAAACAGCAGGTCCATGATCTGGCTGCCGGTCGCGCCGTCGAGATTGCCGGTCGGCTCATCGGCAAACAGGATGGCGGGGGCGATGACGGTGGCGCGGGCGATGGCGACGCGCTGCTGCTCGCCCCCCGAAAGCTGCGCCGGATAGTGGTTCAGGCGGTGGCCCAGGCCAACGGCGGTCAATTCGGCGGTGGCCCGCTCGGTCGCATCGCGCGCTTCTCCCGCAAGCTCCAGCGGGGTGGCTACGTTCTCCAGCGCGGTCATCGTCGGCAGCAGGTGAAACGCCTGAAGCACCACCCCGATCCGCCCGCGCCGGGCGCGTGCCAGTGCATCTTCGCTAAGCCTCGCGAAATCCTCGCCCGCGATGGTCAGGAAGCCGCTGCTTGCGCGTTCGAGGCCGGAGAGCACCGCCATCAGCGACGATTTGCCCGAGCCGGAGGGGCCGAGCAGTGCCACCGTCTCGCCCGCGCCGACTTCAAGGTCGATCCCGCGCAGCACTTCGACCGCCGCCGCGTCCTCGCCGAAGCGCAAGGTCAGGCCCCCCGCAGCGATGATGGGCGCGGCTATTATCGGTGAACTCATGGAACAGGTCTTGGCATGGCGCGCAAATGGACACGGACGTTGCGAATTGCAACCGGTCGCCCCACATCGGCCTGCGGCACAGCGGAGTGACTTATGCGGAACGGTCTGGCGATGGCGATTGTGCTGCTGGCAAGCGGATGCGGCAGCGAAGCGCCGGTCGCGCCGCCGAATGCTTCCTCCAGCCAGGCCGCGCGTCCGCCCGCCGGTCCCGAACGGCTGGTCGTGGCATTCGGGGACAGCCTTTATGCGGGCTATGGGGTCAAGCCGAACGAAGCCTGGCCGGCCAAGCTGCAAGCCGCGCTATGGGCGAGGGGGATCAACGCGAGGCTGGTCAACGCCGGAGTCTCGGGCGATACCACCGCAGCGGGTCGCCAGCGGTTGACCTTCCTGCTCGACAGCCTGCCGCGCAGCCCCGACCTGGTAATCGTCGGGCTGGGCGGCAATGACATGCTGCGTGCGCTGCCCCCCGCGCAGGCCCGCGCCAATCTCGACGCGATCCTGAGCGAACTGGACCGGCGCAAGATCCCGGCGATGCTCACCGGGATGCTCGCCGCGCCCAATCTCGGGGCGGACTATGCGCGCGAATTCAACGCCATGTACCCTGCGCTGGCAAAGCAGTACGACGCTGCACTGGTGCCGTTCTTCATGGCCTCGGTGATCGACCGGCCCAAGCTGTTCCAGCCCGACCGGGTCCACCCGACCGCGGCGGGGATCGATGCCATCGTGGCGGATACCGTGGATACGGTGGCGGCGGCGATCAGCGAAGGCGCTCCACCGCCCCCTCGCTGACCCGCCACACCGCCGCCTCGTCCGCGATCCCTTCGAACGGCCCCAGCTCGGTACCGGTCAGCCAGTATTGCCCCGGCAGCGCGCGCAGGCGTTCGAACAGTGCGGCGCGGCGCAGCGCATCGAGGTGCGCGGCGACCTCATCGAGCAGCAGCACGCGCGGACGTGTGGGATCGCTCAGCGCGGCGTGGGCGAGGATTATGGCGATCAGCATGGCCTTCTGCTCGCCGGTCGAGCATTCGGCGGCGGGGCGCCGCTTGGCGGCCAGGGTGACCGAAAGATCGTCGCGGTGCGGGCCGCTCAGCGTGCGCCCCGCCGCGCGGTCGCGGCGGCGGCCCGATTTGAGCGCTGCGGCGAGCCCCGTGGGCGGCGTTTCCGCGGCATAGGCCAGGGCAGGGCGGGCAAAGGGCTGGTCCGGCACCTGCGCCAATGCCTCGCCCAGCCGCGCCACGCAGGCGGCGCGCGCGGAGGCCAGCGCCGCGCCGGTTTCGGCCAGTTGCGTCTCCAGTCCATCGAGCCAGGCGGGATCGGGTTCGGCCGTGTCCGTCAGCAGCCGGTTGCGTTCGCGCAGCGCGGTCTCATAGCGCGCGGCGAGGCTGGCGTGGCCCGGTTCCAGCGCCAGCACCAGCCGATCGAGGAAACGCCGCCGGGCGCTTGCGCCATCGGCGAACAGGCGGTCCATCGCCGGGGTCAGCCAGGCCAGTCCGAGCCATTCGCCCAGCCGCGCTGCGCTGCTGTCCGCGCCGTTGACGTGGACGACCCGCCGCCCCGGCTGTCCCGCCCGCACCCCGGTGCCAAGCGCTATGTCGCCCAGCCGGGCGCTGACCGCAAAGGCCGCGCCGTCTCCCGTCTCGGTGGCGCGGGCCATGTCGCCCAGCGCGGCCCGCCGCAACCCGCGTCCGGGGGCGAACAGCGAAATCGCCTCGAGCACGTTGGTCTTGCCCGCGCCGTTTTCACCGATCAGCAGATTGAACCGCCCCGCCCCGTCGAGCACGGTCGCGGAATGGTTGCGGAAGTCCTCGAGCTGGATGCGATCGAGCATGGGCAGCGCTGTAGAGCGGGCAATCCGAAAGTGCCAATACCCATGGCGGCAGGCCGGATTCCAAACGTAGGTGAATTTCACCAATCTATGGCATTCACCGCGCGTTCACCCGATGAAAGCTGGCTGTCCTTTCGTCGGCAGGTACGCAAATCCGCCATTTTCCGAAACTGGCACGCCCCCTGCACTATCCCTGGCATCGGGCGGAGATGCCGCCCCGAAGCAACCAAGGACCAGATAAATGACCGCCATTCGCTCTTTCGCCAGCCACCTGATCGCCGGTACCGCTGCTCTCGCACTCAGCCTCGTGATGATCTCGGGCACCGTATCCATCCCCACCGCCCAGAACGCCGAACTGACCGCCGCGACCACCGAGATCCTGGCATGAGCGACCTGCGCTTCGGTCACGAGCCGGCTCGTGAAGTGTCGCCCCGACGCGGTTTCCGCCTCGACAAGGCCAACGGCAAGCTGATGGGCGTCAGCGCCGGGATCGCCAACTATTTCGGCTGGGACGTCACCTTCGTCCGCGTGGCCTGGGTCGTCGGCACGCTGATCGGATTTGGCTCGCTGCTCCTGATCTACCTCGCGATCGGCCTCCTGGCCGATTGAATCGCCAAGCGTTTTGGCCGGGAGGCCCCGCCCTGAACCGGCGGGGCCTAATCAGCCTTGGCGAAGGGTGAAAAGTCCGTCGCCCGGTCGAACACCTCGACCCCCTCGCGCCGCTTCAGCCACCCGACCACTGCATAGGTGACAGGGGTCAGCAGCGCTTCCCACGCCACCTTGATGAGCCACTGGCCCAGCGCCAC
This sequence comes from Sphingomonadales bacterium, assembly GCA_038256425.1. Lineage (GTDB taxonomy): Bacteria > Pseudomonadota > Alphaproteobacteria > Sphingomonadales > Sphingomonadaceae > Novosphingobium. Next base: position 16,709 of record JBBSKI010000013.1, read on the forward strand.
CTGGATAACCTGTTCGGTGGTCCAGCCGACCGCGCCGAGAAACGCCAGCGGATAGAACAGCGCCGAATCGACAGCTTGGCCGAACACGGTCGAACCGATCGTCCGGCTCCACAGCGCGCGCCCCTCGGTCCAGATCTTCATCTTGGCCAGGACGAAGCTGTTGACGAATTCACCTGCCCAGAATGCGATCACGCTGGCCCCGGCGATCCGCCAGGTCTGGCCGAACACCGCTTCATAGCTGGCTTGCCCGGTCCACCCTGCGTCGGGCGGCAGCGCAACCACCACCGTGGCCATGACCACCATGAACACCAGCGCGATAAACCCGGCCCAGATGCACCGGCGCGCGTGGGCATAGCCATAAACCTCGGTCAGAACGTCGCCGATCACGTAGGAGATCGGGAAGAACAGCACGCCTGCGCCGAACGGCCACAACCCGATCAACGGCAGGTCGAGCACCGCGCGCTTGCCCGCGCCGATCAGGTTGGACAGCAGCAGGATGGTGACGAAGGCCACCATCACATAGTCGAAATAGCGAAAGCTGCGCGGCGCTGCCGTCGAGCCTTCGATGCGCGTAAGCCCCTCGTCCATGAGGTTCACGCTAACCCGAATTGCGCGAGGTGCAAAGCGCGCCTATCGCGGCGCCAGCGCGCGCCCGTAGTTCAACTGGATAGAGCACGAGCCTTCTAAGCTTGGAGTTGCAGGTTCGAGTCCTGCCGGGCGCGCCACCGGATTGCGGCTTCGTCAGGGCCGCTTGCCGCCCGCCCGCCATTCTCCGCGCTCAGATCCGCAAGGCGCCATGATCCATCCGGGGCAGGACATGGCGCGCGAACAGATCGGCCTCGGCGGCGTGGGGATAGCCCGAGAGGATGAACGCCTCGATCCCTTCGGCCTGATAGGCGCGCAATTTGGCCAGTACCTGATCGGGGTCGCCGACGATCGCCGCGCCGCAGCCCGAACGCGCCCGCCCGATCCCGGTCCACAGGTTGTCCTCGACGAATCCGTCGCCCCCGGCCGCGCCGCGCAGCTCCGCCTGGCGCGAAACACCGGCCGAGCTTGTATCGAGCGAAGCCTCGCGGATCGCGCGGCCTTTTTCATCATCGAGCTTGGAGACCAGCCGGTCGGCATAAGCCCGCGCTTCGTCCTCGGTGTCGCGCACGATCACATGGGCGCGATAGCCGAATTTTAGGGTCCGTCCGAACTTTGCGGCGCGCTGGGTCATGTCGGCGATGGTCTCGCGGACCTTGTCCATCGTATCGGGCCACATCAGATAGACATCGGCATCGCGTGCGGCACATTCGCGGGCATCGGGGCTCAGCCCACCGAAGTAGAACTTCGGGCATTTTCCGGAGATCGTGGTCATTCGCGGCGGATCGAGTTCCAGTTCATAGAACTCGCCCTTGTGGCTGAGGTGCTGCCCGTCGAGCAGGGTGCGGATGATCTGCATCACCTCGGTCGCGCGGCGATAGCGGGCCGGTCCCGGCAGAGCCTCGCCCGGCATGTCGGAGGAGATGATGTTGACGTTGAGGCGCCCCGCGGCGCCCTCTGCGTTCGGCCCCAGCACGCGGTCCAGCGTGGCAATCCGCCGGGCCAGCTGGGGCGGCCAATCCTCCCCGATCCGCGTCGCCCACAGCAGCTTCATCCGCCGCAGGAATGGGGCAATCGCCGCCGCGAACACCGTCGTGTCGAGCCCCAGGCTGTACCCCGAGGGCAGGAGCACGTTGTCGAACCCGCCTTCCTCGGCTGTCAGCACGATATTGCGGCAGTGTTCCCAGCTCGATTGAAGCCGGGCGTCGGGCACGCCGAGGAATTCGTAATCGTCGTCACACAGCGCGGAAAACCATGAGACTTCGCACTGCTGGGCCGTGGAATCGAGATCGGTCATGGCAAATTCTCCCCCCGTGCGGCGACCAGCACCGCGTACCATTCCTGGCGCGTCCACCGGACGGCCAGCGCTTGCGCCGCTTCGACGATCCGCTCGACCCTTTGCGAGCCGACGATAGGCACGATCCCGGCTGGGTGCGCCATCAGCCACGAATAGGCGGCGACGCTGCGCGAAACGCCGCGATCCTGCGCCACGGCATCGAGCGCGGCCGCGACCGCCGTGGACCGCTGGTCCTGCGGATCGGCCAGCCGACCCCCGCCCAGCGGCGACCATGCCAGCGGAACCAGACCGAGCGTCATCGCCTGATCGAGTTCGCCGTTCTCGAAGGGCTCGATCCGCAGCGGGCTGATTTCCGGCTGGGTCGTCGCCAGCGGTCGGCCCATGAAAGCGGCCAGCGCGGCAGTCTGCGGCTGGGTGAAGTTGGAAACGCCGATCTCACCGATCTTGCCCGCCGCGCGGGCCTTGTCGAGCGCTGTCGCGATCTCCTGCGGGTGGGCCAGAATGTCGGGGCGGTGGATTTGCCACAGGTCGATTCGCTCGACCCGCAGCCGCGCCAGCGACGCGTCGATGGCTTGAGCAAGATAGCCTTCGCTCTGGTCGTAAGGCAGCGGCGGGCGGATGCCGCCCTTGGACGCCAGCACGAAGCGGCGGCGCAGGCCCGGTTCGGCGGTAAGGACCTCGCCCAGCAGCGTTTCGGCATCGCCGAACCCGCCCCACCCGTCTGGACCACTCCCGTCGAAACCATAGATGTCGGCGGTATCGAGCAGCCCGATTCCGGCATCGAGTGCGGCATGGACCAGCCGTGCGCCCTCGTCGCGGCTGCGCCCGGCAAAACGCCACATCCCCCAGGCGATCGGGGCAACCGCAGGCCCATCGGGCCCGATCCGGACATCGCGGGGAAGGGGCAGTTCGCTCATCCGGGGGTATCCTTGCGGGGGGGCGGCGCGACCGATCCGCGCTCGACCAGAGTGTGGGGCAGGCGGCGATGGCTGATGTCGCCGCCGGTGATGAGAATATCGGTGGCGGTGCGCGCCAGTTCGGCCATCGGCTGGTGGATCGTGGTCAACGGTGGCCACACGGTGCGCGCCAGCGTGGTATCGTCGAACCCGGCGACCGAGAGCGCGGCGGGCAGATCGATCCCGCGATCGTGCGCTACCGCCAGCACGCCCGCCGCCATGTCGTCGTTGGAGGCAAAGATCGCGGTCGGACGGTCGGCCATGTCGAGCAGCTGGTTGGCGGCGCGCACCCCGCTCTCGAAATCGAATTCGCCATCGCAAACGAGCGAGGGTTCGTAAGCGATGCCCGCGCGGTCCAGCGCGCGGCGATAGCCGAACAGTCGTTCGTCCGATGCCATGTGGTTGGGGTGGCCCTTGATGAAGCCGATCCGGCGGTGTCCGACGTTGATCAGGTGGGTGGTCATGTCGTCGGCGGCGACCGCCTCGTCCATGAACACGCTGCTGGTCGCGGCGTGATTGGTGCCCGGCGAAATCCGCACATAGGGAATGTCCAGCGCGTCGAGCGCGCGCAGCACCGGCTCGCAATCGGTCACCGGCGAGGACAACACGATCCCGTCGACATGGGTTTCGGAGACCAGCCCGCGCACTTCGTCGCCGACCCGCGGATCCGCCACGTCAACCGGCTGGGCAAGCAGGCGGATACCCTCGCGGTGGCAGCGGTCCCAGCACCCCATCTGGATCTGGAAGGTGTAATAAGGGCTGTGGTTGTCATAGATCAGCGCGATCTGGTTGGACTTGGAGCCCGACAGGATCCGCGCGGCGATCGAAGGCACGAACTTCAGCTCGCGCACCGCCTGCTCGACCCGCTCGCGGGTTTCCAAGCTGACATAGGGATGGCCGTTGAGCACGCGGCTGACGGTCTTGACCGCAACCCCGGCGTGCAGCGCGACATCGCGGATGTTGGCGCGGATGCTCATGCCGCCAGAACCCCCGGCAGGCTGGCGAACAGGGGCGCGAAAGCGCTGTCGGGGCGGTAGAACACCGGCGGGGAATCGAGCGGCGCGGCGACGGTGTGGACGCCGGGCGCATAGTCCTCGCCGCTCCAGACATGCCGCCACGGCGCTTCGCCGGGCAGGATTACCTCGCGTTCCACCGCACCCTCCTCGATCACCGGAGCGACCAGCAGGTCGCCGCCATACAGAAAGGCGTCCTGCACCGTCCAGAGCGCGCGGTCTTGCGGATAGTGCAGGAACAATGGGCGTTGCAATGGCAGGCCGGTGGCCGCAGCCTCGTCGCACAAGTGCCGGACATAGGGGGCGAGGGCGGCATGGACCCGGCTCCAGCCTGCAAAACAGGCGAGCAGTTCGGGGGTCGAATCGTATTGCAGGTTGTCGTCGGGCCGGTTGCCTTCGTGACTGCGCATGACCGGGGCGAAGGCGGCCAGTTGGCACCACCGCCGCATCAGCTCGACCGTGCGGACGTTGCCATGGAGCGAGGTGTATCCGCCGCAGTCCGAATGGCTGTAGGCATTGCCGACCAGCCCGGCGGAAAGCGCGGCGGTGACGACCGTGCCGATCCCGTCGTGGCGGGTGAAATCGACCGACTGGTCGCCCGCCCACAGCAGCGGGCAATGCGCCTGAACGCCCGAGAACCCGGCGCGCATGAAGAACAGCGCGTCGCCGCTCTTGCCGCGCGATTCCAGCGCCATTGCATTGACCTCGGCCCACAGCACCGGCCAGCGGTTGTGCGCCTCCATCGGGTCGCTGCCGTCGGCCAGGCGGACGTCGACCGGCAGGTATTCGCCGAAATCGGCCATCCATCCGGCGATGCCGATATCGAGCATCTCACGGGCCAGAATTCGCTCGGCAAACCAGGCGCGGGTTTCGGCGCGGGTGAAATCGACCACGCCGCAGTCGAACTCGCCGAAATCGAGCAGATAGACCTCATCGCTGTCGCGCGCCAAGCACAAGTGTCCGCCGTCGCGCGCCTCGATGAACAGGCCGCCGTCGGCACACAGATAAGGGTTGGAGTAAGCGAGGAAGCGGATGCCCCGCTGGGCCAGATCGGCGATATGCTCGGGCAGGTCGGGATAGCGACCCAGGTTCCAGCGCCAGTCCCAGAACAGGCGGCGGCCGAAGCTGGTCTGGCGGATGCCTGCCCAATCCTCGCACCACAAGCCGGAAACGGCGGCCCCCGCCGTGATGAATTTTTCGAGCCGGGCAAAGCTGTTGGCCCCGTCCTTGAGCCCGACGATCGCGCCGCCAATCGCCCATTCGGGCAACGGCGGTGGGCGGCCGAAACGGTTCGAGAGCTGGCAAACGAGGCTGGCCGGGCTGTCGCCGGTGAAGAACTCGAGGCGCGTATCGCTTGCCCAGATTTCGATGGCGTGGCGCGCCGGGTCGGTGAAATCGAGCACGCTGTAGCAGGTCGTGTCGAGGCGGCAGGAATAGTTGCGCGACGACAGGAAGGTCGGCTGCGGATAGTTAGTGGTCCAGTAATCGCCGCCCGCCATGCCCTGCGCATCCATGCGGCGGGTCAGTTCGGTGGTCTTGTCGCGCCCGACGCCGGGCTCGCTGGTCCACATCGGAAAGCGCCGCCCGGCCAGCGCGAGGTAGCTCATCTGCTCGCCGCCGCCCCACAGCTGTTCGCCCGGTTCGGCATGAAGGCGCAGAAAGATGCGATCCGCACCGGGGATGAGCGCGGTTACGGACAGGATCAGCGTAGCGGGGTCCAACGACAGTCGGGCCACGCCGGGCAGCATCACTGAAATTTCATCGACGGTGGATGCCTGCGCTTCGACACGATCGAACGGGCTATCCTCGATCCGGAAATTGCCGTGCAACATGGCAATTTCAGGTGCGCCGCGCGCGACCGACACCGCCGGACAGGCAATCCGGTGACGCAGCACGGTCAGGCCCGCGATCCGCAGGTCGAAACCATCTTCAGCGGTGAAAAAGCCCGAATCCACCTCGCTCCAGCCTCTCCTCTCGCGCATCCGCGGCATTTTTGCCGCAGTCGCAGCCTTTCGTATGACACCGCTTGACATAACGGCGGGCGGCGGTCAATTCCAGCCTACGAACGCGGCCGATCGTGCTGCGCGTGCTTCGCTCGTCTGGTCCTGGGGGACCGCGAGCGCCGTTGGGGAGGACACAAATGAACGCCACACTTCGCGCCACCGCCGCGCTTTCCGCCACCGTCTCGCTGTTTGCGCTGGCCGCGCCCGCGCTGGGGCAAGACGCCTCAGCAGCCGCGCTCGAGGACACCGCATCGGTCGACGAAGCAGCGCCGGGCGAGATTATCGTCACGGCCCAGAAGCGCAGCGAGCGGCTTCAGGATGTGCCAGTCGCGGTCTCGGTCCTCGGCGCGGAAGCCTTGGCGACCAGCGCCACGCCCAGCCTCGAAGGCGCGGTTCAGCTGGTTCCGTCGCTGAACTTCGTCAAGGCCGGGACCGCGCTCAACCAGACGCTGTTCCTGCGCGGGCTGGGCACCACCACGCTCTCGATCGCGGTCGATCCATCGGTTTCCACCGTGCTCGACGGGGTCGTGCTCAGCCGTTCGGCCGAGGCGTTCAGCGATCTGGTCGATATTGAGCGGATCGAAGTGCTGCGCGGACCGCAAGGCACGCTGTTCGGCCGGAACGCCAGCGCGGGGGTGATAAATATCGTCTCGAAGCGCCCCGGCACCGACGTCGGTGGCGAGCTTGAGGGCGCGTTCTTCTTCGACAACGGCACCGAATACCGCGTCCGTGGCGCGATCGATCTGCCGCTCGGCACGCAGGTGCGAACCCGCACCACCGCGTTCTATGACGATTACGAGGGTAATATCCGCAACGTCGCGCGCGGCGGGCGCCGGGTCAACGGGCTGGAGCACTACGGCATCCGCTCGGTGGTCGAGGCCGATCTCGGCGAGACGGTGACGCTCACCCTGATCGGTGACTACCACAAGAACGACGACGATTGCTGCGCCGACATCATCGGCGGACCGCCGCGTCTGGCGTTCAACAATGCCACCCCCGGCGCGGTCAACACCGCCGCGCTAGCGCTGATCCAGACCGTGCTGCCGACCCTGCGCGGCGATGAGACACGAGCTGTCAACCAGAACCTTGTCACCCGGACGATCGAGGAGGGCTACGGCTTTTCCGGCCAGCTCGATGCCGAAGTGGGCGACCACACGATCACCTCGATCACCGCCTACCGCAACTTCGCCAACAACGAGATCCGCGATGGCGACTTCTATCCGCAAGCCTTCATCAGCCCCCCGCAGTTGCACGATATCGGGCCGCAGACCGGCGATACGTTCAGCCAGGAAGTGCGCCTGACCTCGCCCGGCGGCCAGTTGATCGACTACGTCATCGGCGGCTATTATTCGAACACCTATACCAAGCGGATTTTCCGGCGCGACAACGTGATCTGCGCCGCCGCCCCCGGCGCGGTGATCCCGGCCGGGGTGCTGACCCCGTGCACCAGCGCGCTCGCCGCGCCTTCGGTCACCGCCTTCGGCCGCGCGGACTATACCGCCCGGGCCAAGAACTTCGCGGTGTTCGGGCAGGGCACAATCAACCTGAGCGAGCGGTTCCGGGTGATCGCGGGGCTGCGCTATACTCGTGACGATCTCGACGTGTCGTTCGTCCGCGTCACCAGCCCGGGCAACCGCGCCTCCAACCCGCCGTTCGACGCGGGCGTGCTGGCGGCCTACAACGCTGCAATCGCGGCGGGAATGGCACCCAATGCGGCGCAGGCCGCCGCGGCCGCCTCGACCAACGGCGTGCCGCTCCAGACCGGGACCGACAGCGACAACCTGTCGGGCAAGGGCGGGGTGCAGTTCGATTTCAGCCGCGATATGACCGGCTATGCGACCTATACCCGCGGCTACAAAGGCCCGGCCTACAACCTGTTCTTCAATCTCCAGCCGACCGGGCTCAAGGCGCTCGAGCCCGAGACTTCGGACGCTTACGAGATCGGCCTGAAGAACAGCCTGCTGGGCGGCCGACTGACGATCAACCTCGCCGGGTTCTATGCCAGGTATTACAATTTCCAGGCCAACAACCCGGATTCGCTGACGATCAACGGGGTGACCACGGTGATCGGCCGCTTCACCAACGCGGGCAGCGTCAGCACGCGCGGAGTGGAACTGGACTTCGCCTATCGCCCGACCCGCGATTTCAGCATCACCGGCGGCGCGGCCTATACCGACGCCAAGATCGACCGGTTCCGCCCGCCCGCAGTGCGCACGCCCAACGACATTGTCCCCAACGGCACGCGTCTGCCCTATGCGCCCAAGTTCAAGAGCAGTATTTCGGCCGATTACCGGATCCGCACGGGCAATTCGGTCGACTTCGCACTGGGCGCGCAAGGCAATTACCAGTCCGGTCAGGATTCGATCCTCACCCCCGATCCGGTGGTGCGGCGCGCCGGGCTGATCGACGGCTACGGCATCGTCAACGTCTCGGCCTCGGTGATCGACGCCAATGACCGCTGGAAACTGACCTTAGTGGCGCGCAACCTGTTCGACCAATCGTTCGCCGCGACGATCATCGGCGGCGGCCCGAGCGGTTCTTACCGTTACCAAATCCCCCGCGATGCAGACCGGTACTTCGGGGTGATCGGGAAGATCAATTTTTGAGGGCGGCCAGCTCGATTTCGCCAGATGCAGCAACGCGCGTGGGCGATGGGTGATTCGCTATTATGAGCGGCGTCAGGGACGCCGCTCATCGCGACCCGCCATCGATGAACTAAAATTTTCGAACGGCTCTCCACGCAAAGCAAACCGTTGCTATTGCTGATAATTGTCTGGCTCGGCGTAGAATAGCCATTCCCCAGGCCGCAGGGATCCCATCGCCGGGGTGACCAACTCGCCGTCCTCGCGCGTTCGGCCGCAGGTCGGCCGCTTGCACTTGCCATCCTACGTGTTTGTCCCTAGGTGTTCACCCGAGGATAGAAGACGTTCCGGGAGGTCGCGTGCGCAAATTTCTGACATCGATGGGGATGGCGCTTGCGGTAACGTTCGCTGCTCCTGCGGTCGCTGCTCCTGCGGTCGCTGGTCCAGCGTCTCAGGTCGTCGCTGGTCCGCCGTCTGCCTTGATCACCCCTGCGTTCGAGTATTTTTCTGCCCCGCAGGAGACATACACGGAGCGTTCGGCGCAGAATCCAAATGCGGCAGCTCTTGCCCCTGGGACTTTGGGTTATTCGTTCACGCTCGATCTGCCGTCGTCGGTGAACGCGCTGGGCTACTATAGCGACGATCCTGCCTTTGTCAGCGGACAGGTCGGCATCTGGAATTCGCTTGGCAATTTAGTAAGCACGGCACTGGTGACGCGGCAGAACGAGGTCGGAGGTTACTTTTACACCGTGCTCACGGTGCCGGTTCTGCTCGCTAGAGGGAACTATGTCATCGGTGGCAGTATTTCAGAGGGTGGAAAGTTCCCGTTGTTCTTGGATCAAGTCGTGAGCGCGTCCGGCTATACCTGGACGGGTAGTCGTGAGGGCGTCGGGATCGGCTTTGCGGAGCCGAAGGGAGCCGAAGGCGGCTACGGTAACCAGGGCATCGCGCTGGTCAATTTCTCGTTCAGCCAGATCTCTGCGGTCCCAGAACCTGCGACTTGGGCGATGATGCTGCTTGGCTTCGGCGTGATCGGCACCAGCCTTCGCCGCCGCCGCAAGGCACTTGCGGTCGCCTGATCCGCGAATCGCTCCAGCCCTGCGCGGTTGATCGGCCCGATCCGCACACATCTGGACCCATCGCAGCGCTGGTTTGCTGCCTGATATTCAGATGCCCTGCTCGCTTCGCTCCCTAGCGCAAGCCAGCAGGGCATTTTTTCGTTCGGTCGAGCAGGATTGGATGGGTTTCTGACGGGCTGTGGCGTCGATCCAGTGCCCTGCTGCGTGTCGGGCACGGGGCGCCAGAGACTTGGAGTAGATTGAGGGCTGGCCGCAGAATGGGCTGTTAGCCCACTTCATCATCCTCAGCCACGATCCGCGGCACGAGCAGGTGGATCCACCCGAGCGCCAGCAGATAGGCACCCGACGCTCCCCAGAACAACGGGGCGTAGCCATAGCCACCGGTGAGCAGCGCACCAGTCGCTTCCTGGATGCCGAAGCCCGCCACGTTGCCCGCGATTGCGCCGATCGCCATCACCGTCGCCACCCGCTGCGCCGGGACAGCATCGGCGGCAAAGCCGAAAATATTGGTCGAAAAGCCCTGATGCGCGAACAGCGCCATGCCGATGATCGCCGCTGCGATCCACGCATTGTCGGCCATCAGCGCCAGCGGGATCGGCAGGACGATCAGCGCGTACAGCAGCATCCCGGTCTTGCGCGCACCGTTGACCGAGCGCCCGCGGCCCAGCAGCACCGCGAACACCTTACCCGCGGTCAGCGCGCCCAGTGCGGCCAGGCTGAAGGCCAGTGCGGTGGGTCCGATCAGCTCGCTCTGCGACAGGCCGAACACCTTGTTGAACAGGTCTGGCAACCAGAAGGTGAAGAACCACCAGAACATGTCGGTGATTGCCTTGGCCCCGGCGATCGCCCAGGTCTTGCGATCCGACAGCGCGGCGCGATAACCCACCGTCGATTTGTCGGCGACCGCGCGGGGCAGGGGGGTCAGGCGGCGGGTCCCGGCGATCCAGAACGCCAGCCACACGAAACCCAGCGCGCCGGTAACCAGAAACGCCGCTCTCCAGCCGAAAATGATCGCAAAAGGCACCACGGTCAGCGGGGCGATGATATTGCCGAGGTTGGGCGCGGTGTTGACGATTCCCATCGCCATCGTCCGGCGCGCGAGCGGGAGATATTGCGCCGCGCCCTTCACTGCTGCCGGGGTGTTGACCGCTTCGGCGGCGACCAGCACCACGCGCGCCGCCACGAACCCGGTCACGGTCGAGGCGAAGGCGTGGGCCATGCCCGCCAGGCTCCAGATCGCCACGGCTGCGCCATAGGCCACGCGTACTCCGAACCGGTCGATCAGCCAGCCGACGAACAACAGCGCCGCCGCCGCAGCCAGCTGCGAGGCCGAGGCGAAATGGGCGAATTCGGCGTCTCCCCAACCATACTCGGCCGAAATGGTCGGCTTGAGCAGCGACAGCACCTGGCGATCGACGTAGTTGATGATGGTGCCGAAGAAGAGCAATGCAACCAGCAGGTTGCGCGAGCGGGCCAGGCCCGCGTCGATCGACGATTCCGGTTTTACAGGCTCGGCCATCGCCAACTTCCCCCTCAGGGCGCCGACCCGGGCTCTGCCGGGCGGCACTGTTCGCTTGCACGGTAGCGCGCGAGCGGGATAAGGGAAGAGGATTATGACACCGCAGGACATGTCCGCCTATCCGGCCCACGCGGGCGACCTGTTCGGCGAATTGCACCTCAGCGCCGCCGAGGTGGCTCCGACCGCGACGCGCGATCCGCTGTGGCCCGGGCTGGCGGTTTGCGGAACCGCGAGCCTGGCCGCGGCCTGGCTGTCGGAGCACTACGGTTTTCCGATCATCCTGCTCGGGCTGCTGGTTGGCTTGGCGCTGAGTTTCCTTGGTCACGATCCCCGGATGCACCGCGGGCTCGACTTTGCGGCGCGGACTTTCCTGCGGATCGGGATCGTCGTGCTGGGCTTTCAAGTGACCTTCGCGCAGATCGGCGCACTGGGGCCGGTGCCCTTCGCGGCGCTGCTCGTGGTCATGGCTGCGGCGTTTGCGGCCGGGCTCGGCGCGGCGCGGCTGGTCGGCCAGAGCACCAATGCAGGGATCCTGGCCGGGGGCGCGACCGCGATCTGCGGCGCTTCGGCGGCGCTCGCGCTGTACGGCGTGATCGGCAAGGCGCGGCTGAGCCAGGCGCAATTCGCGCTGACCCTGGTGGGCGTCTCGCTGGCCAGTGCGCTGGCGATGTCGGTCTATCCGGTTCTCGCCGCCGAACTCGGCCTGAACGACCGGCAGGCCGGGTTCCTGATCGGCGCCTCGATCCATGACGTCGCGCAGGCGATCGGCGGGGGCTATGCCTTCTCCGATGCCGCTGGCAGCCACGCGACGATCGTCAAGCTGGCCCGCGTCGCGCTTCTCGCGCCGCTGGTTGCGCTGGTGTCGCTGGCGATCGGGCCGGGCGGAGGAGACGCTGGCGATGGCAGCGGCAGGGGCCAGCCGATGTGGCGACGGCTGGCGCTGCCGTGGTTCATCGTCGCGTTTCTGGGGGTCCTCACGCTTAACAGCGTCGTTGCCGTGCCCCCCGCCGCGACCGGCGCGCTGCTGGGCCTGTCCAAGGGTCTGCTGTTGCTGGCGGTGACCGCCACCGCGATGCGCTCGCGGCTCGAATTGCTGCGCGATGCCGGCTGGCGCGCGATCGTCCCGACCCTGACGGCGACGGTGGCTTCGTTCGTGGCGGCGCTGGCTTTCGCCAAATGGCTGGTCTGAGCGCCCGCACGAATCCGGCGCCACCCAGGTCGCCGCTAGCCCCTACTCCGCCGCCTCGCGCAGTCCCGGATCGAGATGCCACACCGGCGCGACATCGCTCGCCCGCAGCCGGGCGCTTTCCTCGACGATCCAGTCGCGCGTCATCGGGATCGCTGTGCGGTCCTTCACGTAGATCATCTGCCAGTTGACCATCTTGCCGTTGCGGAAGGCCTGTTCGGCCCCGGCCAGATAATACTCCCACATCCGGAAAAACCGCTCGTCGTACAATGCGACGATTTCATCCTTGTGGAGCACCGTGCGGCGGTACCATTCCTCCAGCGTGTACGAATAGTGAAAGCGCATCGCCTCCACGTCCATCACTTGCCATCCGGCCTTCTCGCTTTGCGTGACCAGCTCGGACAACGCGGGGATATAGCCGCCGGGGAAAATGTATTTCCGCGTCCACGCATCGGTAAAGCCCGGCGCTCCCGCCCGCCCGCAGCAGTGGCTGAGCATCACCCCACCGGGTTTGAGCAGCCGGTGCGTGTGCTGGTAGAAGATCGGATAGTGCGGCGTGCCGACGTGTTCGAGCAGGCCGACCGTACTGATCCGGTCGAACGTCCCTTCGACCGAGCGATAGTCCATCAGCGCGAACCTGACCTTGTCGGCGACCCCCAGCGCGGCGGCGCGCTCGTTGCAGAAGGCGATCTGGTCCTCCGCCAGCGCGACGCCCAGCACTTCGCAGCCGTAATGCTTGTTGAGATACAGCGCGAACCCGCCCCAGCCGCAGCCGATATCGAGCACGGTCATGCCCGGTTTGATATGCAGCTTGGCGGCCAGATGCGCCTTCTTGTCGAGCTGCGCCTGTTCGAGGCTGACCCGCGCAGCAGGATCGCGGTAATACCCCATCGTGTACTGGCGGTCCTCGTCGAGGAACAGTTCATAGAGCCGGCGGGTGAGATTATAGGTGTGCTTGGCGTTGCGGGCGGCCTTGCCCGGCGGATTGACGCTGTCGATCTTCGCCGCGAGCGACTGGACGGCCTTGCGCAGCGGGCCCTTGGCCTTGAACGCCGCTCCGTTCGGTTTC
>JBBSKI010000014.1:0-29646 GCA_038256425.1 Sphingomonadales bacterium
CCAATCTCCTTGCATCGCCCCGGGCCCGGTGTATTGTCCGGGCAATACAGGAGGAGTTTTCACAATGTCGTTCAACCGTATTCGCGCCCTGGCGCTCGTCGCGCCGAGTCTGCTCGCGCTGACTTTCGGAGTTCCTGCCATGGCCGAAACCGCAGCCCCGGCCTCGAAGGCCGCCGCCAGCCACGGCGATCACAAGATGGGGCACAAAATGGATCACAAGATGGACCATAAGATGGACCACAAGATGGATGGCCACCACGCCCCGCTGATCGCGCGCGATGCGCTGTTCGGCAATCCGGTCAAGTCCGCCGGCCGCCTCAGCCCCGATGGTAAGTACGTCAGCTTCCTCGCGCCGCTGAACGGGGTGATGAACGTGTGGGTCGCCCCCGCCGCGACCCCCGATGCCGCCAAGGCGATCACCGCTTCGGCCGAACGTCCGATCCGCCAGTATTTCTGGGCGCCCGATGGCAAGAGCGTGCTGTATATCCAGGACAAGGGCGGGGATGAGAACTTCCTGCTGTACAGCGTCGATCCGGTCTCCGGCAAAGAGCGCACGCTGACCCCGTTCGAAAAGACCCGGGTCCAGATGTTCGGCGCGTCGACGATTTTGAAGGACCGGCTGCTGATCGGGGTCAACAACCGCGATCCGCGCTTCCACGACGTTCACAGCCTGAACCTCAACACCGGCGAATTGACCAAGGTGCTGGAGAACAACAGCTACGCCGGGTTCCTTGCCGACAACAATCTCGATCTGCGCATGGCGGTTCGCCAGAATGCGGCGGGCGGCACCGACTATTTCCGCGTGACCGGCGGCAAGGTGGAGGAAAAGGCCTTCGCCTCGACCGGGCTGGCCGACGCGCTGACCACCAATCCGGCGGGCTACACCACCGATGGCAAGACGCTGTACTGGATCGACAGCCGTGGCCGCGATACCGCCGCGCTGATCGCGCAGGACGTCGCCAGCGGTACATCCACGGTAATCGCCGAGAACGCCAAGGCCGACATCGGCGGCGCGATGAGCAATCCGACCACCGGGGTGATCGAGGCCTATTCGGTCGATTACCTGCGCAACACCTGGACCGCGCTCGATCCCAAGATCAAGGCCTCGCTCGACTGGCTCGATGCGCAGCTCGAAGGCGACGTTTCGATCACCTCGCGGACTGATGCCGATGACAAGTGGGTGGTCGCGACCAGTTCGGCCACGGCTCCGGCGCGGACCTATATCTACGATCGCAAGGCCAGCAAGCTGACCCCGTTCTATGCCGCGCGCCCCGCGCTCGACGGGATGCCGCTGGCCGAAATGCACCCGCGCGAGGTCATGTCGCGCGATGGCAAGACGCTGGTTAGCTATGTCACCCTGCCGCCGGGCAGCGATGCCAACAACGACGGCGTGCCCGACAAGCCGGTGCCGACCGTGATGCTGGTCCACGGCGGGCCGTGGGCGCGCGACAACTATGGCTTCAACGGGTATCACCAGTGGCTCGCCAATCGCGGCTATGCGGTGATCAGCCCCAACTTCCGCGGCTCGACCGGGTTCGGCAAATCGTTCATCGAAGCGGCCAACCTGCAATGGGGCAAGACGATGCACGACGATCTGATCGACGTGTCCGACTGGGCGGTGAAGCAGGGGATCGCCGCGCCGGGCAAGGTCGCGATCATGGGCGGCAGCTATGGCGGCTATGCGACGCTGGCGGGCCTCGCCTTCACCCCCACGGCGTTCGCCTGCGGGGTCGACATCGTCGGTCCGTCGAACCTGGAAACGCTGCTCAAGACGATCCCGCCGTACTGGGAACCGATGGTCAAGCAGTTCCACGAACGGATGGGCAATCCCGGCACTCCTGAAGGTCTGGCGATGCTCAAGGCGGCCTCGCCGCTGTACAGCGCCGACAAGATCGTCCGGCCGCTGTTGATCGGGCAGGGCGCCAACGATCCCCGCGTCAACAAGGCCGAAAGCGACCAGATCGTCGCGGCCATGAAGGCCAAGGGCATCCCGGTCACTTACGTGCTGTTTCCCGACGAAGGCCACGGCTTTGCCAAACCCGCCAACAACATCGCCTTCAACGCGGTGACCGAGAATTTCCTCGGCACCTGCCTGGGCGGGCGTTCAGAGCCGATCGGCGGCACGGTCAAGGGCTCGACCGCGCAGATCGTCGACGGGGCGGACTATGTGAAGGGCCTCGGCGAAGCCCTCAGCAAGTAGGCGCGCGAAGCCCTCAGCAAGTAGGCTTGCGAAGCCCTTGCCGCCAAATAGCGGTTCCACCCGCTCAAATCCGGCATTGCGGCGCACCCTTCACCGGGGCCGCGATGCCGGGTAGGGGGTCCTCCGGTTCCGGAAGGGCTCCAGCATGACGTCATCGCAACGCAAGACCATCTTCATCACGGGCGCTGGCTCGGGGATCGGGCGCGCGGTGGCGCGCAAGTTTGCGGGCGAGGGCTGGTTCGTCGGGCTGGCCGACATCAGCGAGGCCGGGCTGCGCGAGACCGCCGCGCTGCTGCCGAGCGGCTTATGGTCGAGCCACCCGCTTGACGTGCGCGACCGGGCCGGGTGGGATGCGGCCCTGAGCGCCTGCGCCGCCGCTGCCGGGGGGCGGATCGACGCGGTGTTCAACAACGCCGGGGTTCCGGTCGGCGGGAAGCTGGCCGAGTTGGCGCAGGACGAGATCGAGCGCTGCCTCGACATCAATCTCAAGGGTGCAATCTTCGGGGCGGCAGCGGCCTATCCTTGGCTCAAGACGAGCGCCCCGGGCTCGTGCCTGCTGAGCACCGCCAGCGCGGCCGGGATCTATGGCACGCCGGGCGCGGCGGTCTATTCGGCGACCAAGTTCGGGGTTCGCGCGCTGACCGAATCGCTCGATGGGGAATGGGCCGAAGACGGCATCCTCGTGCGCGACCTGATGCCAGGCTTCATCGATACGCCGCTGCTCGACCACGCGCCCAACCGCGCCTCGAACGAGGACATTCGCGGGCGGGTGACCGGGGCGGGGTTGGAAATCACGCCCGTAGAGGCCGTGGCCGATGCGGCCTGGGCGGCGGTCCACGGTAACAGGCTGCACACACTGGTGGGCAAAACCGCGCGGCAGCTGAACTTTGCGGCGAAGTGGCTGCCGGGCCGGTTGCGCGCACAGACCCGCAAGTCCCAGCGCACGCTGGGGGGTTAACCCAAACCGTCGATCGCCGCCGCCATGTCGGCATCGCGCTGGCTCAAACCCCCGGCGTCGTGAGTGGTCAAAACAATGCTCACCCGGTTGTAGACGTTCGACCATTCGGGGTGGTGATCGGTCTTTTCGGCCAGCAGCGCGACGCGGGTCATGAAGGCGAAGGCTTCGGAGAAATCGGCGAACTTGAAATCCCGCTCGATTGCCAGACCGTCGCCCCGCAGGGTCCAGTCGGAATGGGCTGCGAGCAGGGCATCGCGCGCGGTATCGGTCAGGCGGGGGATCGTCATGGCGCTCTCCTTGGCAGCAGGCAGGCTTTCCCTTATCGCCGACCCCGATGCAACCTTGCCGCCTCGCCGCCACCGACCTTGCCTGCCGGCGCGGCGACCGGGTGCTGTTCCGGGGGGTGTCGTTTGCGCTCGATCCTGGCGCGGCGCTGCATCTGTCCGGGCCCAACGGGGTCGGCAAATCGAGCCTGATCCGCATTCTGGCGGGGTTGCTGCGGCCGTTCGCGGGCAGCGTCGCGCATGAGGGCGAAATGGCGCTGGCCGATGAGCGGCTGGCGCTCGATGGCGGGCTTGCGCTGGGCAAGGCGCTGGATTTCTGGGCGCGGTTCGATGGTAGCGAGGCCGCCGACCGGGCGATCGCCGCGCTGGGCTTGCGCGATCTGTTCGATGTGCCGGTGCGCTACCTCTCGACCGGTCAGCGCAAGCGTGCGGTCCTCGCCCGCACCATGGCGAGCGGCGCTCCGGTCTGGCTGCTTGATGAGCCGCTCAACGGGCTGGATACCGCCTCGGGCGCGGCGGTCGAGGCGCTGGTTGCGGGCCATTGCGCGGCGGGCGGGATCGCGCTGATCGCCTCGCATCAGGCTTTCGCACTGAAGGGGCTGGCGCGGCTGGAGCTGGCGCAATTCGTGCCGAAATTCGTGCCGGAATTGGCATGAGCCGCCTCGCGCTCCTGTTGCGCCGCGATCTGCGCCACCTGCTACGCGGTGGGCACGGCCGCGGCGGGGCCACGCTGCCGCTGCTGTTCTTCCTCTCGGTGGCGATGCTGTTTCCGTTCGCGGTCGGCCCCGATGCGAAACTGCTCGCGCGGACCGGGGCCGGGGTGATCTGGGTCGCCGCGCTGCTCGCCGCGATCCTCCCGCTCGATCGGCTGGTCGAGCCCGACATCGAAAGCGGTTTCTTCGATCAGTGGGCGCTGCGCGGAATGGCCGAGGAAGCGGTGCTCAGCGTGCGCATCCTGGCCCACTGGCTCAGCTTCGGTCCGCCGCTGATGCTCGCCGCGCTGCCCGCCGCCGCGCTGCTCGGGCTGGACGCGGCCCAGCTCCGCGCGGTCCAACTGGGGCTGCTGGCGGGCACGCCGGGGCTGGCTGCGATCGGCGTGACCATCGCCGCGCTGACCGCGGGCCTGCGCGGCGGGGCGGCGCTGGGCGGGCTGCTGACGATCCCGCTGGCGGTGCCGCTGCTGATCTTCGGCGCGGGCTCGCTCCAGCCGGGCGGCGAGGGCGGGCTGGCCCTGCTTGCCGCCGCCAGCCTCGCTGCCCTAGCGATTGCGCCGTTCGCGGGCGGGGCGGCGGTGCGGGCGCTAAGGGAATAGCGCCAAGGAAACCTTGCCTGCCCGTGAAACCTTATCTTGATTGCACCACCGCCGCGCGCTGCCTACTTCAAGACCCATGATCGCTCCTGCAACTCTCCCCGCTACCCTCGCCCTGATCGGCAACACCCCACTGGTCCGTCTCGCCTCGGCGAGCGCGGCGGCGGGGGCCGAGATCTTCGGCAAGTGCGAATTCGCCAATCCCGGAGCCTCCGTAAAGGACCGCGCGGCGCTGTGGATCGTGCGCGATGCCGAGGCGCGCGGCGCGCTGCTGCCCGGCGGGACGATCGTCGAGGGCACGGCCGGCAACACCGGGATCGGCCTTGCGCTGGTCGCCAACGCGCTGGGCTACAAGACCGTGATCGTGATGCCCGAGACGCAGAGCCGCGAAAAGATGGACACGCTGCGGGCGTTGGGGGCCGAGCTGGTGCTGGTGCCCGCCGCGCCGTTTTCGAACCCCGGCCACTTCGTTCACACCTCGCGCCGGATCGCGGAGGAGACCTCCGGCGCGGTCTGGGCCAACCAGTTCGACAATATCGCCAACCGCCGCGCCCACATCGAAAGCACCGCGCCTGAGATCTGGGAGCAGATGGAGCACCGGATCGACGGGTTCACTTGCGCGGTCGGCACCGGCGGGACGCTGGCCGGCGTCGGCCTCGGGCTCAAGGCGTTCGATGATGACGTAACCATCGCGCTGACCGATCCGCACGGCGCGGCGCTGTACGAGTACTATGCCAACGGCGAGCTCCGGTCCGAGGGCAATTCGGTCGCCGAAGGGATCGGGCAGGGGCGGATCACCGCCAACCTCGACGGTGCGCCGGTCGACACGCAATTCCGCATTTCCGATGAGGAGGGGCTCGATTGGGTGGCGCGGCTGCTGCGCGAAGAAGGGCTGTGCCTGGGCCTGTCATCCGGGATCAACGTGGCGGGCGCGGTGGCGCTGGGGCAGCAACTGAGGTCGCAGGGCATCGACAACCCCCGGGTCGTGACGATCTTGTGCGACACCGGCTTTCGTTACCTGTCGTCGCTCTACAATGCCGAGTGGCTGGCGGCCAAAGGCTTGCCGGTGTTCCCCTGGCTGACGGAATGAGGTAGACCGCCTCGCGATGGTTTCATCCCCGTTCTCAAAATCAGGCCTGTTCGCAAAATCCGGCTCGACCGAGGATTTCGGGAGAGAGCCCGCGGCGACCGTGGTTCCGCAGCATTACCTGAGCCCGACCTCGCGCGAATTGCGCGCGCAGGCGGTCCACCGGCTTCAGGTCGGGCTGTTCGGGCTGGCGGGAATGCTGCTGCTGGTTGGACTTGCCAACATCATCATGGACCGCGCGCGGATCAATGACGACGCCACCGCCGAAGCTGCGGCAGCATCGGCGGCGGCTGCCGGGGTCTCGGGCGGCGTGCCCGAAACTGCGCCGCAAAGCCCGACCAGCGATCCACTCGCCGATATCGGGGTGGTGCCCGATCTGCCCGCCGAGTCCGAGACCGCGCCCGCCGCCGCCGCGAACTCGCCGCCCCCCGCCGGGTAGTAATGACGGTCGCCCCGCGAACCGTGCGACGCGCGATCCTGCTGGGGGCCGCGATCATGGCGACTTTGCTGCTTGCGGGGTGGGCGCTGATCCCGGGTGGTCGCGCCGAAGCGCCCGCCACCCTGCGCCCGCCGGCGGACCGCCCGGTCCTCGGCCTGTTCACCAGCCTGCCGCTGTACTGGGCCGAAGCGCCTGACCTGGCGGCGATGCTGGCCCCCGATGGCGAGATCCACTGGGCGCGCGCGGCGCTCGAGAGCACTTACGGGCTGCGCCCGCTCGATACGCTGGAAGGGCTCACGGCCCGCAAACCGCGCAACCTGCTGATGGTGCAACCGCGCCCGCTGTCACCGGCAGAAAACGTCGCGCTCGATGCCTGGGTGCGGCGCGGGGGGCGGGTGCTGCTGTTTGCCGATCCGGCGCTGACGCAGGACAGCGCTTTTGCGCTGGGCGACCGGCGGCGTCCGCAAGACACGGTGCTGCTCTCGCCGATCCTGACCCGCTGGGGCGTGAGGCTCGAGTTCGACGAGGATCAGCCGCTGGGCGAGCGGACGGTCGCGCTGGCGGGTGTGCAAATGCCGGTCAACCTGCCCGGGCAGCTGGTCTCGGCCCCGGGCGGATCGTGCCGCTTCGAAGCCGGCGGGTTGCTGGCGCTGTGCCTGGTCGGCAAGGGAAGGGTGACCGTCATCGCCGACGCAGCGCTGTTCGAGCGTCTCGATCAGCCCGAGGCGATCGAACCGCGTCGCCGGACACTGCTGGCGCTGGCCGAAGATGCCTTTCGATGAGCTTGCACCACCCGGATCGGGGAAACCACGGGAGGCGGTTGGAAGCTCTGAGCGCGATTCTCGGATTCGTGGCTTAAGCGCTTGATTCCGGGATAGAACAAAGCATAAACTCGGGCAAAGGCGACCCAGCGCGCTCCACTGAATATTCACATGAAATCAATTAGTTACCGTAGTTGCCCGCAATTTCCCGCATTTTTCCCTTTTCTGCCCGGTTCGTGCGGGTTAAGGCTTGTCTTCATCGGAGCGTATCCACGACTGCACCTGACGGAGGTGAACCGTCACGCCTGCGTGCGTGACGGGCGGGGGAGGCGTTTGCGAGGGCGGGGAAGCAAACGTCAGTGGCGCAGGGGTTCAGCTTTCACGGGGTCGGTTTCTCGCTGCAAGGCGACAAGAACCGCTTCGTGCTGCCCCCCGGTTTCCGCAAGCAGGTCAAGGATGCCTCGGCCGGATCGCGCATCTTGTGCGTGGCCAAGCATGATCGCTGGCCTTGCCTGACCGGCTTCGGAACGAGCCGCCTCGATGCGTTCATCGCCCAGGTCGAACGTGAAGAGGCGAGCGCGCTGGCCCGCTCGGCGCCCTACGATCCCGAACAACGCATGGCCCAGCTCAGCACGTTCGAAAACCTGCCGTTCGACGATTCGGGCCGGTTCGTGCTGCCCGAATATCTCGGCAAGCAGGCCGGGCTTACGGGCGAGGTCTATTTCAACGGCAACGGGCCGTTCTTCACGATCTGGAACCCCGATGCCTTGATGGAGATGGGGCCGGGGTGGGAGCCGATGCAGGCAGCCTGCGCCGCGCTTGGCGCAGAAGCCCACGCGGCCAGGGCGAAGCGGTCGTGAGCGGCTTTACCGAAGCCGGGCATGTCCCGGTCCTGCTCGACGAAGTCGTGACCGCGCTTTCGCCTTCGCCTGGCGCGATCATGGTCGACGCCACGTTCGGCGCAGGGGGCTATACCCGCCGCCTGCTGGAAGCCGGCGCGACGGTTCATGCCTTCGATCGCGATCCCGATGCGATCGCGGCCGGACGCGCCTGGCCCGAGGCACAAGCCGAACCGCCCCGCCTGATCCTTCACCCGCGGCGCTTTTCCGAACTGGTCGCCGGGCTGGCCGAAGCCGGGGTGGATGAAGTCCACGGGGTGGTGTTCGATATCGGGGTCAGTTCGATGCAGCTCGACCGGCCCGAACGCGGCTTCGCTTTCGGCAGCGACGGCCCGATCGACATGCGGATGTCGCAGGAAGGCCCGAGCGCCGCGGATTTCGTCAACGGCGCAGACGAGAGCGAGATCGCCGACGTGCTGTTCCGCTATGGCGAGGAGCGCCAGTCGCGCCGGGTCGCCCGCACGATAGTCGCGGCGCGGCCTTTGGAAACGACCGGCGCGCTGGCCGGAGTGATCCGCAGGGCGCTGGGCTATAACCCTGCGTTCAAGGGTTCGCGCGCGCCCAAGGATCCCGCGACCCGCAGCTTCCAGGCAATCCGGATTCACGTCAACGGCGAGCTCGACGAGCTGGTGGCAGGGCTGGCCGGGGCCGAAGCGGTGCTGGCCCCCGGCGGCCGGCTGGCGGTGGTCGCGTTCCACAGTCTGGAAGACCGGATCGTCAAGCAGTTCCTGCGCGAGGCGAGCGGCGCGGCGGCGGGTGGGTCGCGTTACCTGCCGCAGACCATCGCCGCGGCCGCACGGTTCGATCGGGTCTCCAAGGCGATCCGCCCCGGCGAAAGCGAGCTCGACCGCAATCCGCGCGCGCGATCGGCCACGCTGCGCTGGGCGACGCGTACCGCCGCCCCGGCGCGACCATCCAATTTGGGCCAGGTCAGCAAAGAGCGTGCCGCATGATCGCGCGCGGGCTTGCCATGCGCCGGATCGGCTGGGTCGCGGTGCTCGCGGTGTGCCTTGCCCTGCTGGTCGGGCTGTCGCTGCGGGTCAACGCGCTCAAAAGCGAGGTGCGCCTGGCCGAGCGCAAGATCGTCGCCCTCAAGCACGAGACGATCTACCTCGAAACCGAGTTCGAGACCCGCGCCAACCAGCAGCAGCTGGCCCAGTGGAATGCGGTCGAATTCGGCTATATCGCGCCTGGCGCCGGGCAATATCTCGAGAACGAGCGCGAGCTGGCTGCGCTGGGCAAAGCCGCCGGACCCGATGCCCCCGCCCCGATCCGGGTCGCGGCGGCCAGCGATGTCCCGGCCTCGGCGCTGCCGACGATGGTCTCGCCGCTGACCGGCAAGCCGCTTGGCGAGGAAGACGATTTGGTCGACGCCGTGCCGGTCGATCACGCCACCGCTACCGCGCGGCTGGGCGAGCGGCTGGCAACGGTCGAGCATCCAAAGATCGCCGCCACCGCGAAGGCGCCAAAGTCCGAAGGCAAATCCGACGCCAGGCCGGAGGAAGCGCCATGAACGCGATCACCTATGCCCCCGCGCTGACTGCCGGCCGCGTCCAGCTCGCCAACGTGCGGGCCAGGTCGCTGATCATCGCGCGCATCCGGTTGCTGGTGATCCTGGGGCTGTTTGGCTTCGCCGCTGCTGTCTGCCTGGCGCGGATCGCGATGCTCGGGCTGTTCGAGAGCCCGGCCCGGGCCGCCTCGCTGGCCGAGGCGCTGCTGCCCAGCCGCGGCGAAATCGCCGATCGCAACGGGGTGCCGCTGGCCCGCGCCTTTCCCGCCTATGCGCTGTGGTTCAATCCTGATGCGTTGGGGACCGGCAGCCCGCTGGTCGGATCGCCGGCCGAGGTTGCGCGGCGGCTGGCGCTGATCCTGCCCGATGCGGACGAGGCCGAACTGCGCGCGCGCCTGTCGGTCCGCCGCCCCGGCTATCTCCAGCGCCGCCTGCTGCCCGAACAGGCCAACCGGATCCACGCGCTGGGCGAACCCGCGCTCGAGTTCCCGCGCGAAAACGATCGCTATTACCCGCAAGGCAGCCTGGCCGCGCACGTTCTTGGCTATGTCGCGGCCGATGGGCACGGACGGGTCGGGATGGAGCAGATCCTCGATGAGCGGCTGCGCGATCCGGCCTTGCGCGGCCAGCCGGTCGAACTGGCCATCGACATGCGCGTCCAGGGCGCGCTCGAGGATGAGCTGGGGCGCGGGATGCTGGAAACCGAGGCGATCGGCGCGGCTGGCGTGGTCCTCGATGTGGATAGCGGCGAAGTGCTCGCGCTCGCCTCGTTGCCCTCGTTCAATCCAAACCGGGTCGACAAGGCTGTCAACAGCCTGGTGTTCAACAAGGTCACCAACCAGGTCTATGAGCTGGGATCGACCTTCAAGCCGCTGACCGTTGCCGCAGCGATCGACGCTGGCACGGTGACCGATATGACACGGCGCTATTCGGCCACCCCGTTCGGGGTCGGGCGGTTCACCATCAAGGACAGCCATCCGCTTGGCGCCTCGCTCAACGTGCCGCAGATGCTGATGCATTCGTCGAACATCGTCACCGCCCACATCGTCGACGATCTGGGTCCGGTCCAGCTGAAGGCGACCATGTCCGCGTTGGGGTTTAACGAGCGCCCCTATATCGAGCTGCCGGCGCGCGGCTTTCCGCTGTGGCCGGCCGGCGAATGGCCGCGGATCACCGCGATGACTGTCGGCTATGGCCACGGCGTGGCTGTCACCCCGCTGCACCTCGCTTCGGCCTATGCCGCGCTGGTCAACGGCGGGATCTGGCGTCCGGCGACGCTGGAGAAGGTTCCGGCTGGCCAGGCGGTCAAGGGCCGCCGGGTGTTCAAGGCGGCAACCAGCGCGCGGATGCGCCAGTTGCTGCGGCTGATCGTATCGGACGGCACGGGGCGCAAGGCCAACGCGGCCGGGTTTCGCGTCGGCGGCAAGACCGGTTCGGCCGAAAAGCCGGGCGCAGGCGGCTATCGCAAGCACTCGCTGGTCGCGACTTTCGCCGCCGCGTTCCCGATGGACAAGCCGCGCTACGTAATCATCGCCATGCTCGACGAGCCCAAAGGTACCGCCGCCGCATCGGGCCAGCGCACTGCAGCGTGGAACGCCGCGCCGGTAGTCGGGCGGCTCGTGCCGCGCATCGGCCCGATCCTGGGAGTGGTTCCCGACGACAGCCGCGACGTCGACATCACCGATCTCGCTCCTCTGGTGCCAGGGTTCGGCGAATGACGGGCTTCGGCGAATGACGGGCTTCGGCGAATGACCCTGGCGCAACTCGCGCATCGGGCCGGGATCGAATTGATGGGAGACGTTTTGCCCGGTTACGGCAACGCTGCCGTCACCGGCTTTGCGATCGACCACCGCAAGGTTGCGCCGGGCACGGTGTTCGGCGCGTTCCGGGGCGCTGCGGTGAATGGCGAGGATTTCATCCCGGCCGCGATCGCTGCGGGTGCAGTGGCGGTGGTCGCACGGCCCGAAGCGAACGTCGTCGGTGCCGCCAGGATTGCGTCCGACGAACCGCGTCGCACGTTCGCCCGGCTGGCCGCCCAGTTCTTCGCGCCGGTGCCCGAGACGGTGGTCGCGGTGACCGGGACCAATGGCAAGACCTCGACCGTCGAGATGACCCGCCAGTTGTGGCGGATGGCGGGGGAACGCGCCGCCTCGATCGGCACGCTGGGGGTGACGACGCCCGACGAAAGCGTCTCGACCGGGCTGACCACGCCCGACATCGTCACCTTCCTGTCGAACATGGCGGGTCTCGCGCGCGAAGGCGTCAGCCACGTTGCCTTCGAAGCTTCCAGCCACGGGTTGTCGCAGTTCCGCAACGACGGCGTGCGAGTGGTCGCAGGGGCGTTCACCAATCTCAGCCGCGACCACCTCGATTACCACGCCGACATGGACGACTATTTCGCAGCCAAGATGCGGTTGTTCGGCGAAGTGGTGGCCGAAGGCGGGGCCGCAGTGGTCTGGGCCGACGATACTTGGTCGCAGAAGGCGATCGACCATGCGAGCCGACGCGGTCTGGTGGTGCTGACCGTGGGCGAACGGGGCGAAACCCTGAAACTGGTCGGGCGCGAGCCGGGGCAGCTTGGGCAACTGTTGCGGATCGAACATCACGGCACGGTGCGGACCGTCAATCTCCCGCTAATCGGCGCCTATCAGGCGGCCAACGCGCTGGTCGCGGCGGGGCTGGTGCTGGCAACCGGGGGCGAGCCCGCCCAGGTGCTCGACGCGCTCTCGCGTCTTCAGCCGGTGCGGGGCCGGCTCGAACGCGCCGCGATCACGCGCGGCGGCGCGCCGGTCTATGTCGACTATGCCCACACCCCCGACGCGCTCGATGCCGCGATTGCCGCGCTGCGTCCGCATGCGAAGGGCCGCCTGATCCTGGTGTTCGGCGCGGGCGGCGACCGCGATACGGGCAAGCGCGCCGAGATGGGCGCGGTCGCGGCGCGCGGCGCCGATCTGGCGATCGTGACCGACGACAACCCGCGTGGCGAGGATCCCGCAGAAATCCGCCGCGCCATTCTCGAAAGTTGCCCCGGCTCCACCGAGATCGGTGACCGGCGCGCCGCGATTGCCGAGGCGATCCGCCAAGCTGGCCGCGACGACATCGTCCTGATCGCGGGCAAGGGCCACGAACAGGGTCAGATCGTCGGCGCCGGGGATGCGATGCGCGTGCTGCCGTTCGACGACGTGACCGTGGCGCGCGAGTGCGCCGCACCTGATTTTTCCGCACCTTCTGGAGTGTAATCGAGATGGCTTCCCACCCCGCGATGCTCGCCTGGCCGCAGACTGCCCAAGGCGCATTGGGCGAAGACGAAATCGGCCTCGCGCTGTGGACCGCGCCGGATATCGAAGCCGCGACGGGTGGCCATGCCTCGCACGATTTCGCGGTTGCCGGGGTCGCCTTCGATAGCCGCGAAGTGCAGGAGGGTGACTTGTTCGTGGCCTTGCGCGGCGAACAGAGCGACGGCCATGGCTACGTCGCGCAGGCCTTCGCGCGCGGTGCCGCAGCCGTGCTGGTCGACCAGGCGGTCGATGGGCCGCACGTCCTCGTCAGCGACACCTCAAGCGCGCTTGAGGGTCTTGCCAAAGCCGCCCGCCAGCGGGCCGATGCCACGATTATCGGGGTCACCGGGTCGGCGGGGAAGACCGGGGTCAAGGAGGCGCTGTTTGCCGCGCTCGACCGCTCGAGCCGGGGCCGCGCGCACCGTTCGGTGAAAAGCTACAACAACCATGTCGGGGTTCCGCTGAGCCTCGCGCGGATGCCCGCGCGGACAAAGTTCGGCGTGTTCGAAATGGGCATGAACCATCCCGGCGAACTGTCCGCGCTGACCCGGCTGGTCCGCCCGCACGTCGCCATCGTAACCACAATCGCGCCCGCGCACATCGGCTTCTTTTCGGGCGAGGAGGCAATCGCCGACGCCAAGGGCGAGATCTTCGAAGGGGTCGAGACCCTTGGTGGTCTGGCGGGCGGCACCGCAATCATCCCCGCCGACAACCGCCATTTCGAGCGGCTGCGCGACAAGGCGCTGGCCTGCGGGGCGAAAGTCGTTTCGTTCGGCACCGCGCTGCACGCCGATGTCCGCCTGCTCGACACGATCCGCGCGCACAACGGCGGCTCGCTGATTACCGCCGACTTCGGCGACCGGCGGATCTGCTACACCGTGAGCCTGCCGGGCGAGCACTGGGTGATGAATAGCCTGGCGGTGATGGCGGCGGTTCGCTGCGTCGGCGGCGATCTGGGTGCGGCGGGACTGGCGCTGGCCGAGATGGAGGGACTGACCGGACGCGGCGCGCGCCACGCGATAACCGCCCCCGGCGGCGACGGCAGCGGCGGCGCATTGCTGATCGACGAAAGCTATAACGCCAACCCGGCTTCGATGGCGGTGACCATCGCCGAACTGGGTCGCACCCCCGCGCGCCGCCGGATCGCAGTGCTCGGCGCGATGAAGGAACTGGGCGCTGCCGCCGACGCCTATCACGCCGATCTGGCCGCGCCGCTGCTGGCCGCCGGGGTCGACCGGGTGGTGCTCGTCGGTGAGGAAATGGCCCCGCTCGCGCAGGCACTTCGGAATCAGCCGCTGGGGAAATCCGCCGCCGGGGCGCTTGGCAAGCGAATCGATGTGGCGCATGTCGCAAGCGCGGGCGAGGCGCTGGTGCTGGTAACCGCATACAAGCTGGAGGGCGGCGATGCCGTCCTCGTCAAAGGGTCGAATTCGGTCGGGCTCGCCGCTCTCGTGGAAGCCCTTTCCAAACCTAATATGGGCACCAAGCCCCCAACGGGCGGGAACTAAAACTCGATGCTCTACTGGCTCGCCGCGATGCTGGGGTTCGATGGAATCTCCAACCTCGTGCGCTATCAGACCTTCCGCGCCGGGGCGACGCTGATGACCGCGCTGACGATCGGCCTGATCATCGGGCCGAAGTTCATCGCGATGCTCCGCGTCCGCCAGGGCAGGGGCCAGCCGATCCGCGAGGACGGCCCGCAGACCCACCTCGCCAAGCGCGGCACCCCGACGATGGGCGGGTTGATGATCGTCACCTCGCTGATCCTCGCCACCCTGCTGTGGATGAACATCGAAAGCCGGTTCGTCTGGGCCTGCTTCGCGGTCACGATCGGGTTCGGCGCGATCGGCTTCATGGACGATTACGACAAGGTCCGCAAAGCCAGCCACAAGGGGGTTTCGGCGCGGGTCCGGCTGCTGCTCGAATTCGCCGTTGCACTCTTCGCCGCGTGGCTCGTGGTGCGCGAAACCAATCTTTACGTGCCGTTCTTCAGCAATCTCTACGTTCCGCTGGGGCCGTTCTACTATCTGTTCGCCGCCTTCGTGATCGTCGGCGCGGGCAATGCGGTGAACCTGACCGACGGCCTCGATGGGCTGGCGACGATGCCGGTGATCATCGCGGCGGGGACTTTCGCGATCATCGCCTATCTCGCCGGCCGGGTCGACTATGCGAGCTACCTGGGCATCCCACATGTCCCGGGGGCGGGCGAACTGGCGATCTTCTGTGCCGGGGTGATGGGCGCGGGACTGGCTTTCCTGTGGTTCAACGCGCCGCCCGCGGCGGTGTTCATGGGCGATACCGGCAGCCTGGCGCTGGGTGGCGCACTGGGCGTGATCGCGGTCGCGGCGCATCACGAGATCGTGCTGGCCATCGTCGGCGGGTTGTTTGTGCTCGAGGCAGTATCGGTGATCGTCCAGGTGTTCTGGTTCAAGCGGACCGGCAGGCGGGTGTTCCGCATGGCCCCGATCCACCACCATTTCGAACAGCTCGGCTGGGCCGAATCGACCGTCGTGATCCGCTTCTGGATCGTCTCGATCGTCCTCGCGCTGATCGGGCTGGCGACGTTGAAGGTGCGGTGACCTGATCGTCTCCCCCGCCTTTGCCGGGAAACGGTATGCCGTGCTGGGGCTGGCGCGCTCTGGCCTGTCGACGGTCGAGACCCTGCTGGCCAGCGGGGCCGAAGTGACCGCATGGGACAACCGCGAGGAAGCGCGCGAGATAGTCGCAGGCCGCGCGACTGTTGCCGATCCGTTGGGGATCGACCTTGCCGGGTTCGACGGGATCGTCGTTTCCCCCGGGGTGCCGATCAACCGCCACCCGATCGCCGATGCGGCCCGGGCGGCGGGTGTCCCGCTGATCGGCGACATCGAACTGTTCGCGCAGGCCCGCGCAAGCCTGCCGCCGCACCGGGTCATCGCGATCACCGGGACCAACGGCAAGTCGACCACCACCGCGCTGGTCCATCACATGTGCCGCAACGCCGCGCTGCCGACTCGGATGGGCGGCAACATCGGCCTGCCGATCCTGGGACAGGAGCCGTTGCAGGCGGGCGGAGTCTACGTCCTCGAACTGTCGAGCTATCAGATCGACCTCACCCAGTCGCTCGCCGCCGATATCGCGGTGCTGATCAACCTCAGCCCCGACCATCTCGATCGCTACAGTGGCTTCGAAGGCTACATGGCCTCCAAGCTGCGGCTGTTTGCGATGCAGCACGCCGATCAGCAAGCGGTGTTCGGGTGCGGTGATGAAAACACGCTGACGGCAGCGCGCGAGATGGCGGCGACGCGAGGCAGTGGCCAGCTCCATGTGGTCGATCCGGCGGCCCTGACCGGACATCAGGACTGGCCCTCGCTTCAGGGTCCCCACAACCTCCAGAACGCCGCCATCGCGGTCGAGATCGCGCGGCTGCTGGGTTTGACCGAGGCCCAGTGGCGCCCCGCGCTGGCCAGCTTCAAGGGCCTGTCGCACCGGATGGAACGCGTCGCCGAAGCCGACGGGGTGCTTTACGTCAACGACAGCAAGGCGACCAACCCGGCTTCGACCGCACCCGCGCTGGCGGCCTGGCCGCGGATCCACTGGATCCTTGGTGGGCTGCCCAAGGGGGACGATCTGGACGAATGCCTGCCGCACATCGGCAGCGTCGTTACCGCCTATACCATCGGCGAGGCCGGACCGCGCTTTGCCGAGCTGCTCGAGCCGCTGGTGCCGGTGCGGCGCAGCGAGATGCTGTGTGAGGCGGTGCGCCAGGCGATGGATGCCGCGCAGCCCGGCGATGTCGTAATGCTCAGCCCCGCTTGCGCGAGCTTCGACCAGTTCCGCGATTTCGAGGCGCGCGGCGATGCCTTCCGCGACATGGTCGAAGCGTTGCTGGGCGAACGCAAGGCCGCCGCGCGCTCTACCGATTTGGGAGGAGCCGCCTGATGGCCACTGCGCCCACCGGTCCGACCCGCGGCGTCCCCACCATCGGGCGCGACGGCGCGGTGCGGGTGCTCGGCCCCAACGCGCGCTATCGCCGCACCCGCAAGAGCGAACTGCTGGTCTGGTGGCGCGAGATCGACCGCGTACTGCTGGCGCTGATCGCGGCACTGCTGGTGATCGGGGTGATCGCGGTGGCCGCCGCCTCGCCCGCCAGCGCGCACCGCCTGTCGACCCGCGCAACGAAGCTCGACGACCTGTACTTCCTGTGGCCGCACCTCAAATGGTTGACCGCGGGGCTGCTGGCGATGTTCGTCGCCTCGCTGCTGCCCAAGGAAGTCGCGCGGCGCGCGGGCATCCTGCTGTGCGGCGCGATGGTGGTGGCGCTGGTGCTGGTCCCGGTGATCGGGTTCGACGTCAACGGCGCGCGGCGCTGGATCAATCTGGGCTTCTCGTTCCAGCCGTCCGAATTCCTGAAACCGGCGTTCGCCATCGGGCTCGCATGGATCCTGGCGTGGCGGGTGCGCGATCCGCAATTGCCGGTGATCGCGGTGTCGATCGGGCTGGTGACGCTGGTGGCCGCGCTGCTGATGATCCAGCCCGATTTCGGCGCGACGATGCTGTTCGGGGGCGTGTGGTTCGTGCTGGTGCTGCTTTCGGGCCTGCCGGTGCAGCGGATCGGCATGGCCTTCGGCGGGCTGATCGCGTTCGTGATCCTGGCCTATTTCTTCTATCCCAACGCCACACACCGGATCGACAGCTTCTTTTCGGGCGGGACCGCGTTCGATCAGGTCGATCTGGCCCAGCGCACGCTGCTGGCGGGCGGATGGAGCGGATCCGGGCTGTGGCTGGGGGTCAAGAAGATGTCGCTGCCCGAGGCGCACACCGATTACATCTTTTCGGTGATCGGCGAGGAATTCGGCCTGCTCGCCTGCGCGGTGGTGGTGCTGCTCTATGCCGCGATCGCGGTGCGGGTGCTGCTGCGCTTGTCCGAGGAGGACGACCTGTTCACGATCCTCGCCGCGGCAGGCCTCACCGCGCAACTGGTTGGCCAGGCCTTCATCAACATTGCGGTCAACCTCCAGTTGTTTCCCTCCAAGGGGATGACGCTGCCGCTGATCTCCTATGGCGGAAGTTCGATGATCGCGCTGTGCCTGGGGGTCGGCTTCCTGCTGGCGATTACCCGGCGAAATCCGTTTATTCCGCGCGATTCGGGGCCACGCGATTCGGGGCCGCGAGTTGTGGTGCCGCGCAGGGCTACGACCCGATGACCGGAGCATCCCGACACTATGTGCTGGCGGCGGGCGGCACCGGCGGGCACCTGCTGCCCGCCTTTGCGCTGGCGCAGGAACTGGAGGCGCGCGGCCACCACGTGGCGCTGGTCACCGACCGGCGCGGCGCGGCGATCCCCGGCAAGCCCGAGACTTTGACCGCACACATTCTGCCCGCCGGGCGGCTCGGCCCCGGAAAGTTTATGGGAGGCCCGCTCGGCTGGCTGCGCGCGGCCCGGGCGATCTGGGAAGGGCGGCGCATGGCCTTGCGCCTGTTCGAGAGTTTCGAGCCGAGCGCGGTGATCGGCTTCGGCGGCTATCCGGCGCTCCCCGCGTTGCTGGCCGCGACCTCGGCCAGGGTGCCCACGGTGATCCACGAGCAGAACGCGGTGCTTGGACGGGTCAACCGCTTCCTTGCCGGCCGGGTCGATGCGATCGCCACATCCTACAAGGACGTCGAGCGGCTCGATCCAAAACATGCGGGCAAGGTCCACCTGGTCGGCAACCCGGTGCGCCCCGAAGTGCTCGCGCTGCGCGACGAGCCTTATCCTCCGTTTGCCGAGGACGGGCTGTTTCGCGTGCTGGTCACCGGCGGCAGCCAGGGCGCGAGCGTGTTGTCCGAGGTCGTGCCGGATGGGCTGGCGATGCTCCCGCCCAACCTGCGCCACCGGCTCCAGGTTACCCAGCAGTGCCGCCCCGAAGACCTCGACGCGGTGCGCGCGCGCTATGCCGGGCACTCGATCCCCGCCGAGCTGGGTTCCTATTTCGAGGATATGGCCAGCCGCCTTGCCGATGCGCATTTGTTCATCGGCCGCGCCGGAGCCTCGACCATCGCCGAACTGACCGCCGCAGGCCGCCCCGCGATCCTCGTGCCGCTGCCGATCGCGACCGACGATCACCAGGCCTTCAACGTCCGCGAAATGGTCGCGGCGGGCGGCGCGCGGGCGATCCGTCAGCCCGGCTTCACCGCCAAGGAACTGGCCAAGCAGATCCAGGCGATGGCGCTGCGCCCCGAAACCCTGGCCAACGCCGCGCACGGCGCGTGGAACTGCGGCCTGCCGCACGCGGTGCGCGATCTTGCCGATCTGGTCGAAAGCTTTGGCGGCGAGCCGCTGATGGACGTGATCCGGGTGGACAGCGGGCATTCGGCAGAACTCTCGGGCCAGGCAGCCACGGCATGAAGGGGGTGGGCACCGATATCGGGATCATCCATTTCGTCGGGATCGGCGGGATCGGCATGTCGGGCATAGCCGAGGTCATGCACAACCTGGGCTACACGGTGCAGGGCTCGGACATCGCCGAGGGCTATGTGATCGAAGGGCTGCGCAAGCTCGGCATCAAGGTGCTGATCGGGCACGATGCGGCCAACGTCGATGGCGTGGCGGTGGTGGTCACCTCGACCGCGGTGCGCCGCACCAACCCCGAGGTTTCCGCCGCGCTCGAACACCGCATTCCGGTGGTCCGCCGCGCCGAGATGCTGGCCGAACTGATGCGCCTCAAGCGCACCGTCGCGGTCGCGGGCACGCACGGCAAGACCACCACGACCAGCATGATCGCGGCGGTGCTCGATGCGGGCGGGATCGATCCGACCGTCATCAACGGCGGGATCATCAACTCCTACGGTTCGAACGCGCGGCTGGGTGACAGCGAGTGGATGGTGGTCGAAGCCGACGAAAGCGACGGCAGCTTCCTGCGGCTCGACGGGACCATCGCGGTGGTCACCAACATCGATCCCGAACACCTCGACCATTACGGCAGCTTCGACCGGGTCAAGGAAGCTTTCGTCGAGTTCATCGAGAATGTGCCGTTCTATGGCGCAGCGATCCTGTGCATCGATCACCCCGAGGTTCAGGGGATCATCCCGCGCATCCGCGACCGGCGGGTGACGACTTACGGCTTTTCGGCCCAGGCCGACGTGCGCGGCGAAGCGGTGACCCCGCATCCCGGCGGCAATCGCTTCGACGTGGTGGTGCGCGGGCGCGACGGATCGACCCGGCAGATCGCGGGGATCGAACTGCCGATGCCGGGGCGGCACAATGTTCAGAACGCGCTGGCGGCGGTGGCGGTGGCGCTGGAAATGGGCTGCTCCGACAGCGTCATCCAGAGCGGATTTGCCAAGTTCGGCGGGGTCAAGCGGCGGTTCACGAAAGTCGGCGAGGTCGCCATCGGCTCGGGGACCGTCAGCATCATCGACGATTACGGCCACCACCCGGTCGAAATCCGCGCGGTGCTCTCTGCCGCGCGCGAAAGCGTCGGTCCTTCGACA
Organism: Sphingomonadales bacterium; assembly: GCA_038256425.1. GTDB lineage: Bacteria > Pseudomonadota > Alphaproteobacteria > Sphingomonadales > Sphingomonadaceae > Novosphingobium. The sequence goes on from JBBSKI010000014.1 coordinate 20,178, forward strand.
GGTTCAGGGCGTGTCATCGCGGTGGTTCAGCCGCACCGCTTTTCGCGTCTCGCCGCGCTGATGGATGAGTTCCAGGGCGCGTTCAACGATGCCGACACGGTCTATGTCGCGCCGGTCTATGCGGCGGGCGAGGCACCGCTGGAGGGCGTCGATGCCGATGCGCTGGTCGCCGGGCTGAAAGCGCGCGGGCACCGCGCGGCCTTTGCGATCGCGGGGCCAGCCGAACTGGCGACCGAACTGGCGAATGTGATCCAGTCGGGCGACACGGTGGTGTGCCTCGGCGCGGGAGACATCACCAAGTGGGCGGCAGGGCTCGCCCAGGCCATCGCAATCCAGCGGAGCGAGGGGGCATGATGGCAGACACGCTGCCGCGCGTTGCGGGCAAACTCACCGCCGACGCTCCGTTGGCCCCGCTGGTCTGGTTCAAGTCGGGCGGGCGCGCCCAATGGCTGTTCGAGCCGAAGGACGTGGCCGATCTGCAGGGCTTTCTGCGCGACCTCGATCCGGCGGTGCCGGTCATGGCGCTGGGGCTGGGCTCCAATATGATCGTGCGCGACGGCGGCGTGCCCGGCGTCGTCGTGCGGCTGGGCAAGGCCTTTGCGAAAGTCGCCGCGCGCGATGCCACTACGCTGGATTGCGGCGGCGGGGCGTCGGGCATCCTCGTCTCTTCGACCGCGCGCGATGCGGGTATCGCCGGGCTCGAATTTCTCCGCTCGATCCCCGGCACGGTCGGTGGCTTCGTGCGGATGAACGGCGGGGCTTACGAGCGCGAGGTGTGCGACATCCTGATCGATTGCGATGTGGTGCTGCGTTCGGGCGAACTGGTCACGCTGGCGGTGGCCGAACTCGGCTTCACCTATCGCCATTCCGAACTGCCCGATGGCGCGATCGTGGTCGCCGCGCGGTTCGCCGGGATGCCGGGCGAGAGTGCGGCGATCCAGGCCGAAATGGACCGCATCTCCGCCGCACGCGAGGCCAGCCAACCCTTGCGCAGCAAGACCGGCGGCTCGACATTCAAGAACCCTCCCGGAATCAAGGCATGGCAGGCGGTCGACGAGGCCGGCTGTCGCGGACTAATGCTGGGCGGGGCGCAGGTCAGCGAGAAGCATACCAACTTCCTGATCAACACCGGCGGCGCGACCAGCGCAGAGATCGAGGGTCTGGGTGACGAAGTGCGGCGGCGGGTGAAGGCACAGTCGGGCATCGAGCTGGAGTGGGAAATACAAAGGGTTGGTCGGTCATGACCCTTCCCAAGCTCCACGTTGCGGTTCTGATGGGCGGGTGGTCGTCCGAACGCCCGGTCTCGCTCATGTCCGGAAACGGCGTCGCCGATGCGCTCGAAGCGCGCGGGCATCGAGTCACCCGCATCGACATGGGCCGCGACATTGCCGCGCGGCTTGTCGAAGCTGCACCCGACGTGGTGTTCAACGCGCTCCACGGCACCCCGGGCGAGGACGGGACGGTGCAGGGGATGATGGACCTGATGGGGCTGAAATACACCCATTCGGGCCTCGCCACCTCGGTCATCGCGATCGACAAGGAGCTGACCAAGCAAGCGCTGGTCCCGCACGGCATTCCGATGCCCGGCGGCCGGATCGTCGCCTCCGAAGAGCTTTACCAGCGCGATCCGCTGGCGCGGCCCTATGTGCTCAAACCGGTCAACGAGGGTTCGTCGGTCGGCGTGGCGATCGTCACCGCCCAGGGCAATTACGGCAATCCGATCGGCCGCGATGTCGCCGGGCCGTGGCAGAATTTCAGCCACCTGCTCGCCGAACCGTTCATCCGCGGCAAGGAACTGACCACCGCCGTGATTGCGGATCGGGCGCTGATGGTCACCGAACTCAAGCCCAAGACCGGGTTCTACGATTTCGATGCCAAGTACACCGACGGGCTGACCGAACACGTCTGCCCCGCCTGCATCCCCGACGAGATTACCGCCGCCTGCAAGGACATCGCCCTGCGCGCGCACCGGCTGCTCGGCTGCAGGGGCACCAGCCGTTCGGACTTCCGCTGGGATGACGAGCGCGGCGTTGCCGGGCTGTTCCTGCTCGAGGTCAACACCCAGCCGGGGATGACCCCGCTCAGCCTGGTGCCCGAACAGGCGCGGCATGTGGGGATGGAATACGGCGATCTGGTCGAAGCCATCATCGCCGATGCGCTTGCCGATGCGAATCTCGGGGAGGCGAACTGATGGCGCAGACGATCAAGCGCGGCGGCAAGGGCGTGCGCCGCGCGGCCGCCACCCGCACCAACCGGGCGCGCGTCGCCACGGCGCGGCGGACCACCGGCTCGGCGCTCGACCGGTTGATGCGCGCGCTGCCGGTCAGCCAGGAGCGGCTCCACCAGGCATTCCTCGCAACCATCCTGGGTGGTGCGGCGGTGCTCGTCTGGGTCGTGGCCAGTTTTGCCGGGGTGCCCGCGATGGCCGGGGTGCAGCTTGCGGCGCTGGCCGCCGACGCCGGGTTCGAGGTCCGCCGTGTCGAGGTCCGCGGAGTCGAGCGGATGAACGAGCTCAAGGTCTATGAGCAGGTGCTGGGCGAGCGCGACCGGGCGATGCCGCTGGTCGATCTGGCCGCGCTGCGCGCGAAACTGCTCGATCTGTCGTGGGTCGGCGATGCGCGGGTATCACGCCAGCTGCCCGATACACTGGTGATCGATATCGTCGAGCGGGTGCCGCACGCGGTGCTGAAAAAGCCCGGCCGCTATGTGCTGATCGATGCGGAGGGACACGAACTCGAGCCGGTCAAGGAAGCGCGCGCCAGGACGATGCTGGTGCTGGCCGGGCCGGGTGCGGGCAAGCAGGTGGGCGGGCTCGACCAACTTCTCGAAGCCGCGCCCGCCCTGAAGCCGCAGGTCCGCCAGGCCGAATGGATCGGCAACCGCCGCTGGAACCTGACCTTCAAGACCGGCCAGGTGCTGGCGTTGCCGCAGGGTGACAGGCAATCGGCTGCGGCGCTCGTCTCGTTCGCGCGGCTCGACGGGGTCAACCGTCTGCTCGGAGGCAAGGTCGCGGCGTTCGATATGCGCGCGCCCGATCGCATTTACCTGCGCGTTCCCGGCCATGCCGAGGAAATGGCAAAGGCCGCAGCTCAAAAATCGGCGGCGAAGGCGAACGCCGTCGCCGCTGCCAAGCAGAAGAGTGAGTAATGGCTTCCAATCGCATCACCGTCCACCGCCCCGGCACTCCGCGCATCGCCAAGGTGTTCGGCGCGGTCAACATCGGTTCGTTCCGCGTCTCGGCGATGATCGCCGGGCTGGGTGAGAACGGCGAGATGATCGTGCTCGGTTCGGGCCACCGCGCCAGCCAGGGGATCAAGCGCGGCTATGTCACCGATATGGCGGCGGCGACCCATGCGGTGCGCGACGCGATCGAACGTGCCGAGAAAATGGCCGGGGTCAGCCTCGCCAGCGTGTGGATCGGCTGTTCGGGCGCGGGCCTCGCCAGCACCATCGCCCGGGTCGAGGTCGACATCGGCGGGCGGCGGATCGAGGCCGACGATATCGAGCATCTGCTGGTCGCCGGGCGCGACGTGATCCAGCCCGACGGGCGGATGGTGCTGCACGCCCAGCCCGCGCACTATACGCTCGACGGCGCGCACGGCGTGCCCAACCCGCAAGGCCTCCACGCCGAACGGCTGACGGTCGATATCCACGTCATGCTGGCCGATGGCGCGCCGGTCCGCAACATCACCGAATGCGTCCAGAACGCGCATCTTGAGGTCGACGGGGTGGTGGGCTCGCCGGTTGCGGCGGGGCACGCCTGCCTGACCCCGGAGGAACGCGAACTGGGCGTGGCGCTGGTCGAATTCGGCGCCGAGGTGACCAATGTCTCGGTCCACGCCGGCGGCATGCTGCTGGGGATGACCGCGATCCCTTATGGCTCGGGCGATGTCACCGATGCCATCGCCAGCGGCTTCGGCATTCGCCGCTCGCAAGCCGAGCGGCTCAAATGCGTCCACGGCTCGGCCATCGCCAGCCCGACCGATCACCGCGAGATGGTGCCGATCGACGCGCCTAACGAGGCCGAGAGCGGTGCGGCGGGGGCGGGCCCGATCGCACGCCACGCCGACGACAAGAACCGCATTCCCCGCGCCGAGCTGATTTCGGTCATCACCGTCCAGCTTGGCCATGCGATGGAAGAAGTCGGGCGTGCATTGAAAGCGATGGGCTTTACCGGCCAGCGCGGCCAGCAGATCGTGCTGACCGGCGGCGGGGCGGAACTGCCGGGGCTGGCCGACTATGCCCAGGCCGCGCTCGGCAAGCCGGTGCGGGTGGGCAGGCCGCCGCAGATGACCGGGCTTCCCGAAGGCCATGCGACCCCCGGATTTGCGACGCTGGCGGGGCTGGTGCTCTATGCCGCTGCCGACCCGGTCGACATCCGCACGATCGGCCCGGCCTATACCCCAGTGACGTCATTCGGGGTGGCCGCGCTGGTCAACCGGGTGCTGCGCGCGGTGAAGGAATATTTTTGATGGAAGCGTTCGGCGGCGCTCGCTCCATCCAGCCTGTGGAAAAGGTTAATTTGCCTTTGCGTCACCGATTCTTTCCGTGCCAAGCTGAAATCAACAATTTGCGTGGCTGTGCGCCACTTCCGGGGAGACCCTCATGAGCATCAATATTGGCCCGCCCAAGGTCGAAGAACTCCGTCCGCGGATCGCGGTGATCGGGGTCGGCGGCGCGGGCGGCAACGCCATCGCCAACATGATCGCGGCGCAGATCGAAGGCGTCGATTTCATCGTCGCCAACACCGATGCGCAATCGCTCAACAATTCGATCGCCGAACACCGCATCCAGCTCGGACCCGACATCACCCAGGGCCTCGGCGCCGGTTCGCGCCCGGAAGTCGGCCGCGCGGCGGCGGAGGAGACGCTCGACGAGGTGGAGCGGGCACTCGATGGCGCGCACATGTGCTTCATCGCGGCGGGCATGGGCGGGGGCACCGGCACCGGCGCCGCGCCGGTCATCGCCAAGGCCGCGCGCGATCGCGGGGTGCTGACCGTGGGCGTCGTCACCAAGCCGTTCCTGTTCGAAGGCACCCGCCGGATGCGCGCCGCCGAAGCGGGGATCGAGGAACTGCAGAAGCATGTCGATACGCTGATCGTCATTCCCAACCAGAACCTGTTCCTGATCGCCAAGGCCGAAACCACCTTCAAGGAAGCCTTCACCCTGGCCGACGAGGTTCTTCAGCAGGGGGTCCGCTCGATCACCGACCTGATGGTCATGCCCGGCCTGATCAACCTCGATTTCGCCGACGTGCGTTCGGTGATGGGCGAGATGGGCAAGGCGATGATGGGCACCGGCGAGGGCGAAGGTCAGAACCGTGCGCTCGAAGCCGCGCAACGGGCGATTTCCAACCCCCTGCTCGACGGCGTGTCGATGCAGGGCGCCAAGGGCGTCATCATCTCGATCATCGGCGGCGACGACATGAAGCTGCTCGAAGTCGACGAAGCGGCCAATCACATCCGCGAACTGGTCGATCCCAACGCCAACATCATCTGGGGCTCGGCGTTCAATCCCGATCTTCAGGGCAAGATCCGCGTCTCGGTGGTCGCCACCGGGATCGAGCAGACGACCCAGATGGCCGAGGAAGCCGCACGTCCGTTCGCTTTCTCGAGCGGTTCGCGCGGGCCTGCGTTCCAGGCGACGAGCGCGGCCGTGGCCGTTCCCGAAGCGCCCGCACCGGCACCGGTACCGGTACCGGTACCGGCTGCAGCTTCGGAAAGCGGGCTCACTCCGCCGACCGACGCCAGCGATCTCGCCGTGATCGGCGCGCGCGGCGGCTTTTCCGGAGAGCCCGATGCGGGAGACGCGGACAGCAGCGAGGCTCCCGTCGCGGGAGCAGCCCAAGACGATGACCCGCTCGACCTTGCGTTCGAACTCGAAGCAGACAGCGCGATCGAGGAAGCGGCGGCCCCCGCTGCATCGTACACGGGGCTGGGCGGTTCGCGCGCAAGCGCCGATCTGCTCGGCGAGGCCGACAAGCTGGTTGACGAGGATGGCGATGTCGGCCCGCGGATCACCCGCGGGATCGGGCTGACCCCGATGCCCAAGCCCGGCACGCCCGCAAGCGGCGGAGCTGGCGGCGGCGGGGCTGGTGGCGGCGGCGGCGGCGTGGCACCCGGGGCCACGCTGTTCGAGCGGATGGCCAACCTTTCGCGCGGGGGCAAGACTGCGAAGGAGGACGAGCCGGACGACGAGGACGACGGCGCCGCGCTCAGCATTCCGCGCTTCCTTGGCCGTCAGAACAATCAGTAAAGCGCGTTTCCGCAGATCTGACTTCACCAACCCGGCGAGGTTTTTACAAGGTAGGACGCAAGCCGTTCGGGAGTGTTCATCCAAGGGTCGGACACGGCTCGCTATGAGGCTGGCTTGCCCCAGAGTATTTGCGATGAGCCGGATGAAAGATGAGCTGCGGTCGCCTGCGCTGCGCTTGGCGCTGATGGCGCTGATCCTTGCCCCGGTGTCGCCCGCAATCGCGCAGGATGGCGACATCGATGGAGTGATCTCGCGCCCGGTGGTCCAGCCGTTGCCGAGCCGGGGAAGCTATGAACTCAACGCCGCGCTGACCCGGCTCGCCGCCAACCCGCGCGACGTCAACGCGCTGATCGACGCGGGCAACGCGGCCATGGCGCTGGGCGACAGCGAGGCGGCAATGGGCTTCCTGGGCCGCGCCGACCAGCTTTCGCCGTCCAACCCCCGGGTCAAGGCGACGCTGGCCAGCGCGATGGTCCGTAACGAAAATCCTTATGACGCAATTCCCCTGTTCGATGCCGCCGAGCGGGCCGGTGCAACCGATGCGATGCTGGCCGGGGATCGCGGGCTTGCCTACGATCTGGTCGGCGACAACCCCAGCGCGCAGCGGTTCTACCGTCAGGCGCTGGCCGCCACACCCGCCGCCGGAATGGGGGGCGAACAGCGCGACGAGATCGCCCGCCGCCTTGCGCTGAGCCTGGCGATCGAGGGCGATCGCAAGGGCTTCGAAGCCGCCTTGGTCTCGCAGCTCAGAGCGCCCGACACCGCCGTCTGGCGGACTCGCGCGTTCGGCCTGGCGATCCTGGGCGACGATGCCGAAGCGGTGAAGATCGCCTATGGCACGATGACCCGCGACCTTGCCGACTCGATGGCGCCCTATTTGCGCTACATGGTCCGGCTGACCCCCGCGCAACAGGCGGCAGCGGCCAATTTCGGGCATTTTCCGCGCGCCTCGCAAGTCGGCCGTGACGATCCGCGCGTGGCGGTGTTCGCCTCGGCCGTCACGCGTCGTCCGCGCGGCGCCGATGCCGGGCTGGTCCCGGATGGCAGGCCGCTGGGCGGCAAGGCCGCCAAAGCCGAAAGCTCCAAAGCATCGCGCAAGCGCAAGCGCGACGCTTCTGCGGCGGTCGCGGTGGCAGTCGCTCCGCCTGCTTCCGCGCTGCGTCCCAGCCCGGCACCCCCGCCAGCGGCACGCCCTCCCGCGCCGACGGTGCGGATCGCCGCCGCTACTCCCGCTCCGGTATTCAGGCCGCCGACGATCTTTACCCCGGCCCCGATCCGCATGCCGATCCCAAGCCCCACGCCGATCCCAAGCCTTACGCCGCAGCCGAGCGCCAAATCCGATCCGCAGCCCAGCCTGACCCTCAACTCCTCACCCGCCCAAAGTCCGCCGCCGTCGAGGGTCGCCGTGGTCACGCCGCCGCCATCCGCCGCAGCGCCCGTACCCGTTCGTGTGCCGATCCCTTCACCCGGCCCGGCCCCCGCGGCGAGCGCATTGCTGACTGCAGCGCCTCCCCCCGCGCTTTCCCCAGCGCCAGCGCCAACACCGACTCCCGCGCCAACACCGGCCGCGCGCCCGCGCCTCGCGGACATATTCAGCGATTTCCAGCCGCCCGAGGGCGAGGCGCAGAGCGCGGTTGCGGCGGTCGACATCGGCAAGATCATCGCCGCCAAGCCCAAAGGTGCGGACGCCAGAACGGACTTCAAGGCCGACGCGCGCGGCCCGCTTCCCGGCGCGCCCACCGGCACACGCCGCAGCGCCACGGTGGAAACACCCGCCAGCGCCAAGGCGGCCAAGGCGGCGGGCAACGAGAAGGCCAAGCCGTCCGCTCCCACGCACCCCAGCCGCATCTGGATCCAGCTCGCGGCGGGGCGCGACAAGGCCGCGCTCGGGTTCGACTGGCGCAAGCAGACGCGCGCCGCGGCCGATCTGTTCAAGGCCCGAAAGGGCTGGACCACCCCGTGGGGCCAGACCAACCGGCTGCTGGTCGGCCCGTTCGAGAGCCAGGCGGCCGCCGCAACGTTTCTCAAGGAATTGAAGAAGAAGAAGGACGCCGACGCCTTTGTCTGGACCAGCCCGGCGGGCCAGGCGATCGATGCGCTCGCGGCGAAGTGACCCGCCCCCATCATCAGGCTGCGCAGCCCCACACCTTGTCCACAGCTTGTGAACAGACTTGTCGAGTTTTGCCCAGCGCGATGGTCGTCGCGGATTGCGGGTTCACCCTCCTTGCCGCCAAGCACAGGGCGACTGCCGGATTGACCGGGCGATGGGGAACCGGAAGCGCGTGACGATGAGCGAAGCCCACTCGATCGACGGCGACGATGCGGCTCCGGTGGATATGCTCGCCTCGCTGTTCGATGCGCGCGGCTGGACTTACGAATATCTCTCCGACGACGAGATTCTGGGCGAAGTCCAGGGCAGCTGGGCCAGTTACCAGCTGCGCGCGATCTGGCGCAGCGAGGACAACGTGCTGCAGCTGCTGTGCCTGCCCGACATCCGCGTCGCCGACGACAAGCGCGCCGCGGTGTTCGAGGTGATGGCGCTGATCAACGAACAGCTTTGGCTCGGCCATTTCGACATCTGGTCGAGCGGCGGCGTGCTATTATATCGCCACGGGCTGATGCTGGGCGACGACGGACTGCTCAGCCTCGCCCAGGCGCAGACCGTGATCGAGGCCGCGATCGACGAATGCGACCGCTTCTACCCTGCGTTCCAGTTCATCCTGTGGGGCGACAAAAGCCCCGTCGAAGCGCTGGCCAGTGCGATGGTGGACGCGGCGGGGGAGGCTTGAGCAAGAAGGGCCCACCCCCAACCCCTCCCGCATGCGGGAGGGAAGCAAGACTTGGTCGCAGCGGGGTCGGCTTGTCCGCGCGCTGGGTCGCGTTCATGGACACTCCGTGACCTTCACCCCATCCATTCTTCTCGTCGGCTGCGGCAACATGGGCCGGGCGCTGCTCGATGGCTGGCTGGCGGCGAAGGTCGTTGCGCCGGGCCAAGTGACCGTCGCCGATCCGGTTGCCGAGGTGCCCGCCGGGGTCGCGCAGGTGGACACAATCCCCGCCGGGCGCTTCGATCTGACTGTTCTGGCCATCAAGCCGCAGCAACTCGATGCCGTTGCCCCGTCCCTTGCTGCCGCCAGCGCCGGGGGCGTGCTGCTGTCGATCCTCGCGGGGGTCGCGGTGGAGCGGCTCGCCGCGGCCGCGGCCGCGGCACGGG
>JBBSKI010000015.1:0-29281 GCA_038256425.1 Sphingomonadales bacterium
CCCGGTCGAGCGCGGTGGCCAGGCCGTGTCCCGCCTGCTTGATGCGCGCATCGCGGTCGCGGGCCAGCGCCTGGTATTCGCGCTCGATCCCGGCGAGCTCGGCGCGGGCGGTGGCCAGCGCAATGGCGGCGCCATCGCGCGCGGATTGCAGTTCGGCCTTGCGGGCTTGCCGGCCTTCGAGCGCGGCGCGTGCCGATGCCAGTTCCTGCGATGCCACATCGCGCGCTGACAATGCGGCGGTTTGCGCGGCGGCGGGATCGCCCGCGCGGCCCAGCTCCTCGCGCGATGCCGCATGGCGGGCCTGCTCCGCTTCAAGCCGGGCGCGGCGTTGTCCGGCCGCGGCAACCTCGGCTTCGGCGACGCGCCACTCGGCTTCGACCCCGGCCTGTGCGGCGGTCGCCTGGGCCAGCGCCAGTTCGGCGGCGCGCAAGGCCCGGTCGGCTTCGTCGAGCGCGGCGGCAAGCGACGGGCGGCGCGCCTCGTCCGCCGCCAGCTTGTGCTCGCACGTCGCCACATCGCGTTCCAGCCGGGCGAGTGCTTCGGCGGCATCGCGGGTCAGGCGGTCGGCATCACCACGATCCGCCTCGAGCCGCGCCTGCTGGCGATCGAGATCGGCGATCCGGGTTTCGGCGGCTTCGAGCTGACTGCTGAGCGTGGCCATCCGGTGGCCGTGCGCGCTGGCGTCGTCGCGGCGATCGGCCAGCTCGTCGCGCGCGGCGGCAAGTGCGGCGGCGGCGGAGTGCTGGGCGGTCTGGGCCTGGCTGGCAAGACCCTGCGCGGTGCTGACCTGGGCTTCCGCGGTCGAGGCTTCGGCGCGCGCCGCATCGGCGGCCCGGGCGGCATCGCGCCAGCGCGCGAACACCAGCCGGGCCTCGGCCAGCTTGATCCTGTCGGACAGCGACTTGTAGCGTTCGGCGGCCCGCGCTTGCAGACGCAGCGTGGCGATCTGGCCCTCGAGCCCGGCCAGTTGATCGACCAGCCGCAGCAGGTTGGCCTCGGTCGCGCGCAACTTTTGTTCGGCATCGCGGCGGCGGACGTGGAGCCCGGCGATCCCGGCGGCTTCCTCCAGCATCATCCGCCGTTCGGCCGGCTTGGCCGCGATCACCCCGGCGATCCGCCCCTGGCTGACCAGCGCCGGGCTGTGCGCGCCGGTTGCCGCGTCGGCAAAGACCAGCGCGACGTCCTTCTGGCGCACGTCGCGGCCGTTGACCCGATAGGCCGAGCCGGAACCGCGTTCGATCCGCCGCGAGACCTCTATTTCGGCATTTTCGTCGGTATCGGAATCGTTGGCGGCGAAGCTGCCGCGCGCGGTCAGCACCACTTCGGCAAAGTCGCGCGCCGGGCGCTGCGCGGTTCCGGCGAAAATCACGTCTTCCATCCCGCCGCCGCGCAGCGACTTGGGGGAGCTTTCGCCCATCACCCAGCGGATCGCCTCGAGCAGGTTGGATTTGCCGCAACCGTTGGGACCGACCACCCCGGTCAGCCCGGACTCGATCCGCAGTTCGGCAGGCTCGACGAAGCTCTTGAAGCCCGACAGGCGGAGCTTCTCGAAGCGCATCAGCGCGCTCCGGGTGCCGGACGGTTCAGCGCGCGCCCGCCGTTTGCAACATCGGCTCGAGGCTCGCCCAGGTCTGGGTGCCGATATCCTTGCCGTTGATGAAGAACCACGGCGTGCCGGTCACCTTGTACTTCTCACTGGCGCTTTGGGTCGCGGCGGCGAGTTGGGTGGCCTTTTCGGCGTTGGCCAGGCAGGCCGCGCCCTGATCGGCGGCGATCCCGCGTTCGGCAAAAAAGGCATCCATGCCCGCAAGCCGGGCGATCGCGGCATAACGCTGCTCGGGCGGCAATGCTCCGGCTGCTTCCAGCTGCGGCTGGCCCGCGGACTGGAGGTTGGTGAACATGGTCGGCTGCCATGCCCAGAACTGGTCGGCCAGCGGAATAACCGTCTCGGGCGCGCCGCAGGTGGTGAGCATCGCAGCAGGCAGATCGAGCGCGTTGAGCATGAACAGCCGCAGTTCGAAGCTCACCCGGCCGCTGGCGATATAGTCGCTGCGCAGTTTTTCGGCGCTCTGCGCAGCGAATTCGGAGCAGTGCGAGCAGCTGAGCGCGCCGAATTCGATCAGCTTGATCGGGGCATCGGGGTTGCCCAGAAGATAGCCGCCCTCCGGGGTCACCGCGACCGTTTCAACCCACGATTTGCCCGCCGGCGCGGCGATCTTGGCAAGCGCTGTGGCGGATTCGGTGGCACCAGCCTCGCCGCCGGGTGCTGCCTCGTTGCCGCAGGCGGCGAGGGTGAGGCTGAGTGTCGCGACGAGCAGGGCGGGCAGCTTCATGGAAAGGAATTCCGTCGATTGTGGTCAAGGATATATAGTCGCTAGTCGAAACGCAGAGAGATTTGAAGGCCGGAGCCCCGCCAAATCCCCAACTTAGCGGCCATCACTCTCGCGGGACGTGGAGCTCAGCCCCCGGTCCGCAGCCTGGCATCGAGTTGGGGACGCAGCAGGCTCCAGTTGTGAGTGCCGGCCAGCACCGCGCCGTCGATCGCGAAGCTGGGCGTGCCGGTGACGCGCAGCGTGCGCTGGGCAAGGTCGGTGTCGGCGGCGAGGCGGTTGGCCAGCGCCTCGTCGGCGAGGCATTTGTCGACTTGCTGGACCGTGTAACCGCGCCGCGCCATGATCGGATAGAACCCGAAATCCCTGGCGATTACCCTGGTACGCTGGGCGAAAGTTCCGCTCGACCAGCGTGCCACTTGCGCCGCGCTGGGCTGGTTCAGCGGCCCGATCCATTTCGTCTGGGCGCGCATGAAGGCGGTGTGGTTTGCAAAAAATTTGGCCGGGGTGCCGCAGTTGGTCAGCAAGGCGACGGTCAGATCGACCGGATCGCGGACGAAATGGCGCACCTCGACCGTGGCCTTGCCCGGTGCGACGAAGTTTGCACGCAATGCGCCGTCAGACTGTTCGTCGAATTGCGCGCAGTGCGAGCAGGTGTAGCTGACGAACTGGGTCAGCCGGACCTTCGCTGCCGGATTGCCGAGGATGTGCGTGCCCTGCGGCGTGCGGGTGACGGTGGCGTTCCAATCGGCCTTGGCACTGGCCTTCGGGAGCGGCTTGCCGGACGGTGCGGCAGTGGACACCGCCGCCGATGCTATCGCGACGGGCAGAGCCAGCCAGGCCAGATGGACTTTGTGCATGATCACTTCTCGTTTGCTCCCAGACTGCGCGCCAGCGATTCGAGCACCGTGCGAAGTTCCGGATCGCCGATGTCGCGCAGGCTCTCGCCCAGTTCCATCGGGATCGGACGCAGCGACGGTGGGGCGCCCCCACTTTTGTCACGGCGCTCTTCCGATACCTTGGGCGGCTGAACCTCACCTTGCCGCAGCTTGACCCGCGCGACCGCCGAATAGCCGAAAAAGCGGTTCACCCGCTCGATGATCTCGGGAATCACCATCTGGATCAGCGGGGCATGTGCGGGAACCACCACCAGCTGGAGAATACCGTCGCGTTTCTCGCCGGGCGGAAAGCGAATCGCTTCGGGCGCGCAGACCCGGGCATGGCGGGCGCCGACGATCTCGGGCCAGCGCGAGACCACGCTCGACTGGACGAACCCGAAGCGGCGGAAGGCGACGCGGCCGATCTCGGGCATCAGATCGGCGATCGGCCGGGCCGGGCCGCCGCGCGGGCGCTCGTAAGGCTTGGCGGGTTTGGCCGGGGATTTGGCCGGCGGTTTGGCCGGGGGCTTGGCCGGGGGCTTTGAAGGTCCGCTTTTCATGTCGCCCGCCGCCATGCCATAGCGCCCCGGTGCAAACCAGCCGGGACATCTCCGCAACCCTGCTTGCGTGGTACGATACGTCTGCCCGCGCGCTGCCGTGGCGCGCGCCGCCGGGCGCGCCGCCGCCATGTCTCGATCCTTCTGGCCCTTACCGGGTCTGGCTCTCCGAAGTGATGCTCCAGCAGACCACGACGGCGGCGGTCGCGCCCTATTTCGCCCGGTTCACGCTGCGCTGGCCCACGGTCGCGGCACTGGCCGGGGCGGACGAGGCCGAAGTGATGAGCGCCTGGGCGGGGCTGGGCTACTATGCCCGCGCCCGCAACCTGATCGCCTGCGCCAGGGCGGTTGCGGCATTGGGCGCGTTTCCCGATACCGAGGAAGGCCTGCGCCGTTTGCCCGGAGTGGGAGACTATACCGCCGCTGCGGTCGCCGCGATCGCGTTTGGACGGCGCGCGGTGGTGATCGATGCCAATGTCGAGCGCGTGGTGGCGCGTCTGTTCGCGATCGACGAGCCGCTGCCGGGGGCAAGGCGGGCGATCCGTGTGGCGGCGGAGCGGATCACACCTGACGCGCGCGCAGGCGATTTCGCGCAGGCCATGATGGACCTTGGCGCGACCGCCTGCACTCCGCGCAATCCGCGCTGCCTGGTGTGTCCGCTGCGCGGGGTTTGTGCTGCGCTGGCACAAGGCGATCCGGCCCGGCTGCCGGTCAAGGCGGTGAAAGCGCCCAAGCGGCAGCGCGCGGGCAACGCCTACTGGCTGGAGAACAACGGTGCGGTATGGCTGGTGCGCCGTCCGGGCAAAGGGATGCTCGGGGGAATGCGCGCCCTGCCTGACGATGGCTGGACGGCGCGGCGCGACGGCGATGGCGTGCCCCCGGTGGAGGGCACCTGGACCCCGCTCGGCGCCGTGCAGCACGGCTTCACCCACTTCAATCTGGAGCTGTCAGTGCTGGTCGCCAATGGCGTCGACGAGGCAATCGGGGGCGAACCGTTCGATGGCGAATGGTGGCCGCTCGACCGTCTCGATTCTGCCGGTCTGCCGACGCTGTTCGCCAAGGCCGTCCGGCTGGCGAGGGCAAGCGATCTAGAAAACGCCGCCGCCCAGGCTCAACCGGATTACCGCAATCACCAGAACGACAAGGCAGAAATTGCGCCCGCCGTTCGATGAGGAGAGCGCGCCGATGCCAGCGCCGAGCATGGCGATCGGGAGGACGATCCAGTTGCCCCAGCCGAGAAAGGGCAACGCCGAGGGGATGGCCAGAACGAGGGCGACGACGCCGATGACGATCGAGAGGATATTGAGCATGTGTATTATATAGATAGATCACCACGCTTGATCAAGCAGCCCGATGCCCCCGGACAGTCGACAGTGGCCGCGACATCGTTTCCCTGACACTCCAGTGCCACTGGCGAATTGTCGTAATTGACCATTCGTTCCCCGCGCCGCAAAAGGCCGGTCGATTGCAGATTGGAACCCAACGGATGAACCTGAACACCGCCGCACTTTCACGCCGCTCGCTGTTGCGCGGCTCCGCCTTGCTCGCCGCCGGGACGGCGTTCGCTCCGCGTCTCGCATTCGCCTCGCAAGCGCTCGAAGCGCGCTTTCCTGCGGTTGCGGCTATGGTCGAAAGCTATGTCACGCAGCGCAAGGTATCGGGGATGCTGGCTACGCTGGGGCTTGGCGCCGGCGCGCCGGGCACGATCGCGCGCGGGCTGGAAGCATTCGATGATCCCGACGCGATGGGGCTCGACAGCCTGTATCGGCTCTATTCGATGAGCAAGCCGGTCACCGGCATGGCGACGATGCTGCTGGTCGACGAGGGCAAGTTGCTTCTCGACCAGCCGCTTGCGGACCTGCTGCCGAAATTCGCGCAGATGCAGGTTCAGGTGACCCCGGACGGCTCGATCACCGATCTGCGCCCGGCCAAGACCCCGATCACGATCCGCCACATGCTGACCCACACCGCGGGGCTTGGCTATTCGATCGTCCAGAAGGGGCCGCTCAAGGGGGCGTTTGAAGCAGCCGGAGTGGTCCCCGGCCAGGTCACCAAGCTGCCTATCCCCGGAATGTCGCGCGGGACGGCGGTGCCCAGCCTCGAACTGTTCGCGGATCGCCTCGCCGCGTTGCCGCTGGTTTACGAGCCGGGCACGCAGTGGAGCTATTCGGTCGGGCTCGACCTGCTGGGGCGGGTGATCGAGGTCGCTTCGGGGCAAAGCTTCGACGACTTTCTCGCTGACCGGATTTTCAAGCCGCTGGGGATGAACAGCACCTTTTTCCAGGTGCCCGCGAGCGAGACCAATCGCCTCACCGCGAATTATGGCATCCTCAATGGGACGCCGTTCCCGATCGATCCCGCCAAAGCCTCGATCTTTGCTGAAAAGCCGCCATTCCCGATGGGCGGAGCGGGGCTGGTCGGCAGCCCGCGCGATTACGACCGCTTCCTCGCGATGCTCGCCGGCTATGGCACTCTGGACGGTACGCGCGTGCTGAGCGAGGCGGCGGTGCGGCTTGGCACCAGCAACCTGTTGCCCGAAGGCGTCGATACCAAGGGCACCTTCGCCAACGGATCCGGCTTTGGCGCGGGCGGACGGGTCGGCCTGGGCGATGCGGCGGGGCAATTTGGCTGGGGCGGTGCGGCCGGCACGATCGGATTGGTCGATCTGAGGCGCGGATTTCGTGGCGGCCTGTTCACGCAATACATGCCGTCCGAGGCCTATCCGGTTCATCGTGAGTTTCCCGATGCGGTGCTGGCCGATCTCAAGGCCATGCAACCGGCATGACGAGCCCCGGGGCAAATCCGGGGGGCATCGCCTTCGCCGGAGCGTCGCTGGATCGCGCCGACCATGTCCGCAACGATCCCGAGGCACTTGGCCGGCTGATGGACTGGCGCGCGCGGTTGCTGGTGCTCGATGGGCTCGACCCGGCGATCGATCCCGAGGGCGGACTTGGCTGGGGCACCCTGGCCGATGCCGATCCGGCGAGCGAACTGGTGTTTCTGGGCCTGCTCGGCGGGAAGGCCTGTTGCGCCGAGGTATCGCCCAAGCTGAACGGCAATGTCTCGCCATTCAATCCCGCGCTGTGGCGGGCGCTTGCTACCATGGGCCACGATGACCTCGCGATCTATGGCACCGCGCGCAGCCTGGTCGACTGGCACGCCCGGCACCGCTTCTGCGCGCGTTGCGGGCAGGGGACGAAGCTGGCCAAGGGCGGGTGGCAGAGGGTCTGCGAAGCCTGCGGGGCAGACCACTTCCCGCGCGTCGATCCGGTTACGATCATGCTGGTCGAGCATGACGGCAACGTATTGCTAGGCCGCCAGCCGCGCTTTCCGCCGCGGCGCTTCTCGGCGCTGGCCGGGTTTGTCGAACCGGGCGAATCGATCGAAGAAGCAGTCGCGCGCGAGATTTTCGAAGAGGCCGGGGTGCGGGTCCGCGATGTGTCCTATGTCGCCAGCCAGCCGTGGCCGTTTCCTTCGCAGCTGATGATCGGCTGCCACAGCCATGCCGACGACCCGGCGCTGACCATCGACGCGACCGAAATCGAGGAAGCCCGCTGGTTCAGCCGCGCCGAAGTGGTCGAGGCGATGGCGTTCCAGGCCGAGGGGCGCGAGGATGGCGCCTTCATCGCCCCCCCGCCGCACGCGGTCGCCCACCACCTGCTCGCCTGGTGGCTCGGGCAATGAGCGCGAAGCCTCGTCCAATTCTGGCCATCGATATCTGGTCGGACGTGATGTGCCCGTGGTGCATCATAGGTTACAAGCAGCTCGAAACCGCGCTGGACACGCTGGCGGGCGAAATAACCGCCGAGATCCGCTGGCGGCCGTTCGAGCTGAACCCGGATATGGCGGCGGAGGGTGAAGACAGCGCCGCGCACCTCCAGCGCAAATATGGCCGCACCGCGCAGCAGGCCGCCGATGCCCGCTCGCGGATGAGCGAGATGGCCGAGGCTGCGGGCTATTCGTTCCGCTATAGCGGGGCCGGTGAGCCCCCGGCGGCGCGGCTGTGGAACACCTTCCTCGCGCACAAGCTGCTCGCTCACACCCTGCGCGGGCACGGCGCCGAGGCGCAGACCCGGCTCAAGCTGGCGCTGTTCGACGCGCATTTCCAGCAGCGCCGCGATGTGTCGGACCGCGCGGTGCTGACCGAAATCTACGCCGGTGTGGGCCTGCCCGCCTACGAGGCGGAGATTGCATTCGACGATCCGGTGCTGGGTGAACTGGTACGCGCTGAAGAAACGCAGGCGATGGACCTCAACATCACCGGGGTTCCGGCGATGGTGGTTGGCGGGCGTTTTCTCATTCCCGGCGCGCAGGACCCGGAAACCTACACGAGCGCGCTGAGGCGGGCGGTGGAGCGCGGGATGGCAGCCTGAGCGTCTTACACCTCGATCCCAAAACCGCTCGTGCTGAGCTTGTCGAAGCACTGTTCTTGTCCTTCGAGCCACTTCTCCAGACCCACGAAGAAAAAGCAGTGCTTCGACAGGCTCAGCACGAGCGGGTGAGCTGGGCGGGGATTGAGAGGTTACCTTTTTCCCCAATCCGCTCTAAGCGCCCCGCGCATGATCACCATCTCCGCCCTCACCGTGCGCCTTGGCGGGCACACCATCCTCGACCGCGCCTCGGCGACGATCCCGCCGCGCGCCCGCGTCGGCCTGATCGGCCGCAACGGCGCGGGCAAATCCACGCTGATGAAGGTGCTGATCGGCGCGATCGAGCCCGATGAAGGCTCGGTCGACATGCCGCGCCGCACCCGCCTGGGCTACATCGCGCAGGAAGCGCCGACCGGGCCGCTGACCCCGTTCGATACGGTGCTGGCGGCGGATACAGAGCGCACCAAGCTGCTTGCGGACGCCGAAACCGTCACCGATCCCGACCGCCTGAGCGACATTCACGAACGCCTGCTCGCGATCGATGCCTACAGTGCCCCGGCGCGCGCGGCGCGGATTCTGATCGGGCTGGGCTTCGACGAGGCGATGCAGGGCGAGCCGCTGGATACCTTCTCGGGCGGGTGGAAAATGCGCGTGGCGCTGGCCGCGCTGCTGTTTTCCGCCCCCGACGTACTGCTGCTCGACGAACCTTCCAACCATCTCGATCTCGAAGCGACGCTGTGGCTGGAAAGCTTCCTGAAGGGCTATCCCGGCACCCTGGTGGTCATCAGCCATGAGCGCGACCTGCTCAACAACGTGGTGGATACGATCCTCCACCTCCAGGGCGGCAAACTCTCGCTCTATGCGGGCGACTATGACAGTTTCGAAACCCAGCGGGCCGAACGCGCCGCGCAGCTCGCCTCCGCCAAGGCCTCACAGGATGCGCAGCGGGCGCGCTTGCAGGATTATGTGGCGCGCAATTCCGCGCGGGCTTCGACCGCCAAGCAGGCCCAGTCGCGCGCGAAAATGCTCGCCAAGATGCAGCCGATCGCCGCGCTGATGGAAGACCCCAGCCTGTCGTTCGATTTTCCCGATGCCGACGAACTGCGCCCGCCGCTGATCACCCTCGATCTGGCCGCCGTCGGTTACGACGAAAAGCCGGTGCTTCAGCGCCTCAACTTGCGGATCGACCCGGACGACCGGATCGCGCTGCTGGGTCGCAACGGCAACGGCAAGACCACGCTGGCCCGCCTGCTGGCCGCGCAACTTGCGCCGATGGACGGGGCGATGGCGGCCTCCAGCAAGATGCGGGTCGGCTATTTCACCCAGTATCAGGTCGAGGAACTCGGCACCGACGGGACCCCGCTCGAACACATGACCCGGGCGATGACCGCGGGCGGAGCGACGGCAACCCCGGGCGCGGTGCGCGGCCAGCTCGGGCGCTTCGGCTTTTCAGGTCACCGCGCCACGACCAGCGTCGCCAAGCTTTCGGGCGGCGAGCGCGCACGGCTGGCGCTGGCACTGATCACCCGCGACGCACCGCACCTGTTGATCCTGGATGAGCCGACCAACCACCTCGATGTCGACGCGCGCGAGGCGCTGGTCCAGGCGCTCAACGATTTTCAGGGCGCGGTAATCCTGGTCAGCCACGATCGCCACATGGTCGAGCTGACCGCCGACCGGCTGGTGCTGGTCGATGATGGCACCGCGGTCGACTATCCGGGCAGCATGGAGGAATACATCGACTTCATCCTCGGCCGGAATCAGCCAAAATCGGGGGAAAAAGCCGCTCCGGTTAAGAAGGACCGCAAGGCCGCCGCGCAGGAACGCGAGCGCGCGGCGGCGGTCCGCAAGGCGATTGCCGAAACCGAAGCGGCGCTGGCCAAGCTTCAGGCGCAGGCCTCGGCGCTCGACCGGGCGATGTTCGAACCAGCCTCCGCCCCGCGCGAACTGGCGGCGCTGTCGATGGGCGAACTGGCGCGACGACGCGCGGCCTTGGGAAGCGAGATCGGGCGGGCCGAGGAAGCCTGGCTCAAGGCCAGTGAGACGCTGGAAGCGGCTTAAGGCGCACCCGGCCTAAGCCATTAAGTCGAGCACGATCAGGACCAGGCTGGCCGTCAGCCCCGCATAGGGCACCCATCGCGGGGCGACGAAAACGTCGGGCCCGGGAGCAACCCCCGCGCGGTGAATCTTGATCAGGGCAAGGTTGATCAGGACGAATACCGCGAGGGTTCCGCGCGCGGCGAGATCGGCAAGGCCGACCAGCGGGACCGCCAGCGCCAAGACCAGGACCAGCGCTGTCGCCATCAGGGTCGCGATCACCGGGGTGCGGGTCCGCCGCTCGACCCGCCCGAGAACTTGCGGCAGGTTTCGCTGCCGCGCCATGCCATAGGCGATCCGCGCGATCATGATCAGGTGGACGACGATGCCATTAAGTGTGGCCACGACTGCTATGGCACTCATGGTGCGCAGCGGCAGTCCGGTTAGTCGTTGGAAAACCAAGGCCAGCGGTGCCGGTGATGCAGCGAGCTCGGCCGGGGGAACCGCTGCGACGGCGATCCAGACAACCGCGACATATATCACTGCGGTCAGCCCCAGCGTCAGGAACAGGGCACGGGGCAGCGTCCGGCCCGGATCGCGCATTTCCTCGGCGATGTTCACCAGATGCTCGAACCCGATGTAGGCGAACACCGCGATCAGGGTGGTCCCCATGATTCCGATCCAACCGAGCGAATCGCCCACCCCCGGAACGATTTCGGGGAGGCGGGTGATGACCCCGTCCTGCCAGATCACTCCCGCGCCGATGATCAGCACGAGACCAATGATTTCGATTACGGTCATGGCTCCGGCGACTGCGATCGACTGCGCGGTCGCCAGGCAGGCAATCAGGCCCATCCCGATCACGACAGCGACGATCAGCCACGGCCCCGGGAGCGGCACGAACACGCCCAGATAACCTGCTCTGCCGGCACTGATCGTCGCAGCGGAGATCAGTGCGGTGGCGATCACCAGCAGGCCCGTGGCGATGCTCAGCCAGCGGCGGGCGAAGGCTGCCTCGACATAAGCCGCTTCGCTGGCGCTGAACGGCATCCGCGTGCCCAGTTCGGCGAACGAGGCGGCCGTGAAAGTCATCATCAGCGCGCCAAGCAGGAATGCGAGCGGGGCGTGGATCCCGCTGCGCCCGGCGGCAACGCCGACCAGCACGTAGATCCCCGCGCCGATCGTGACGCCCAGGCCGTAAAGCGTGGCGTGGGCAAGCGACAGCGAGCGGACCAGACCCGGCTCGCCCGAGGCCACTGTCACGCCGCCTGCCGATGGAGAGCGATCAATCGAATTCCCACGCGCGTTCGCCGTGGCTGGTGATGTCCAGCCCTTCGCGCTCCTCGTCCTCGCTGACCCGCATCGGCAGGACCAGCGAGACCGCCAGCGCGGCGATGGCGGTGGCGATGGCGCTCCACAGGGCGACCACGCCGATGCCCAGCGCCTGCGCCCCGAGCTGGCTGGGCATCGCCATGCCTTCGGCATAGCCGGTGCCGCCCAGCGCCGGATGGAGGAAAAACCCCAGCAGCAGCGCCCCGGTCATCCCGCCCACCCCGTGGACCGCGAACACGTCGAGGCTGTCGTCGATCTTGAGGCGCTGTTTGACCAGCTGGATCGCGGCGTAGCAGACGCCCGAGGCGACCACTCCGAACAGCATCGCCGCGCCGGGCGAGATGAATCCCGCCGCCGGGGTCACCGTGGCGAGGCCCGCGATGGCGCCGGTGGCAAAGCCCACGCTGGTCGGTTTGCCGACCTGCCATTTTTCGATCGCCAGCCAGGTCAGCGCGGCCATGCTCGCGGCGATATGGGTGTTGAGGATCGCTGAAGCCGCATCGTCGGTGGCGGCCAGCGCCGAACCGCCGTTGAAGCCGAACCAGCCCATCCACAACAGCCCCGCCCCCGCCATCGTCAGCGCCGGGCTATGCGGCAGCATCAGCACCTTGGGAAAGCCCGCGCGCTTGCCCAGCAGCAGCGCGGCGACCAGCGCCGAAACCCCGGCGGTGGTGTGGACGACGATCCCGCCGGCGAAATCGAGCGTGCCGAACCGGCTCGCCAGCCAGCCGCCGCCCCAGATCCAGTGCGCCACCGGCGCATAGACGATCAGGCCCCACAGCGCGCAGAACCCCAGCACCCAGCCGAACCGCGCGCGATCGACCCAGGCGCCGACCATCAGCGCGGGGGTGATCGCCGCGAAGGTCAACTGGAACAGCGCAAAACCGCTCTCGGGCACGGTCAGCCCCTCGCGGATGTTGCCAAGGTCCGACAGCATCAGCGCATTGCCGCCGCCCAGCCAGCCGCTCGACACCGTGCCGAAGGCCAGGCTGTAGCCGACCGCGACCCACAACAGCGAGGCCACCGCGACGATCGCCCCGACCTGGACCAGCACGGCGAGGAAACCCTTGGCGCGGACCAGTCCGCCGTAGAACAGCGTCAGACCCGGCGCGGCCATCAGCAGCACCAGCGCCGACGAGGTCAGCAACCAGGCGGTATCGCCGCTGTCGGCCGCATCGAGCAGCGCAGGATCGGTGGCCTGGGCGAGGGCGGGGGAGGCGAGCAATGCCAAAACAACCGCCAGCAGGCGCAATACCGTTTCACGCATTCCGTCTTCCCCATCCCCGCTCGTGCTGAGCTTGTCAAAGCACTGTTCTTTTCTTGCGCGCCGCCCCTAAGGAAAAAGCAGCTCTTCGACAAGCTCAGGGCGTGCGGGGATGAGCAATGGGGGACGGGTACGCGCGCAGGCGAAAAACTACGCCCACCCCTCCAGCACCTGATCGGGCGGGCGGTGGCCGTCGGCCCAGAAGCGGATATTGGCGATGACCCGCTCGCCCGAAGCCTCGCGGCCCTCGAACGTCGCGCTGCCCAAATGGGGTAGCAGGGTGACGCAGGGCAGGTCGAACAGGCGCGGATCGACCGCCGGTTCCTTCGCATAGACATCGAGCCCGGCCCCGGCGATGCGTCCTTCCTGCAGCGCGGCGATCAGCGCGGGCTCGTCGATCAATTCGCCGCGCGCGGTATTCACCACATAGGAATCGGGCTTCATCAGCGCGATCCGCCGGGCATCGAGCAGGTGATGGGTTTCCGGGCTGGCCGGGCAATGCAGGGTCAAAATATCCGCTTCCGCGGCGAGGGCATCGAGATCGGGGGCAAACCGCACGCCGAGCATGTTTTCCAGCGCCTCGGGCAGGCGGTGGCGGTTGTGATAGGCGACGCTGAGCCCGAAGGCGCGCGCGCGGTGCGCCACCGCCTGGCCGATCCGTCCCATGCCGACGATCCCGAGCAACTTGCCGCCGATCCGGTGGCCCAGCATTCCCGAAGGGGTCCAGCCCTGCCACTGGCCGTCGCGGATCACGCGCTCACCTTCGGCAAACCGGCGCGGGACCGAGAGGATCAGCGCCATCGTCATATCGGCGGTATCGTCGGTGAATACGCCGGGCGTGTTGGTCACCATGATCTTGCGCGCCCGCGCGGCGTGAAGATCGATATGCTCGATCCCCGCGCCGAAATTGGCGATCAGCTTGAGCCGCTCGCCCGCGCCTTCGATCAGCGCGGCATCGATCCGGTCGGTGACGGTGGGGACCAGCACATCGCAGTCGGCCATCGCGGCGGCCAGTTCGTCGCGCGAAAAGGCATGGTCGTCGGCGTTGAATGTGGCGTCGAACAGTTCTGCCATACGCGCCTCGACCGGGGCGAGCAGGCGGCGGGTGACGGCAACGCGCGGACGGCCCCCTACACGGCGACTGGCGACGCGGCGAGTGGCCATCGGATCGGCGCGGTCAGGGTGGCTGGGCATCTGGTTGGCAGCGCTAGGCCGGTTGTCCCCGCACGGTCAAGCGCGCGCGCTTTGCATGGCCGATTCGAGGCGCTAGGACGCGCGGATGGTGTCGAAAAATCTGCTGTGCGGACTGGCCGCCGTGGTGCTGGCGTTGCCCGCCACCGCGCAGGCGCAGGACGCCCCCCCCTATTGGGCGACTTTAACCGCAGACAAGGTCAATATGCGGGTCGGCCCGGCGCGCGATTACGCGATCCGGTGGGTCTATCGCCGCGACGGATTGCCCTTGAAGGTGGTGCGATTGCATGAGGGCTGGCGGCTGGTCGAGGACCCGGATGGTGCCCAAGGCTGGATCCTGGCGCGCTTTCTCAGCCGCGCGCGCGGCGCGCTCGTGGTGGCCAACAATGCCGAAATCCGCGATAAGCCGGGCGGGGGAAAGCTGATGTGGCTCGCCGAGCCGGGCGTCGTCGGGCGGCTCGGCGATTGCCGCGAGGGCTGGTGCAAGCTCGACGTGACCGGCCACAAGGGCTGGATTTCGCAGCAGGCGATCTGGGGCGACGGGAAGCCCTGAGACGGATCGCGCAAGCGCAATCCGTCAGGCTATCACATCTCGAACATTACATCTTGGAGTGCGGCTTGACCTGGACGACCGCGCCGTCCGCGCCGGTTCCGGTGAAGCTGCCATCTGCAGCGGGAGCGCTTACGGCAAAGCACTCCTCGGCCTTGCCTTCGGCGGTGAAGCAGGTCTTGCCGTCCTTGACGGCCCATTTGCCCTTGTCGGTCACCTTGTCGGCGCTGTCACGCGAGACATAGCTTCCGTCGGCCATCAGCGTATCGACGCCCTTGGTGCCGTCCGGATAGCTCACGTCATAGCTGCCCGGTGCTATCGCAGGCGCAGGGGCAGCGGCGGTTTCGGACGAAGAGGCTCCGGCGGCGGCGGTCTCTTCGGCGGCAGACTCCTTGCCCGAGCACGATGCCAGAGCGGCGATGCCGACTAGCAGGATCAGCTTGTTCATTCTGGATTTCTCCCGATTGGCGAGACCGGCAGGCTATCACGCGGCCTGGGCTTTGGCCAACCGGTTCAGACCAGTTCGATCGCCAGCGCCGTAGCCTCGCCGCCACCGATGCACAGGCTGGCTACGCCGCGCTTTTTCCCCTGCATTTTCAGCGCGTTGATCAGCGTGACCACGATCCGCGTGCCGCTCGCCCCGATCGGGTGGCCCAGCGCGGTGGCGCCGCCGTTGACGTTGATCTTGTCATGCGGGATGCCGAGATCGTGCATCGCGAACATCGCGACGCAGGCGAACGCCTCGTTGACCTCGAACAGGTCGACATCGGCGATGGTCCAACCGGCGGAATCGAGCAGCTTGGCGATCGCGCCGACCGGAGCGGTGGTGAAATCCTTGGGCTCCTGCGCGTGCGCCGCCATCGCCACGATCCGCGCGACCGGCGTGGCGCCGATGCGGTCGGCCTCGCTCTGGCGGGTCAGGACCACGGCAGCGGCCCCGTCGGAGATCGAGCTGGAGGTGGCGGCGGTGATCGTTCCGTCCTTGGCGAACGCGGGCTTGAGGCCGGGGATCTTGTCGGGCCGGCCCTTGCCGGGGGCCTCGTCGGTATCGACCACGGTCTCGCCCGAGCGGCTCTTGACCGTCACCGCGGCGATCTCGTCGGCAAACGCACCCGATCCGATCGCGGCCTGCGCACGGCGCAGCGATTCGATCGAATACTCATCCTGCGCGGCGCGGGTCAGCTGGTATTCGTTGGCGGTGTCCTGCGCGAAGGTGCCCATCGCCCGGCCCGCCTCGTAGGCGTCTTCCAGCCCGTCGAGGAACATGTGGTCATAGGCGGTATCGTGGCCGATCCGCGCGCCCGAGCGGTGCTTCTTGAGGATGTACGGTGCGTTGGTCATGCTCTCCATGCCGCCCGCCACCACGAGGTCGGCCGATCCGCTGGCAAGCGCCTCGGCGCCCATGATGACGGTCTGCATGCCCGACCCGCAGACCTTGTTGACCGTGGTGGCCTGGACCGACTTGGGCAATCCGGCCTTGATCGCGGCCTGGCGCGCCGGGGCCTGGCCGAGCCCGGCGGGCAGGACGCAGCCCATGTAGATCCGGTCGATCGCCGCACCATCGACCCCGGCCCGCTCGACCGCGGCGCGAACCGCAGTGGCGCCCAGATCGGTCGCGGAAACATCGGCCAGCGCGCCCTGCATCCCGCCCATCGGGGTGCGGGCATAGGACAGGACGACGATCGGATCGGCAGCCGAGAACTTGGCCGAGAACTGGGGGGCGAACTGGGACATGGCGACGGTCGCTTTCTCTGCTAGCGGCTCAAGAATGAGGTGTGCGCTTCCTTACTGCTGCACTGCGGCAAAGGCAAACCGGCCGGTGCGCGGTGAGCGCTAGTATCATCATTGCGGTTCCGGCGTGGCTGGTTGTCATGGGTGGCGGCATACTGGGCGCGCTGATCGGCAGCTTTATCGGCGCGGCGCTGGTGCGGATGCCCGAGGGGCGCTCAGTGGTGCGGGGGCGGTCGGCCTGCGATTCGTGCGGCGCGCGGCTGGGGGTGGGCGAGCTGGTGCCGCTGGTCTCGTTCGCACTTCAGCGCGGGAAATGTCGCCGCTGCGGCGCGCAAATCGATCGGTGGCAGTTCGCTGCGGAGGCTGGCGGGGCGCTGGTGGGAGCCGTCTCGGCGCTGGCGCTGGCTGACGGCGTGGCGATGATCTGGGCGGCGCTGCTGGGCTGGCAACTGCTGTTGCTGGGGCTGCTCGACCTGCGCCATTTCTGGCTGCCCAACCGGCTCACCGCGCTGCTGGCGATCAGTGGGCTGGCGCACGGGCTGTGGCTCTATGGCGCCACGACAGGACTGCTGTTCGAAGTGCTCGCGGGCGGCGCGCTGGGTTTTTCCGGGCTGTGGCTGGTCGCGCTGGCCTATCGCCAATTACGCGGGCGCGAAGGTCTTGGCGGGGGCGACGCCAAGCTGCTCGGCGCAATCGGGTTGTGGATCGGGCCGGTGGGGGTGGTCAGCACCCTGCTCGGCGGCAGCATGATTGCGCTGGCGGCGGCGGTGGCGTTGCTCGTCGCGGGGCGCAAGATCGGCGCGCAGACCGCCCTGCCGCTTGGCTCCGCGCTGGCCCTGGCCGGATGGATGGTTGCGCTGTTGTCAGGTCTGTAAGTAAGGTGCGCCCGGGGAGACCGTATGAACGCCGAAACCAAAATTGTCGCACCGTCCAAGTCAACGGCCATGCTGCAGATTCTCGAAGCCCAGCGCGCGGCGTTCGTGGCCGCGCGGCCCGAGCCATTGTCGGTCCGCCGCGACCGGCTCGAACGGCTCAAGACGCTGCTCAAGGACAATGCCGACGCGCTGGTCGCCGCGATGAGTGCCGACTTCGGCAACCGCAGTCGCGAAATGTCGATGATGAGCGATATCGTCGCCGGGGTCGGCCTCGCCAGCTATTGCCTCAAGAACCTGAGCAAATGGGCGAAACCGGAAAAGCGCCGCGCCAACTTTCCGCTCAACCTGCTCGGCGCGCGGGCCGAGCTGCGCTATGAGCCCAAGGGGGTCATCGGGATCGTCAGCCCGTGGAATTTCCCCGTCGGTCTGACGATGGGCCCGCTGGCGCAGGCATTCGCCGCGGGCAATCGGGCGATGATCAAGCCCAGCGAATTTACCGAACGCACCTCCGAGACGATGGCCGAACTGTTCGCGAAATATTTCGCCGAGGAGGAAGTCGCCACGGTTCTCGGCGGGCCCGAAGTCGGCGCGGAATTCTGCGCGCTCCCGTTCGACCATCTGCTGTTCACCGGGGCCACCTCGATCGGCAAGCACGTGCTCCACGCCGCCGCCGACAACCTCGTCCCGGTGACGCTGGAGCTGGGCGGAAAGTCGCCGGTGATCCTGGGCCGCAGCGCCGACATCGAGCGGGCGGCCGGACGGATCGCGATCGGCAAGATGATGAACTCCGGGCAGATCTGCCTCGCCCCCGATTACCTGCTGGTCCCCGAGGAACTGGAAGCCCGGACGATCGCCGCGCTAAAGGATCAGGTCAGCGCGATGTATCCCACCCTGCTTGCCAACGACGATCACACCGCCGTCATCAACGCCCGCCACCGCGACCGGCTCAAGGGGCTGGTTGCGGACGCGGTGGCCAAGGGGGCCGAGGCGATCGAGATCAACCCGGCGGGCGAGGATTTTTCCGCCGCCAACCTCAACAAGCTGCCGCTGACCCTGCTGCGCAACGTCGATGACGGGATGAAGGCGATGCAGGACGAGATTTTCGGTCCCGTCCTGCCGGTGAAGACCTATCGCCAGATCGGTGAGGCGATCGATTACATCAACGCCCACGATCACCCGCTGGGATTGTACTATTTCGGCGAGGACAAGGCCGAGCAGGAGCAGGTGCTGACCCGCACCGCTTCGGGCGGGGTGACGGTCAACGACGTGATGTTCCACGTTTCGATGGACGATCTGCCGTTCGGCGGAGTCGGCCCGTCGGGGATGGGCAGCTATCATGGCCACGAGGGCTTCAAGACCTTCAGCCACGCCCGATCGGTCTTCCGGCAGACGAAATTCGACGTGACCAAGCTGGCCGGTATCCGCCCGCCCTATGGCAAGGCGATCCTGCGGACGATCGCGCAGGGGCTGAAGTAGCCGCACAAATACTGATCGGGGGTTTCGGGGGTTTCCCGCCTTGCGCCTCGCCAGCGCCGGGACTAGGGCGCTTCGCAACCGCAACAATCGCGATTCAGCCCACTTCTAGAGGCCAAATGGTCGACCTGTCGCAATACCTTGCCGTCCTGATCTTCCTTGGCGTTGCGCTGGGGATTTCGGCGCTGTTCGTGTTCCTCCCGATGGGGGTCGCGCGGCTGACCGGCGCGCATAACCCCAGCGCCGACAAGCTCAGCGAATACGAGTGCGGCTTCCCCGCGTTCGAGGACCCGCGCAGCCAGTTCGACGTGCGGTTCTACCTCGTCGCGATCCTGTTCATCATTTTCGATCTCGAGGCCGCGTTCCTGTTTCCGTGGGCGGTCAGCCTCGACGTTACCGGCTGGCCCGGCTGGATCACGATGATGGTCTTCCTGTTCGAGCTGATCGTCGGCTTCGCTTATGCCTGGAAGAAGGGAGCGTTGGACTGGGAATGAGCAACGCGGCCATCACTGCCGCAAACGCGGCCATTATCAGCGCCAATGCGGCAATCACCGCCGCCAACGCGCAAAAGCCGGGACTGGTGAATGTCGACGGCACCCCGCTGCGCGCGCCTGACCAGGAATTCGTGGCCGATGTGAACGCCGAGGTCCATGACAAGGGCTTCCTCGTCACCTCGACCGAAGACCTGTTCCAGTGGGCGCGCACCGGCAGCCTGTGGTGGATGACGTTCGGCCTCGCGTGCTGCGCGGTCGAGATGATCCACGTCAACATGCCGCGCTACGATATGGAGCGGTTCGGCGTCGCCCCGCGCGCCAGCCCGCGCCAGTCCGACGTGATGATCGTGGCGGGCACGCTGTGCAACAAGATGGCCCCCGCGCTGCGCAAGGTCTACGATCAGATGTCGGACCCCAAGTATGTGATCAGCATGGGGAGCTGCGCCAACGGCGGCGGATATTACCACTATTCGTACAGCGTCGTGCGCGGCTGCGACCGGATCGTGCCGGTCGATATCTACGTCCCCGGTTGCCCGCCGACCGCCGAGGCGCTGCTTTATGGCGTAATGCAGCTCCAGCGCAAAATCCGCCGGGTCGGGACGATCGAGCGCTAATCCGATGGCAACCGTGCTCCACTCCGCCCCCCGGTTCGCCTCCAGCGAGGGCGTGCTCGCGCGCCTGACCGGGGCGCTCGGCGATGCCGTGCTCGATTCGCGCGAGGAATACGGCGAAATCGTCCTCACCCTGGCACGCGACAGCATCGTCGAAAGCCTCCGCACTCTGCGCGACGATTACGAATACCAACAGTTGGTGGAGATCGCCGGGACCGATTACCCCTCGCGGCCTGAGCGCTTCGAAGTCGTCTACATGCTGCTCAGCCTGACGAAGAACCACCGGATCATCGCCAAGTGCCGGACCGACGAGGCGACCGCGGTGCCGACCGTCACCGGGCTGTGGCCGGTCGCCGGCTGGCTCGAGCGCGAGGTGTTCGACATGTACGGCGTATTGTTCGCCGGCCACCCGGACCTGCGCCGCATCCTCACCGACTATGGCTTTCAGGGCCACCCGTTCCGCAAGGACTTCCCGCTCACCGGCTATGTCGAGCTGCGCTATTCGGAAGAAGACAAGCGCGTGGTCTATGAGCCGGTTGAGCTGGCGCAGGACCTGCGCACCTTCGATTTCATGAGCCCGTGGGAAGGCGCCGACTACGTGCTGCCCGGCGACGAGAAGGCGCAAAAGCCGTCGCCTGCGCCAGCGCCCGTGGCGACGACGCCCGATACCAAGGGCCCCGCGACTGTCGATATTCCCAAGACCACCGAGACCACGGCCGACACCGGCGCGGGCGAACCCGCCAACAAGCTGGCAGCGAAGAAGTCTCCGGTTCGCAAGTCGAAGGTGCAAGCGCCCGACGCTCCGGAACCGACCGAGGCCCGCCCGTCGCGCAAGCCGCGCGCGAAGAAGGAGGACGAGGCATGACCGCCCTCCAGCTCGAATCCTCGCCCACCACCGGTGACGAGGCGATTGCCAACTACACGATCAATTTTGGCCCGCAGCATCCCGCCGCGCATGGCGTGTTGCGGATGGTGATGGAGCTGGATGGCGAGATCATCGAGCGGATCGATTGCCATGTCGGGCTGCTCCATCGCGGCACCGAGAAGCTAATCGAGCACAAGACCTATCTTCAGGCGCTGCCCTATTTCGACCGGCTGGATTATTGCTCGCCGCTGTGCATGGAGCATTCCTATGTTCTGGCCATCGAGAAGCTGCTCAATCTCGAAGTGCCGATCCGCGCGCAGTATCTGCGGGTGCTGTTCGCCGAGCTGACCCGCATCTGCAACCACATGCTCAATCTGGGCAGCCACGTGATGGATGTCGGCGCGATGACGCCGAACCTGTGGATGTTCGAAATCCGCGAGGACTGCCTCAACTTCTTCGAGCGCGCATCGGGCGCGCGGATGCACATGGCGTGGTTCCGCCCCGGCGGGGTCCATCAGGACGTGCCGCTCAAACTGCTGACCGATATCGCCGACTGGCTCGACACCCGGCTGCCGCGCCTGTTCGACGATGCGATGAGCCTGGTGGTCGACAACCGCATCTTCAAGCAACGCAACGTCGATATCGCCACGGTCAGCAAGGCAGACGCGGTCGCCTGGGGCTTTTCCGGCCCGATGATCCGGGGTTCTGGGATCGCCTGGGACCTGCGCAAGAGCCAGCCCTACGACGTGTATGACCGGATGGATTTCGAAGTCCCGGTCGGCACGCGCGGCGATTGCTATGACCGGTTCATGGTTCGGGTCGAGGAAGTCCGCCAGTCGGCCAAAATCATGAAGCAGTGCCTGCGCGATATGCCCGAAGGACCGATCGCCAGCGACGACCGCAAGATCGTGCCGCCCAAGCGCGCCGAGATGAAGCAGTCGATGGAAGCACTGATCCACCACTTCAAGCTGTATACCGAAGGCTTCCATGTTCCGGCGGGCGAAGTCTACGTCGCCACCGAAAGCCCCAAGGGCGAGTTCGGGGTCTATCTGGTCGCCGACGGCAGCAACAAGCCCTATCGCTGCAAGATCCGCCCGACCGCGTTCAGCCACCTCCAGGCGATGGATTTCATGGCCAAGGGCCACATGCTGCCCGATGTGACCGCGATTATCGGTGCGATCGACGTCGTGTTCGGGGAGTGCGACCGGTGAACCCGAAAATCACTCCCTTTATGCCGGCTTCCACCGAAACTACGACCGGTGGGGGTCGCAATCGTGGCTGACCGCGCCCCCGCTCCCGACACCCCCGAACTGCGCGCGCGTTGGGGCGATTTCGCGTGGACCGTGGCCAACGCCGCCGAGTCCCAGAAAATCATCGCGCGTTATCCGCCGGGGCGGCAGCGTTCGGCGGTGATGCCGCTGCTCGACCTCGCCCAGCGGCAGGTCGGGGCGGAGACGAACACACAGGGCTGGCTGCCGATCCCGGTGATCGAATTCATCGCGGGCGAACTCGGGATGCCCGCGATCCGTGTGCTCGAGGTCGCCAGCTTCTATACGATGTACAACCTCGCCCCAGTCGGTCGCTTCCACGTGCAGGTCTGCGGGACCACGCCGTGCATGCTGCGCGGCTCGGACGACATCCTGGCGGCCTGCGCCGCACGCGGGATGAAGAAAGGGCATGTGTCAGCCGACGGGCTGTGGACGCTGACCGAGGTCGAATGCATGGGTAACTGCGCCAGCGCGCCGATGGTCCAGATCAACGACGACAATTTCGAGGATCTGACCGCGGCAACCTTCGACAAGATCCTCGATGGGCTGGCTGTCGGCGGCAAGCCCAAGCCGGGCACCCAGGCGCCGGGGCGGCACACCGTCGAACCGCTCGGCGGGCCGACGAGCTTGCGCGAGATGGTCGACGCGAACCACGATTACCGGGGGGAGTGGTGATGACCATTTTCTCATCCAGGGGCGCCGATGGGCAGAAATTTTCTTGCGCTCGCAAAGGCGCAAAGGCGCAAGGGCGTTTCGGTCGCCGCCAAGCCGTTTTCAAAGGCGATAGTGGGTCCTTCGCAAGTGAGTCTAATGGTCTGCGACCCGCGCAACCTCTTTGCGCCTTTGCGCCTTTGCGAGGGCAATCTCTTTCCCTTCTCCGCGCCTTTGCGCCTCCACGCGAACATCTTGGGGCGACCACATGAGTCTCCACGATAAGGACCGCATCTTCACCAACCTCTATGGCTATCAGCCGTGGGGGCTGAAGGCTGCGCAGGCGCGCGGGGACTGGGACGATACGAAAGCCCTGCTCAGCCGGGGTCAGGATGCGATCATCCAGGAAATCAAGGATTCCGGCCTGCGCGGGCGCGGCGGGGCTGGGTTCCCGACCGGCATGAAGTGGAGCTTCATGCCCAAGGAGCCCAAGCCCGAACGCCCCAGCTTCCTCGTCATCAACGCCGACGAGAGCGAGCCGGGCAGCTGCAAGGACCGCGAAATCCTCCGCCACGATCCGCACAAGCTGATCGAAGGCGCTCTGGTCGCGGGCTTCGCGATACGCGCGCGCGCCGCCTACATCTATATCCGCGGCGAGTATATCCGCGAGGCCGAGGTCATGTTCGCCGCCGTCGCGGAAGCCTATGAGGCCGGGCTGATCGGCCGCAACGCTTGCGGTTCGGGCTACGATTTCGACGTGTTCGTCCATCGCGGCGCGGGCGCCTACATCTGCGGCGAAGAGACCGCGATGATCGAAAGCCTTGAGGGCAAGAAGGGCCAGCCGCGCCTCAAACCCCCGTTCCCGGCGGGCGCGGGGCTATATGGCTGCCCGACCACGGTCAACAACGTCGAGAGCATCGCGGTCGCGCCGGCGATCCTGCGGCGCGGCGGGGCGTGGTTCGCCGGGATCGGCCGTCCCAATAATACCGGCACGAAACTGTTCCAGATCAGCGGCCATGTCGAAAAGCCCTGCGTGGTCGAGGAGGCGATGAGCGTCACCTTCCGCGAACTGATCGAGACGCATTGTGGCGGCATTCGGGGGGGATGGGACAATCTGCTCGCGGTGATCCCCGGCGGCTCCTCGGTCCCGCTGGTCCCGGCGCACGAGATCATCGACTGTCCGATGGATTTCGACGGGCTCAAAGCAGTCGGATCGGGCCTCGGTACGGCCGCGATCATCGTCATGGACAAGTCGACCGACATCGTCCGCGCGATCAGCCGCCTGTCCTACTTCTACAAGCACGAATCCTGCGGCCAGTGCACCCCGTGCCGCGAGGGCACCGGCTGGATGTGGCGCGTGATGGAACGCCTGCGCACCGGCGAGGCCGACGTGTCCGAGATCGACATGCTGTACGAAGTCACCAAGCAGGTCGAAGGCCACACCATCTGCGCGCTGGGCGATGCCGCCGCCTGGCCGATCCAGGGCCTGATCAAGCATTTCAGGCCCGAAATCGAGCGCCGGATCGCGGAAGCGCAGGACGTGCGGGAGGCGGCGGAGTGAGCTTTCAGGTTTTCAAAGAGGTCGTTCATCCAAACGGCACAGTCGAGCGATTTGAGCCCTATCTTTACGAGTGCGGGAATTTCATGCGCGGCAATTCCACCCGTTCATTGGAGGCAATGATCGCCGAACCTCGAATTGAGACTTTGGCGGCTTGGATTCAGAAACGTCTGGCCGACGGGCTGCCCGGAGGAGTTCGAATGAAGTCGAAGGTGACAGGCAAAAAGGGCCTGCACACAATCACAAAGATCGTGGTGCGCTAATGCCTAAAGTCACCGTCGACGGCACCGAAATCGAAGTTCCCGCAGGCGCCACCGTGCTCCAGGCGTGCGAGCTGGCGGGGAAGGAAATCCCGCGGTTCTGCTATCACGAGCGCCTGTCCATCGCGGGCAATTGCCGGATGTGCCTGGTCGAGGTCTCACCCGGGCCGCCCAAGCCGCAGGCGTCGTGCGCGCTGCCCGCCGCGGAGGGCCAGGCGATCCGCACCGACAGTCAGATGGTCCGCAAGGCGCGCGAGGGGGTGATGGAGTTCCTGCTCATCAATCATCCGCTCGATTGCCCGATCTGCGACCAGGGCGGCGAGTGCGACCTGCAGGACCAGGCGGTGGCCTATGGCCGGGGCGCCAGCCGCTACGACGAGAACAAGCGTGCGGTCACCGAAAAATACATGGGGCCGCTGATCAAGACGATCATGACCCGCTGCATCCACTGCACCCGCTGCGTGCGGTTCAGCGAGGAAGTGGCCGGGGTGGACGAGATCGGCGCGCTCTATCGCGGCGAGTCCATGCAGATCACCAGCTATCTCGAGAAAGCGGTGAGCCACGAACTGTCGGCCAACGTGGTCGATCTGTGCCCGGTCGGCGCGCTGACCGCCAAGCCCTATGCGTTCGAAGCGCGCCCGTGGGAACTGCGCAAGACGCTGAGCATCGACGTGTCCGACGCGGTCGGCGCGAACATCCGGATCGACAGCCGGGGCCGCGAGGTGCTGCGCATCCTGCCGCGCATCAACGACGACGTGAACGAGGAGTGGCTCTCCGACAAGGCGCGGCACTGCGTCGACGGGCTTACCCGGCGGCGGCTCGACCAGCCGTGGATTCGCCCAAAAACCGGAGAAAACGCGGGCAAGCTGTCTGCGGCAAGCTGGGACGAGGCTTTTGGCGTTATCGCCAACACGAATCCGGGCGCGAGCATCGCCGCGATTGCGGGCGATCTGGTCGATTGCGAAACGATGTTCGCAGCCAGGAAGCTGTTGGGCGCGCTCGGATCGAGCCTGCTCGAAGGGCGCCAGACCGGGCTGGCTTACGATACGTCGAACCTTGCCGCAGTGGCGTTCGGTTCGACTTTCGCAGGGATCGAGGAGGCCGATGCGATCCTGATCGTCGGCAGCCAGGTGCGTGCCGAAGCGGCGCTGGTCAACGTGCGGCTGCGCAAGGCAGCCAAGCGCGGGGCCAAGGTGTTCGTGGTCGGGCCGCACTGGGAAACGACCTACCCGGCCGAGTTCCTCGGCGACGACGCGGCGATGCTGGGCGATCTGCCGGCCTATGTCGGTGACGCCATGGCAAGCGCGGAGCGCCCGGCCATCGTGCTGGGCGGCGGCGGGCTGGCCAGGGGTGCGCTCGGGCCGCTGCTGGCGCTGGCGGGCGAGTGGGGCGTCGTCAAGGACGGCTGGAACGGCTTCAACGTACTGCACATGGCCGCGAGCCGCATGGGCGGGCTGATGCTCGGCTTTGCGCAAAAGGGCGGGATCGCGGACATCGCCAAGGCCGCGCCGAAAGTGGTACTGGCGCTGGGCGCGGACGAGGTCGACTGGTCGGCGTTCGGCGACAGCCTGAAGGTCTATATCGGCCACCACGGCGACAAGGGTGCGCATGCGGCGGATATCATCCTGCCCGGCGCGGCCTGGACCGAAAAGGCGGGCACTTTCGTCAACACCGAGGGCCGGGTTCAGTTCGCCGAAAAGGCCGTCTTCGCGCCGGGCGACGCGCGCGAGGACTGGACTATTTTGCGGGCGCTGGCCGATGCATTGCAGGTGAATGTCGGGTTCGACAGCTTCGCCGAACTGCGCAGCGCGATGGTGGCAGAGGTTCCGGCGCTGGGCCGCGAGGGGCTGGTCGATTTTGGTGCGCTTCCTGAACCGGGCGATGTGAAGGCAAGCGGCCAGATCGGCGCTCCGATTGCGGACCATTACCTGACCAACGCCATCTGCCGGGCCAGCCCGACGATGCAGCGCTGCTCGGCCGAACTGCTCCACGGCGCGGATTTTGCGGAGGCGGCGGAATGACCTCCGCATTCCAATCCTGGTTCGGGTGGTCGTATGAAGCCGCCTGGCTGGGCGCGACCATCGCGGGGATCCTGCTGATCGCGCTGCCGCTGATGCTGGCGGTCGCGATGGTGATCTATGCCGATCGCAAGATCTGGGCGGCGATGGCGTTGCGGCGTGGGCCCAACGTGGTCGGCCCGTGGGGCCTGCTCCAGTCGTTCGCCGATGGGCTAAAGGTGTTCCTGCAGGAAACCATCGTCCCCACGGCGGCCAACAAGGGGCTGTTCCTGATCGCCCCGATCATCACCTTTACCGTCGCGCTGCTGGCCTGGGCGGTGATCCCGTTCAATTCGGGCGCGATCCTCGCCGATCTCAACGTCGGGCTGTTGTACGTGCTCGCGGTCTCCAGCCTGGGGGTTTACGGGGTGGTCATCGCGGGCTGGTCGTCGAATTCGAAATACCCGTTTTTCAGTGCGATGCGCGCCGCTGCTCAGATGATCTCCTACGAAGTCTCGATCGGCTTCATCCTGATCTGCGTGGTGCTGTGGGCCGGCACGTTCAACCTTAACGGCATCATCCAGGCGCAGGTCAGCCACGTCTGGATCATCAACGGTTTCGTCGCCAACCCGCTGCTGTTCCCGATGTGGGTGATGTTCCTGATCAGCGGCATGGCAGAAACCGCGCGCGCGCCGTTCGACCTGACCGAGGCCGAGAGCGAGCTGGTCGCCGGATACCAGACCGAATACTCGTCGATGAGCTTCGCGCTCTACTGGCTGGGCGAATATGCCAACGTGTTGCTGATGTGCACGCTCAACGCGGTGCTGTTCTTCGGCGGCTACCTGCCCCCGCTTGACTGGGCACCGCTCTACCTGCTCCCCGGCTGGATCTGGCTGTTCCTCAAGATCGGGTTCTTCTTCTTCATCTTCAGCTGGGTGAAGGCGACCGTCCCGCGCTATCGCTATGACCAGCTGATGCGGCTGGGGTGGAAGATTTTCCTGCCGGTTTCGCTGGGTTTCGTGGTGCTGGTGAGCGGATATCTGATGTTTACGAGGTACGGATGACCGTCGCCCAACTTATAAAATCCTTCACCTTGTGGGAGTTTCTCAAGGCGCACTGGCTGACACTCCAGTACTTCTTCAAGTCCAAGGCGACGATCAACTATCCGTTCGAGAAGAACCCGCTGAGCCCGCGGTTTCGCGGTGAGCACGCCTTGCGGCGCTATCCCAATGGCGAGGAGCGCTGCATTGCGTGCAAGCTGTGCGAGGCGGTCTGTCCGGCGCAGGCGATCACCATCGAGTCCGAGCCGAGGGACGACGGCAGCCGCCGCACCACCCGCTACGACCTCGACATGACCAAGTGCATCTTCTGCGGATTTTGCCAGGAAGCCTGCCCGGTCGATGCGATCGTCGAGGGGCCGAACTTCGAATATGCCACGGAGACCCGCGAGGAACTGCTCTACGACAAGACCAAACTGCTCGCCAACGGGGACAAGTGGGAGCGGGCACTGGCCGCGAACCTTGAAGCCGATGCTCCGTATCGCTAGGCCGCGCGCGCAATGACAATCCAGGTCGCCACCTTCTATCTGTTTGCCGGGCTGCTGCTCGCGGCGGGATCGTTCACGATCCTCAGCCGCAACCCGGTTCATTCGGTGCTGTGGCTGATCACCGCGTTTTTCAACGCGGCCGGGCTGATGGTGCTGGTCGGCGCGGAGTTCATCGCGATGCTGCTGGTGATCGTTTATGTCGGCGCGGTCGCGGTGTTGTTCCTGTTCGTGGTGATGATGCTCGACATCGATTTCGCCGAGATGCGTGCCGGGTTCGTCCGCAACTTCCCGCTGGGCGTGGCGCTGGCGCTGGTGCTGGTGGCCGAACTGGTGCTAGGGCTGGGCGCCTATCAGGCGGGCGGGCTGGCCCTGCCGTCGCAAACAGTCGGTGCGGCTTCGCTGGCGGTGGACAATCTCGCCGCCGACGGTTCTTCGGCAAGCAACACCGCGGCGATCGGCGCGCTGCTGTATAGCCGCTATCTGTTCCTGTTCGAGGCGGCGGGGATCATCCTGCTGGTGGCGATGATCGGCGCAATCGTGCTGACCCATCGCCAGCGCAGCAGTGCCCTGCGCCAGAACGTCAGCGCGCAGATTGCTCGCCGCCCGCAGGATGCAACCCGCAACACCCAGCCGGGTGTGGGCGAGGGGGTGTCGCTGTGATCGGCGTCGAACACTATGTCGTGGTCAGCTCGATCCTGTTCGTGCTGGGCGTGCTGGGAATTTTCCTCAACCGCAAGAACGTGATCGTGATCCTGATGGCGATCGAGCTGATCCTGCTCGCGGTGAACCTCAATCTCGTTGCGTTCAGCGCCTTCCTCGGTGATCTGACCGGCCAGGTCTTCGCCATGTTCGTCCTGACCGTGGCGGCGGGCGAAGCGGCGATCGGCCTGGCGATCCTGGTGATCTACTTCCGCGGACGCGGCTCGATCGCGGTCGACGACGTCACCCGGATGAAAGGGTGATTTCTTGAACCCGATCATCCTTATCGTCTTCCTGCCGCTGGCCGCCGCGATCGTTGGCGGGCTGGGCAATCGCGCGCTGGGCAACACGGCGGTCAAGTTGCTCACCACCGGCGCGCTGTTCGCCTCGGCGATCCTGTCGTGGCCGATCTTCCTGAGCTATGTCGCGGGCAGCGCGGAGCCGACCGTCGTCCCGGTGCTCGAATGGGTCCGCTCGGGCTCGCTGCAATTTGACTGGGCGCTGCGGGTCGATGCGCTGACCGCGGTCATGCTCGTGGTCGTTACCACAGTCTCGGCGCTCGTCCACCTCTACAGCTGGGGCTACATGGACGAGGACCCGGATCAGCCGCGGTTCTTCGCCTATCTCAGCCTGTTCACCTTCGCGATGCTGATGCTGGTGACCGCCGACAACCTGGTCCAGATGTTCTTCGGCTGGGAAGGGGTGGGGCTGGCGAGCTACCTTCTCATCGGGTTCTGGTTCCGC
>JBBSKI010000016.1:0-29176 GCA_038256425.1 Sphingomonadales bacterium
ATGTGGACCGGGATGCGGATCGTGCGGGCCTGATCGGCGATGCTGCGGGTGATCGCCTGCCTGATCCACCAGGTGGCGTAAGTGCTGAACTTGTAGCCGCGGCGATACTCGAACTTGTCGACCGCCTTCATCAGCCCGATGTTGCCTTCCTGAATGAGATCAAGGAATTGCAGGCCACGGTTGGTGTACTTTTTGGCGATCGAGATCACCAGACGCAGGTTCGCCTCGACCATTTCCTTCTTGGCGATGCGCGCCTCGCGCTCGCCCTTCTGGACCATGTTGACGATCCGCCGGAACTCGGGGAGCGACATGCCGGTGGCGGCGGCGATGTCGGCGATTTCGGCGCGGATGCGCTCGACCGGTTCGGCCTCGCCGCCCGCAAACGCGGCCCATTTCTTGTCGCGCCCGGCCATTTCCTGCAGCCACGCATCGTCTAGCTCGCGCCCGACATACTGGTCGAGAAAGTCCTTGCGGTTGACCTTGTGACGCTCGGCCAGCCGCAGCATCTGCCCGCCCAGCGCGGTCAGGCGGCGATTGAAGGCATAAAGATTGTCGACCAGATACTCGATCTTGGCGGCATGGAACTGCACGCTTTCAACCTGCGCGGTCAGTTCCTCGCGCAGGGCCTGATAATTCTTCTCGCGGGTCGGCGAAAAGGTGTTGCCCGCGCCCATGGCGATGAGCCGGTCGCTCTGGATCTTCTCGAACTTCTTGAACAGCGAGGTGATCAGCGCGAATTTTTCGAGCGCGGCGGGCTTCAGCTGCGCTTCCATCTGCGCG
The DNA here is from genome assembly GCA_038256425.1 of Sphingomonadales bacterium. GTDB lineage: Bacteria > Pseudomonadota > Alphaproteobacteria > Sphingomonadales > Sphingomonadaceae > Novosphingobium. The sequence continues at coordinate 781 of JBBSKI010000016.1, forward strand.
AGGCTGAGGGTGTTGTCTTCCTCCTCTTCCTCGACCGGGCGGCGGGCGCGGCGCTCAACGCCGTCCTCGTCCTCATCGGAATCGGCCTCGGGCTCTTCTGCAACCTCCTCTTCCTCCTTGTAGGAGGGGCCGGCAGTCTTTTCGGAAATTTCGGCGCTGTCGTCCTCGGCAGCTTCCTCGGTCAGCGCCTCGGGGGCCGGCTCCTTGGAAAGCATCGCATCCAGATCGAGAATCTCGCGCAGCTGCATTTCGGCGTTGTTGAGCGCTTCGGACCACTGGATGATCGCGTGGAAGGTGATCGGGCTTTCGCACAGCCCCAGGATCATCGTGTCGCGCCCGGCCTCGATCCGCTTCGCGATGGCGATTTCGCCCTCGCGGCTGAGCAGCTCGACCGCGCCCATCTCGCGCAGATACATTCGCACCGGATCGTCGGTGCGCTCGATGATTTCCTTTTTCTTGACCAGATCCGGGCGCTCGCCGACACCATCCGTGTCTTCGGGCTCGTCGGGTTCCTTTTCCTCGGGATCGACCGCGTCCTCGTCGGTCTCGACGATGTTGACCCCCATTTCGGAGATCGCGGCCATGATGTCCTCGATCTGGTCGGCGGACATTTGATCCTGCGGCAGAGCCTCATTGAGCTCGTCCATCGTGATGACCCCGCGGCGCTTGGCGCGCGCGATCAGCTTCTTGATCGAAGCTTCGTTGAGGTCGATCAGCGGCGCGTCGCCGGATTCATTGGTATCATCGGCCATGTTATTCGTTTCGCTCGTGTTCGTGTGCGTCCTGGGGAGCGCTTTCCGGTGCCGCTCGCGCGGTCGCCCTTTGCATCATGTCGTCTTCGGAAGCCAGTTTTCTGTTACGCAAACGTGCCTGCTCGGCAATCGCTCCCTCGGGATCGAGCGCAAAGCGTTCGGTTATGGCATCGAGCGCGGTTTCTAGCGCAGTTCGGCCGACCAGATGATCGACCGCCTGAGCCAGCTTTTCCTCGCCTTCCACCGGGTCGATGGTCCGCGCCAGGAAGGCGTGGGGAAATTTCGCATAGTCGTCTGGAACGGGTGCGCTCAACCCGCGTGAGACCAATATGGAGGCGAGCGCGGCGCTTTCAAGCGGTACACCCCTATCGCCCGCTTCAGGGGCGTCGCCCACCTCAAGCAACGTGTCCAACAGCATGGCCAGGCGCGGCTCGGCCGGGCGCAGGCTGCCCAGCGCATCGCCGTGGCGGGCGATCGCGGCGGGATAGCGGATCAGCCCCGCAAGCACGGCGGCGAGCAGCTTGGTATCGCCGGGACTGCTGACCCGGTGCAGGGTGCGCGCCGCTTCGGGCGCAAGTTTGCCGGGCGCAAGTTTTCCGGGCGGCGGGCGGCGCTGCGCGGTGCCGCGCACGAACGGAGCGCGCGGCGGATAGGCGAATGCGGAGAATCGCTCGGTCAATTCGCGGCGATAAAGCGCGCGCACATCCTGGTCGCCGATCGTCTCGACGTGGGCAAGCAACCGCGCCTTGAGCCCCGCCTTGTCCTCCGGCGTGACCAGCGGGACGGCATCGCGCTCGGCCTCCCACAGCACCTCGACCAGCGGCCGCGCGCCGCCCAGCAGTTCGAGCATGGCGGCGCTGCCACGAGCCTTGACCAGATCGTCCGGATCGAGCCCGGCGGGCAAGCGGCAGATCGCCAGGCTGTGTGCCGGGCGTAGCAGCGGGAGCGCGCGCAACATCGCGCGGTTTGCGGCGCGCTGCCCGGCCGCGTCGCCATCGAAACACAGCACCGGGGTCTCGCAGACCCGCCACAGCAGTTCGATCTGCGCCTCGGTCAGCGCGGTGCCGAGCGGGGCGACCACTTCCTCGATCCCCGACGCCGCCAGCGCGACCACGTCCATATAGCCTTCGACCACCACCATCCGGCCAGACTTGCGCGCGGGCGGCCCGGCCTTGTCCAGATTGTAAAGCGTGCGGCCCTTGTCGAACAGGGGAGTATCGGGCGAATTCAGGTATTTGGGCGCATCGGGTGCGGAACCGTCGAGTATTCGCCCGCCGAAACCCACGATCCCGCCACGTGGATTGCGGATCGGCAGCATCAGCCGGTTGCGGAACCGGTCGTAGGGGTCTTTGCCCTCTACGACGATCCGCAGCCCCGCCTCTATCAGCAGTTCATCGGAAAACTGGCGCAAACCTTCGCGCAACGCCTGTCGCCCCTCGGGCGCGAAGCCGAAGCCGAACCGCTCGATCACCGGCGTGGGAAAGCCCCGCCCGTCGAGATACCGCCGCGCCGCTGCGCCGCCGGACCCGCGCAATTGATCGAAGAACCATGCCTGCGCTGCTGCCGTGACGTCACCCAGCGTTGCTGCACGCTCGGCCTTCTCGGCAGCCTTGGGGTCCATCGCGGGCAGTTCCATGCCCGCCTCGCCGGCCAGCTCGCGCACCGCGTCCATGAACGCCAGCCCGCGCTGATCGGTCATCCAGCGGATCACATCGCCGTGCACACCGCAGCCGAAGCAGTGGTAAAACCCCTTGTCGTCGTTGACGTAAAAGCTTGGCGATTTCTCGGTGTGAAACGGGCAGCAGGCCTTGAACTCGCGCCCGGCCTTGGTCAGCCGCGTGGTCCGCCCGATGACGCCCGACAGCGACACGCGCGCACGCAGTTCGTCCAGCCATTGCGGGGTGAGGGCCACTCAGGCGCCCATCAGCTAAGGCGTGAACATGGTCAAGCCAGCGCCGCTCTCACCAGCGCGCTCGCCTTGCTCATATCGAGGCTCTGGCCATGGCGCGCTTTGAGTTCGGCCATGACCTTGCCCATGTCCTTGAGGCTGGTCGCACCCAATTCGGCCTTGATCGACTGGATCGCGGCGGTGGTCGCCGCCTCATCGAGCTGTGCGGGGAGAAAATCGTCGATCACCGCCAGTTCGGCCTCTTCGACTGCCGCCAGCTCATCGCGCCCGCCCTGCCGGTAAAGCGCAATCGATTCGCGGCGCTGCTTGGCCATTTTCTGGAGCACTTCGACCACGGTTACGTCGTCGTCGGCCGGGGATGTGCCGGTCCGCAGCTCGATATCGCGGTCTTTCAGCTTGGCGAGGATCAGGCGGACGGCAGCGAGGCGCGGCTTGTCGCCACCTTTCATGGCCGCCACTTGCGCGGCCTTGAGCGAGTCGCGGATCATGTTTGGCGGTTTCCTGTGGGTTCGCCGGAAGAATTGGCGGTGACGACAGCCTAACCTTAAATTCGCGGTGCCGCCAGACTCGACCGGCCCGGACTTGACCAAGAGAGCGGCGAGGTCTAGCCGCCGCGCCTTAGCGACATCGCCGTCATACCTGCACCCGGAGCGCCTTCCCTCATGGCCGACCCCGTATACCCCCGCGCGCCGCAACCTCAGGGCGCGACCGGCGTGCTGGTCCTTTCCGATGGCAGCGTGGCGTGGGGCCGGGGGTTCGGCAAAGTCGGCCAGGCGGTCGGCGAAGTGTGCTTCAACACCGCCATGACCGGCTATCAGGAGGTGATGACCGATCCCTCCTATGCCGCGCAGATCGTCACCTTCACCTTCCCGCACATCGGCAACGTGGGCACCAATGCGGAGGACGTCGAGGCGGCGGTAGAGGGCGCGGTCGGCTGCGTGGTGCGCGAGGACGTGACCGCGCCGAGCAACTTCCGCAGCCAGCAGGGCTTCGGCGAATGGCTGGCGGCGCGCGGCAAGATCGGGCTGGCCGGGCTCGACACCCGCGCCCTGACCCGGCGGATCCGGCTGACCGGCGCACCCAACGCGGTGATCGCCCACGCGCCCGACGGGAAGTTCGATGTGCCCGCGCTGTTGAAGCTGGCGCAGGACTGGCCCGGACTGGAAGGCATGGACCTCGCCCGCATCGTCAGCCGGACGGGCGACGAGGCGTGGGAGGGTGGCATCTGGCGGCTTGGCAAAGGCTATGCCCGCAGCCCACGCGATACGCGCCCGCACGTGGTCGCGATCGACTATGGCGCGAAGGACAACATCTTCCGCAGTCTGGTGAAAGCCGGGGCGCAAGTGACTGTTGTGCCAGCCGAAACCTCGCTCGACACGATCCTCGCGCTCGAACCCGCAGGCGTATTCCTCTCCAACGGCCCCGGCGACCCGGCGGCAACCGCCAGCTATGCCGTCCCAGTGATCCAGGGCCTGCTGGAGCGCGACGTCCCGCTGTTCGGCATCTGCCTCGGCCACCAGTTGCTTGGGCTGGCAGCGGGCGCGCAGACGACCAAGATGCACCAGGGCCACCGCGGGGCGAACCACCCGGTACTGCGCAAGGCCGACGGCGTGGTCGAGATTACCAGTATGAACCACGGCTTCTCGGTGGACGGCGCGACTTTGCCCGAGGGTGTGGAAGAAACCCACGTCTCGCTGTTCGACGGCTCCAACTGCGGCATCGCGCTGACCGGCAAGCGGGCGTTCGGGGTGCAATATCACCCTGAGGCGAGCCCGGGACCGCAGGACAGTTTTTACCTGTTCGAGCGGTTTGTGGGAATGGTGGGGTGAGGCCGATCCGCCGTTCATTCAACCCACAGGTCGATCAGCCGCATGCAATGAAAGCGCATTAGTCAAATGCCCAAACGCACCGACATCTCATCCATCCTCGTCATAGGCGCCGGGCCGATCATAATCGGCCAGGCCTGCGAGTTCGATTATTCGGGCACGCAGGCGATCAAGGCGCTGAAAGAGGAGGGCTATCGCATCGTTCTGGTCAATTCGAACCCGGCGACGATCATGACCGATCCCGAATTTGCTGACGCGACCTATATCGAGCCGATCACGCCCGAGATCGTCGCCAAGATCATCGAGAAGGAGCGTCCGGACGCGGTCCTGCCGACGATGGGCGGGCAGACCGCGCTCAACACCGCGCTGGCGCTCGACCGCGCCGGTACGCTGGCGAAATACGGCTGCATCATGATCGGGGCCGATGCCGAGGCGATCGACAAGGCCGAGGACCGCCTCAAATTCCGCGAGGCGATGACCAGGATCGGCCTCGAATCCGCCCGTTCCGGCATTGCCCATACCGAGGCCGAGGCGCTCGAAGTGCTGGCGCGCACCGGGCTTCCCTCGATCATCCGCCCCAGCTTCACGCTTGGCGGGACGGGCGGCGGGATCGCTTACAACCGCGAGGAATTCCTCCACATCGTGCGCTCCGGCATCGACGCCAGCCCGACTAGCGAAGTGCTGATCGAGGAATCGCTGCTCGGCTGGAAAGAGTTCGAGATGGAGGTGGTGCGCGACCGCAAGGACAACGCGATCATCGTCTGCGCGATCGAGAACGTCGATCCGATGGGGGTCCATACCGGCGATTCGATCACGGTCGCCCCGGCACTGACGCTGACCGACAAGGAATACCAGATCATGCGCAACGCGAGCATTGCTTGCCTGCGCGAAATCGGTGTCGAAACAGGTGGTTCCAACGTACAGTTCGCAGTCAACCCGAAGGACGGCCGGCTGATCGTGATCGAGATGAACCCGCGCGTTTCACGCAGCTCCGCGCTGGCGAGCAAGGCCACGGGCTTTCCGATTGCCAAGGTCGCGGCCAAGCTGGCGGTGGGTTACACGCTCGACGAGATCACCAACGACATCACCGGCGCGACTCCCGCGGCGTTCGAGCCCAGCATCGATTATGTCGTCACCAAGATCCCCCGGTTCGCCTTCGAGAAGTTCAAGGGGGCCGAGCCGCTGCTTTCGACTGCGATGAAATCGGTTGGCGAGGTTATGGCGATCGGGCGCAACTTCAAGGAAAGTCTCCAGAAGGCGCTGCGCGGTCTTGAAACCGGGCTGGATGGCTTCAACCGGATGGTGGAACTCGAGGGCGCCGAACGCGATGCGATCAACGCCGCGCTGAGCCGCGCCACGCCCGACCGGCTGCTGGTAGTGGGCCAGGCGTTCCGCGAGGGGTTCTCGGTCGAGGATGTCCACGCGGTCACCAGCTACGATCCGTGGTTCCTGCGCCAGATCGCAGAGATCATCGCCGAGGAAGCGGAAATCACCACCAATGGCATCCCGCGCGACGCGGCGGGGCTGCGGCGGCTGAAAGCGATGGGCTTTTCGGACAAGCGCCTCGCCACGCTGACGGTGCGCTCGGTCGGAGTGGCGGGCGGGCTGGCCGAAACCCAGGCGCGGCGTTCCGGCCTGCTTCACGATGCGATCAAGGCGATGGCCGGGGCGACCAGCGAGGCCGAGGTGCGCGCGCTGCGCCACAGCCTGGGCGTCCGCCCGGTGTACAAGCGGATCGACAGCTGCGCCGCCGAGTTCGAGGCGATCACGCCCTACATGTACTCCACCTATGAAGCTCCGATGTTCGGAGAGCCTGAAAACGAGGCCGCCCCTTCCGACCGGCGCAAGATCGTGATTCTGGGCGGTGGGCCCAACCGGATCGGGCAGGGGATCGAGTTCGATTACTGCTGCGTCCATGCCTGCTTCGCGCTTGAAGAGGCGGGTTTCGAGACCATCATGGTCAACTGCAACCCCGAGACCGTCAGCACCGATTACGACACCTCCGACCGGCTCTATTTCGAGCCGCTGACCGCCGAGGATGTGCTCGAGCTGCTGGACGTCGAGAAATCGCGCGGCGAGCTGGTCGGCGTGATCGTCCAGTTCGGCGGGCAAACCCCGCTCAAGCTGGCGCAGGCGCTGGAGGATGCCGGCATCCCGATCCTCGGCACTTCGCCCGACATGATCGATCTGGCCGAGGACCGCGAACGCTTCGCCAAGCTGGTCAACAAACTGAAGCTGAAACAGCCCGAAAACGGCATGGCGCGCAGCCGCGACGAGGCGGTCGCGGTGGCGGCGCGGATCGGGTATCCGGTGTTGATCCGGCCCAGTTACGTGCTGGGCGGGCGGGCCATGGAAATCGTCGACAGCCAGGCCCAGCTCGATGCCTATATCGCCACCGCGGTCGACGTGTCGGGCGATTCTCCGGTGCTGATCGACCGTTATCTGCGCGATGCGATCGAGTGCGATGTCGATGCGCTGGCCGATGGCGAGCATGTCGTCATCGCCGGGGTCATGCAGCATATCGAGGAGGCCGGGATCCATTCGGGCGACAGCGCCTGCACCCTGCCGCCCTACAGCCTCGCGCCTGAAACCGTCGCGGAGATGGAGCGTCAGGCGGTGCTGCTGGCCAGGGCGCTGAACGTGCGCGGGCTGATGAACATCCAGTTCGCGATCAAGGACCACGAGGTCTATCTGATCGAGGTCAACCCGCGCGCCAGCCGGACGGTGCCGTTCGTCGCCAAGGCTATCGGGCAGCCGATCGCCAAGTACGCGGCACGTATCATGGCGGGCGAAAAGATTTCCGATCTGCCGACGATCAAGCGCGACATTCCTTACATGGCGGTCAAGGAAGCGGTGTTTCCGTTCGCGCGGTTCCCCGGGGTCGATCCGGTGCTGAGCCCGGAGATGAAGTCGACCGGCGAAGTGATGGGTATCGATGCCACCTTCCCGGTCGCTTTCGCCAAGGCGCAGCTGGGCGCGGGCATGCTGCTGCCGACCAGCGGGGTTGTGTTCGTTTCGGTCAAGGACAGCGACAAGCCAGTGATCCTGCCCGCCGTCCAGCGGCTCGAGCGGCTCGGCTTCACCATCATGGCGACCGGCGGAACCGCGCGCTATCTCTCCGACGCGGGGGTCCGGATCGAGCGGATCAACAAGGTCGCCGAAGGTCGCCCGCACATCGTCGACCGGATTATCGACGGCGGAGTAGCGTTGATCTTCAACACCACCGAGGGTTGGCAGAGCCACCGCGATTCGGCGTCTATCCGCGCCTCGGCGCAGCATGGCCGGGTGCCCTCGTTCACCACCGCCGCCGCATCCGACGCCGCCGCGCTGGCTATCGAGGCGCTTCGCACCGCTCAACTTGAAGTGCGCTCGCTTCAGGACTATTACGGGTGAAACAGGTGCGCTTCCGACATCGATGACAGGACTGATTCCGGTCCGGATGCCCTTGGGCTGCGGACGGTGAAGGTGTCTTGTTTCCCGCAGGTCTGCGGGATGCGGAAGCGACGATGAAAGGCGGATGAGCGATGGCTAGTACCGAGCGGATGCCGATGCTGGCGGAAGGCTATGAGCAGCTGATCCGCGAACTCAAGGCGCTGCGCGAGGAGCGGCCCCTGATCGTCGAGGCGATCGAGGAGGCGCGCGCGCATGGCGACCTGTCCGAGAACGCCGAGTATCATGCGGCCAAGGAACGCCAGGGTCAGGTCGAAATGTCGATCTCCGATATTGAGGACAAGGTCAGCCGCTCGCAGATCATCGATCCTGCGTCGCTCTCGGGCGACCGGATCGTGTTCGGCGCGACCGTGACGCTGCTCGACGACAAGGAAAAACCGGTTCGCTACCAGATCGTCGGCATGACCGAGGCCGATGCCAAGGTCGGGCGGATCAGCTACAACTCGCCGCTCGGCCGCGCGCTGATCGGGCGCAAGGTGGATGACGAAATCGAAGTGACCGTGCCTTCGGGTGATCGGTTCTATGTGGTCGAGAAGATCGAATTTATCTGAGACAAGCGGCAGCGCGCCTGCCGTTGTTGCTGATACGAAAAAGGCCGCCGGATCGCTCCGGCGGCACTTTTTTTATTCGGGCGCTCTGGGCGGGCGATCTGGGTTCTGGCTGCCTGCCCACCACCGGTCAGGCGCTTATCGCCGTCAATCTGCCGCAGTCTCGTCCGGTTCCAGCATGCGATGGAGGTGGACGATCACGTATTTCATCTCGGCGTCGTCTACCGTGCGCTGGGCGTTGCCGCGCCAGGCATCCTCGGCCGAGGCGAAATCGGGATAGACCCCGACGAGATCCATCTTCTCCAGATCGACAAATTCGAGGCCGCGCGGATCCTTGACCCGCCCGCCCATCACGAGGTGCAGCTTCTGCATTTTCGACCCTGTTCTGGCCCCGTAAAAGGGCGTGACGAAGCCGCGCGCGTTACAGCAATGCTGCTCCGCTGCAAGGCTTCGTACCACTACGGGGTGTCAGATAGTCAGCGTTTGGCGCGATCAGCCAGTTCGCCCAGCCGCCTGGCCAGTCCGCCGCCGGTGTCGCGCGCGTTGCTGGCGGCATCGGACGCCAGATCGAGAGCGCGGCGCGCCGCCAGCGTACCCAGTTCGATCGCCCGGGCTCGCGCATCGGCGCTGTAATCGGCTGCACTTTCGCCCAGATCTTCAAGCCGGTCCTGCCCGGCACGAGCGGCCTGGCTGCCCTTTTCCAGTGCCTTGCCGCCGTAAAGCGCGCTCATCTCGCCCGCCAGCGCGGCCATGCCGAACGCGCGGCTTCCCATCTTGCGGACGAACGAGGCGGGGATAAGGCTTGCTGCAACCGCGCCAAGCACCACGCCGCCCGCCAGCAACGCCAGCGGATGATCATCGAGCGCGCGGGCGAAGAAATTGCGATCGTCCGCGCCCTCGCGCGCCTGCTTCGATGTCGCATCATGACGCTGCGGCGCCTTGCCGCTGTTGCGCGCGCTGGACGCGGCAATCTTGTCCTTGATCCGTTTGGCCTTGGTGGCGGCGTCGTCGTCGTTCGAGGCCGAAGCCTTGGTCGATTCGCTCACGGGATATCTCCTTTGTCCCGAAGGACGGTTTCAGACGCATCCTGTTCCGCCTGCTCGCTATCATCGTGTCGGCCAGACTTGTCGGGGTCGCCGAATAATCCCGGGCCGAACAACGCGGTGAAAGCCGCGACGATCGGACCACGCAGTAGCCACCCGACCAGCGCGGCCACGGTGCCCGCAACGATGCCCTTGTTTTCGAAGGCTATCTCACGGGTCGCGTCCCAGACATCGTGGGCTTCCTCGCCGATGCGGTCCTTGATCCGCTCACCGATTCCGCGATCTTCAAGATCCGACTGGAGCCGGGTGAGGTCGTCCTTGACGATCCGCCAGGCATCTTCCCGCAATCCGCGAAATTCGGCGAGGCGCTGTTCGTCGGCTGCGCGCTTCATGGTGCGGGTGCCTCAGGCAGCGGGGCAGGGACATTAGCGGCAGGCGGCCGGAGCGGGTTTTTTGCCAGCAGCGTCATCCGCATACGCTTGAATTTCCCCAAGGCCCGCAGCAGCGCGAACATTGCAACCAGGGCAAGCGCGGTCGCGACCAAAAAAAGAGCGCCCCAGACGCCGATGTAGGGAACCAGCGCGAGCAGCAGCCCGACCACCAGCGCAACCGCAGTGAAAAAGCCAGCCATCGCCGCCACGATCAGCCAAATCGCAATCCCCCTACCGCGGTTCCACGCATAGGCCGCCCGTGCCGACTGATAGGCCAATTCGGCCTCGACCAGCGTTTGCGCGTCGTCGGCCAGTTCGCGCAGATCGCCTGCCAGCGAGCCGAGGCCACTGTTTTCGGCAATCGCCGCTGCGGCCTCGCCCGGGCTGGGCGTATGGTCTGGCAACGGGTCGGTCACGGGGTCCCGCCTCAGCGGGGCGTCCGCCTGAACCGGGTTCTCGGGCTCAGCCATGATGATTCACTGGGATGCCCCGCGTCCGACCTGTCAACAAACTACTATCCGGACGAACCGGTTCAATCGTTCGAGCCCCTGAACAACTTGGCGATGAAGAAACCGGCCACGGCGGCGATTCCGATTGCCGCACCCGGGCTGTTGCGGACGAACTCGCGCGCGTCATCGCCAAGTTCGCTGAAATCCTTCGCCTCGAGCTTGGCGGCGGCTTCCTGCATCGTCCGGGCGGCGGTGCGGGCATAATCGCCGTACTGCGCGCCAAGCTTGTCGTCGATCAGTCCGGCGTTGTCCGAAACGGTTCGGCCCAAAGCGGCAAGGCCATCGCTGGCGCGGCTCTTGCCGTCCTGTGCGAGCTTGGCGCCGCGGACCTTGGCGTCTTCGCCCATGGCCTTGGCTTCGCCGACCCAATCGGCGGTGCCCTCCTCAACCTTGGCGGTTGCCTTGGCGCGATAGGCGCTGGTGCGCTGAACCGCCTCGGTCCTGAGCGCTTCGACGCCGGCCTTGGCCTCGTCGATCGCAGCGTTGAAGCGGGTCCGTGCCTCGGCGCGCGGGGCGGTCGAGCTGGTTCCGTTCGCTCCGGTTGCAGACGCCGCAGCAGCGGTCTCGCGCGGCTTGGAAGACGAACTGGAAGTGTCGAAGGTATCGGCCATTTGAAATTCCTTTTCCCTGTAAGGGGGCATCCGGTGCGTGGCGGCAGCCGAAGCCATGATAGCGGCAAATTCCGGTGACGGCAAAGAGCAGCCTTCCGGTCCGGTCCGAGCAACTGCCAATGCCCGACTGTTGCGACCCTGAACGCGGCTTGCCGGGCATGGTTCCGGCCGATAGGGCGCGCGCAGCCCAATTACGTCCAATTCAGGAGCCGCTCCGCATGACCGCGATCATCGACATTCACGCCCGCGAAATCCTCGATAGCCGGGGCAATCCGACGGTCGAGGTCGATGTGCTGCTCGAGGACGGCAGCCTGGGCCGCGCGGCGGTTCCATCGGGCGCCTCGACCGGGGCGCACGAGGCGGTGGAGCTGCGCGACGGCGATGCGGCGCGCTATCTGGGCAAGGGGGTGACCAAAGCACTGGTCGCGGTCAACGGCGAGATTTCGGACACGATCCTGGGTCTCGACGCCGAGGACCAGCGCGACATCGACCTTGCCATGATTGAGCTCGACGGCACCGACAACAAGGCGCGGCTGGGCGCCAATGCGATCCTCGGGGTCAGCCTGGCGGTGGCCAAGGCGGCGGCGGCGGCGCGTGGCCTGCCGCTTTACAGCTATATCGGTGGGGTTTCGGCGCACGTTCTGCCGGTGCCGATGATGAACATCATCAACGGCGGGGAGCACGCCGACAACCCGATCGACATCCAGGAATTCATGGTCATGCCGGTCGGCGCGCCGAGCATCGCCGAAGCGGTGCGGTGGGGCGCGGAAATATTCCATACGCTGAAAAAAGGCCTCCACCAGAAAGGCCTGGCGACCGCGGTTGGCGACGAGGGCGGTTTTGCGCCCAATCTCGCCAGCACCCGTTCCGCGCTCGATTTCATCATGGCCTCGATCGAACAGGCCGGGTTCAAGCCGGGCAGCGAGGTCGTGCTGGCGCTCGACTGTGCCGCGACGGAATTCTTCCGCGACGGCAAGTACGAGATCTCGGGCGAGGGGCTGAGCCTCAGCCCCGAGGCGATGGCCGACTATCTCGCCGCGCTGTGCGACGAATATCCGATCCGCTCGATCGAAGACGGGATGAGCGAAGACGATTTCGTCGGCTGGAAAGCGCTCACCGACAAGCTTGGGCCCCCAAATTCAAAGCGTAAGGGCATCCAGTTGGTCGGCGACGATTTGTTCGTCACCAATCCCAGGCGATTGCGGATGGGGATCGGCGAGGGACTGGCGAACTCGCTGCTGGTCAAGGTCAACCAGATCGGCACGCTGACCGAAACGCTGGAGGCGGTGAGCATCGCCCAGCGCGCCGGCTACACCGCGGTCATGTCGCACCGCTCGGGCGAGACCGAGGACGCGACGATTGCCGACCTTGCGGTCGCCACCAACTGCGGCCAGATCAAGACCGGTTCGCTCGCCCGTTCGGACCGGCTGGCGAAATACAACCAGCTGATCCGGATCGAGGAAGAGCTGGGCGGATCGGCGCGCTATGCGGGCGAGGGGGCGTTCGGGCGCTTGGGGTGATTGGCGCACACCTCCATGCTGGCGAGAGGAAGCCTAGGTCGCTGTCCAGCCGCCATCGACGACCATTTCGGATCCGGTCATGAACGCGGCGCGATCCGACGCCAGAAAAGTGATGGCGTCGGCGATGTTCTGCGGCACGCCGAAGTGACCCAGGGCATGCAGGTCCGACAAATTGGCGCGCGCGTCGTTTTCGCCGGCGCCGTTTGCCGCCGCGAAACGCGACACCAGGTCGCGGCCCATGTCGGTCTCGATGATCCCGGGGTGGACCGAGTTGCAGCGGATTTTCATCGGCGCGACCTCCATCGCCACGCCCTTGGTGAATAACCGCACCGCGCCCTTCGAAGCGTTGTAACAGCTTACCAGCGCGCTGCCGACGAGCCCCGCGATGGACGACAGGTTGATGATCGAGGCTCCCCCGGCCCATTGCTGGGCGCGCTCGGCAAGCAGCGGAATGGCGTGCTTGCAGCCCAGAAACACCCCCTCGACGTTGACACTGTGCAGTCTTCGCCAATCTTCGAGGGTGGTTTCGGTGACGGGCTTGATCATGAACAGTCCGGCGTTGTTGACCAGGATATCGAGCCCGCCAGCGCTTTCGCGGGCAAATGCCATGGTCTCGATCCAGCCCTGCTCGTCGCAGACATTCTGGACCCGGGCCAACCCGCCCAGCTCTTCGGCCAAGGCAGAGGTATCGGCAAGATCGGTAACGATCACCCGGGCACCCTGCGCCGCCAGCGACCGCGCCGCCGCTTCGCCAATGCCGCGCGATGCTCCGGTGACAAGGGCGATCCGGCCTGCAAGTTCGGTCATGGCGACCTCCGTTTGGACAATGGGTTGCGGTCGGGACGTGATCGATCGCCCCAATAGCGACTTGTTCGACGTTCCTCCAGACATAAGCAAGCGACTACAAATGTCAGATGCATACACCTCGGGCCCGCGCGCCGTTACACCAGCTGCGGAACCCGATCGACCAAATACAATTGTTACATCGGCAACCGCTCTCTAGGTGCAGCTAAGTCCGTGCGCGCGCGCCGCGTCGACATCGGGAGAATCACCATGAACCGCAAGACCCTGCTCGCCGCCGTGCTGCTCGCTGCCACCGCGCTGGCCGGGCCGATCGCCTGCCAGATGCCGGGTTCCGATCCGACCGCGCAGGTCACCCCGGGTACCGGCATCGGGATCGCGACGGCAGCGATGGACAAGACGGTCAAGCCGGGGGACGACTTCTACGGTTATGCCAATGGCGGGTGGATGAAGACCGCCGAGATTCCCGCCGACCGTTCCAGCATCGGCGGGTTCTTCATTGCCGACCAGGCCACCGAGAAGAACCTTGAGACACTGATCGGAGAGATCGTGAAGTCCGAACCCGAAGCCGGCAGCGATGCCGCGCGGGTCAAGGCCTATTACCAGGCGTTCCTTGATACCTCGGCGATCGATGCCGCCGGGATGGTCCCGATCAGGCCAGAACTCGACGCGATTGCCGCGATTGCCGACAAGAAAGCGTTGGCCAGCGCCATCGGGGCGACGATCCGCGCCGACGTCGATCCGCTCAACAACACCAACTTCGCGACCGAGAACCTGTTCGGCGTGTTCGTGACCCAGGCGCTCGTCGGGGGCGAGGTGATGCCGTACATTCTCCAGGGCGGGCTGGGGATGCCGGAGCGATCGTATTATCTCGATGCCGATGCCAAAATGGCGGCGCACCGCACGGCCTATCAGACTTATATCGCGGATCTGCTGACCGCTGCGGGTGATCCTGATGCCGCCGCCAAGGCGGCGCGCATCTATGCCCTGGAAATGAAGATCGCCGCCGCTCATGCAAGCCGCGAGGAAAGCGACGACTGGACCAAGGGCAAGGAAATCTGGACCCCGGCAGACTTCGCCGCGAAGGCTCCAGGGCTCGACTGGCCTGCTTTTTTCACCGCCGCGCAGCTTGGCGATCAGGCAAAGTTCGATGCCTATCATTCGGATTCGATTTCGAAGTTGTCTGCGCTCGTCGCCAGCGAGCCGCTCGACGTTTGGAAGGACTGGCTGGCCTTTCACCGCATCAACCAGAACGCCGAAGTGCTCGGCAGCAAGCTCGATGACCTGCGCTTCGCTTTTTATGGCAAGCAGTTGCAGGGCACCGAGCAGCAGCGCCCGCGCGACAAGCGTGCCATCGCCGCTCTCAACGCCAATCTCGGCGACGCGCTGGGCCAACTCTACACCGCCAAATTCTTCCCCGCCTCGGCCAAGGCGCAGGTCCAGCAAATGGTCGACGCGATCAAGGCGGCCTTCGCCAAGCGGGTCGAGGCCAACGAACTGCTCGCCGACGACACCAAGCAGGAGGCGCTCGCAAAGGTGAAGTCGATGAACGTCGGCGTCGGCTATCCCGATAGCTGGGCGAACTATTCGGGCCTGACCGTCGCGGCCGGTACCGCCTTCGCCAACAAGCAGGCCGCGCAGAAACTGCGCTATGCAGGGCAGCTCGCCAAGGTCGGCAAGCCGCTCGACAAGGGCGAGTGGTGGATGAACGCGCAACTGGTCAATGCGGTCAACCTGCCGGTCCAGAACGCGCTAAACTTTCCCGCCGCGATCCTCCAGCCGCCGTTCTTCGACCCGACCGCCGATGCCGCGTTCAACTATGGCGCGATCGGCGCGGTGATCGGCCACGAGATCAGCCACAGCTTCGACAACAACGGCGCGGCGTTCGATTCAACCGGCGCGATGCGCAACTGGTGGACGCCCGAGGATCTCGCCAGGTTCAATGCTGCAGGCCAGAAACTGGTCGAGCAGTATGGAGCCTACGAGCCATTCCCCGGCCTCAAGGTCAACGGCGAGCTGACCCTTGGCGAAAACAACGCCGATGTTGCAGGGCTGGCCGCCGCTTACGATGCCTACCGCGCATCGCTGGACGGCAAGGAAGCGCCGGTGATCGACGGCTTTACGGGCGATCAGCGGTTCTTCATCGCCTATGCCCAGGCCTGGGCGACCAAGATGCGCGAAGCGGCGCTGCGCCAGCGGATCGCCACCGATGGTCACGCCCCGGGACAATACCGCGCGCTGACCGTTCGCAACCTCGATGCGTGGTACAAGGCCTTTGACATTCAGCCCGGCGACAAGCTTTATCTCGCCCCCGAAGCGCGGGTGAAGGTCTGGTAGCTCAGGACGACGCGACCCTTTCCTTGGCCTCTTCGGCGATTCGTTCTGCCTCCTCGATCTCGCGCTTCTTCTTCGGGCTGAGGAGGAATTGCCAGACGCCGTAAAAGTTGATGAGCAGCAGCAGACCGTTCTGAACCGCAATCGGCATGCCGTCGGCTGCGGTCAGGCCCGAGACGATCCACACCACCGAGACGACCGAAAACAGCACGAAGCCCGCGCCCGTCACCCGGCGGCCCAGATCGGCGGCGATCAGGGCGGCGGCAATGATCGCGCCGATTGCGCCGATCCATTCGAGCGGTCCGTTCATCTCTGTGCGTTCCCATGCTGACGTGGTTGCCCGAAACCGCCAGCGGCCATAAGGTTCCGCTCGGGAGAACGGGAATATGCGGCACGGGTTTCCGGCCAGCGCGGGTGAGGTCACGCCCGAATGGCTGACATTGCGCCTGCAAGCCGCAGGATCGCTCGATGTCGGTGCGGTCGCCGCCATCGCGTGGGAACCCATCGGTACCGGCCAGGTCGGTGACAGCGCACGTTTTACCCTGAACTACGATCCGCCGAGGGCAGGGCCGCCGACCATCGCGGGCAAGTTTGCCGCCGCCGATCCGACCAGCCGTGCGACCGCCGCCGCGCTTGGGCTCTATGCCAAGGAAGTGGGGTTCTATCGCGACTTTGCCGCACACCTGCCGATCCGTACCCCGCGCGCGCTGGCCAGCGAAATTGCGGCCGACGGCAGCGATTTCGTACTGCTGTTCGAAGATCTCGGACCGGCTCGCGGCGGCAACCAACTCGCCGGATGCTCGATCGGGGATGCGCGCGAAGCGGTCCGCCAGCTCGCCGGGCTTCACGCGCCAAGCTGGGGTAGAGCGGCGATGACCGGCGCGGCGTGGGTGCAACCGCCGCCGGGTGCGCTCGATCTGCTGCGCGGAGCCTACCCGCAGGCCACCCGGGTGTTCGCCGAACGCTATGCCGAAGATCTCGCGCCCGAGCTCATGGGCGTCTGCCTCCAGCTGGCCGAACGCGGCGAAGCCTGGTTCGGCCGCGAGGCGGCGATCCCCTGCCTGATCCACGGCGACTACCGGCTCGATAACCTGCTGTTCGATATTTGCGGCGGGGCAGAGCCGATCGGGGTGCTCGATTGGCAAACCGTGACAGTCGGCAGCGGGCCGACCGATCTCGCCTATTTCCTCGGCGCCGGGGTCGGCACCTCGCTGCGCGCAGGGCATGAGGACGAGTTGGTCGCGCTCTATTGCGAAACCATGACCCAGGCCGGAGTGCCGCTTTCGCGCGCCGCGATCTGGGACGATTATCGGCGCGGGGCGCTCCACGGGGTCTCGACCGCCGTGTTCAGCGCCGCTTTTGTCGAGCGAACGCCGCGCGGCGATGCGATGTTTCTCGACATGGCGCGCGGAGCTTGCCAGCTTGCGCTGGAACACGACAGCCTTGGGTCGCTCTGAGGGAAATCGCCTGATGTTGAGCCCCTTTTTGTCATGCTGAGGTGCCTGTCATGCTAAGTCGGGGCGACGACTATCCGCTGCACCAGACCGCCGAACCGATCGCGGTCGCGGGAACCGACCGCAATTTCTACGACCGTTATTTCTTCAACGGCTACAACCCCGATGGATCGGGCTTCTTCGCGCTCGCGTTCGGGGTCTATCCGCACCTCGACATCGCCGACGCGCATTTCTGCGTGGTCCGCGATGGGGTCCAGCATTGCCTTCACGCCAGCCGCGAACTGGGCATGGAGCGGATGGATCTGCGGGTCGGCCCGATCACGATCGAGGTGCTCGAACCGCTGCGGCGATTGCGGGTGACAGTGTCCGAGGTAAACGGCATCGCCGCGCAGTTCATCTTCACCGGCCGCGCGTTTCCGCTGGAGGAGCCGCGCTTCACCCGGCGGTTCGGGCCGCGCACCTTCATGGACTATACCCGGATGACCCAGAACGGCCGCTACGAGGGTTGGGTCGAGGTCGACGGACGGCGCGAGGCGCTGCAGCGCAATTGCGTCGGCACGCGCGATCGTTCGTGGGGGATCCGCCCGATCGGCACCCCTGATACCCAGCCGCATACCGGAGCCAAGCCGAGCGGCTTCTTCTGGCAATGGACCCCGCTCAATTTCGCGCGGCACAGCCTGTTCTTCCATGTCAGTGCGGATCCCGAGGGCCCGCCGTGGAACCTGCGCGCCGCGGTGGTGCCCGATGGGGCCGATGCGAGCGGCGGGTTCGAGACCGGCAAGGCGCGGATGGAATCGCCGCTGATCCCCGGCACCCGCTGGCCCGCGCGCGGCGATCTGACGATCGAGACCGCCGAGGGCCCGCTGGGGGTCACGCTCGAGCCGATCGGCCAGTTCATGATGCGCGGGCTGGGCTACACCTCGCCGGTCTGGGGGCACGGGATGCACCACGGCAAGCTCAAGCTGGAGCGCGAGGACATCGACCTGGACCATCTCGACCCCGCGCGGATGGACAATTTTCACGTCCAGTTTCTCTGCCGCGCAGTGCTTGGCGGGCGCGAGGAGGGAATCGGGGTGTTCGAACAACTGGTGCTGGGGCCCAACCCAAGACTTGGGCTGAAGGGGCCGGGTGACCTTGGCGGATAGGGTCTGGGCTCGCATATCGCCCGCCGACCGCGCGGCCGAGGCCGGAGGCCGTTTCAGCCAAAGCGTTCTTTCAAGGCATAGAGCGCCAGCGCCGCCTTGGCCGCCTCGCCGCCCTTGTCCTTCTGCGCGGGGTCGGCGCGGACCAGCGCCTGCGCTTCGTTCTCGACCGTCAGGATGCCGTTGCCGACCGCGATGCCGTCCATCGTCAGCGCCATGATCCCGCGCGCGCTTTCGCCCGCGACGATCTCGAAGTGATAGGTTTCGCCGCGGATCACCACGCCGATACCGACGTAACCGGCATAGTCGCCGCTCTCGTCGGCCAGCGCGATTGCGCCGGGAACTTCGAGCGCGCCGGGCACCGTCACCACCTCGACCTTGTGGCCGGCGGACTTGAGAGCGGCCTGTGCGCCCGCAATCAGCATATCGTTGAAATGGTCGTAAAAACGCGCTTCGACGATGAGGAATTTGGCCATTGGTGTTTCTTTCGGGTGCGCGAGGAGAGCGCGGTCAAGCAGCCGGAATTGGGCGCTCGTCGACCACATGCAAGCCATAGCCCTCGATGCCCACGACGTTGCGCGAAGAATTGCTCAGGAGGATCATGTCATGGACGCCAAGTTCCGCAAGGATCTGGGCGCCGATCCCGTATTCGCGCAATTCGCCATCGGGGCGGCTTCCGGCGATTTCCTGACGCAGCGCGCCCGGACGGTCGGGCATGAGGATGACGATCAGCCCGGCACCTGCTTCGCCGATCGCCCCCATCGAGCGCTGCAGCACCCGCTTGCGCTCTCCGACCCGGCCGAGCAGGTCGTCGAAGATCGAGATCGAGTGCATCCGGACCAGCGTCGGCTTGTCTGGATCGACATGGCCCTTCTGGAGCACGATGTTGGTCGTATCGTCGACCTTGTTGCGGAAGGTGATCGCCCGCCAGTCCCCTCCATACGACGATTCGAACGTGCTCTCGGTCGCGCGCTCGACCAAGTGATCGTTGCGCATGCGATAGGCGATCAGGTCGCGGATCGTGCCGATCTTGAGATCGTGGAGCCGGGCGAACGACAGCAGGTCGTCCATCCGCGCCATGGTTCCGTCGTCCTTCATGATTTCGCAGATCACGCCCGAGGGATTGAGCCCGGCCAGCCGCGAAATATCCACCGCCGCCTCGGTATGCCCGGCGCGGACCAATACCCCGCCGTCGCGCGCGACCAGAGGGAAGACGTGTCCGGGGGTGACGATGTCTTCGCGCGCCTTGGATGCGTCGATCGCGACCGAAACGGTGCGCGCTCGGTCCGCGGCGGAAATGCCGGTGGTGACGCCCTCGCGCGCCTCGATCGAAACGGTGAAGGCGGTTTCGTGACGTGTCCCGTTGGCGCGGCTCATCAGTTCGAGTCCGAGCTGGTCGACCCGCGTCTTGCCCAGCGCGAGACAGATCAGCCCGCGCCCGTGCGTGGCCATGAAATTGATCGCGTCGGGCGTCGCCATCTGGGCGGGGATGATGAGATCGCCCTCGTTTTCGCGGTCTTCGTCATCGACCAGGATGAACATCCGGCCGTTGCGTGCCTCGTCGATGATCTCCTCGATCGGGACCAGCGCGGGCGCATCGTCGTTGGCGAAGATGAAGCGTTCGAGCTTGCCGAGCGTGTCGGCAGTGGGGTTCCAGGCGAGATCGGTGAGATCCCGCAGGGTGTTGGCATGAAGTCCGGCGGCGCGGGCAAGGCCCGAGCGCGACATGCCCCCGTCGGTGACGAGTTTGCGGACACGATCGATGAGTTGTGCTGACATGCTCGCTATTATTCACATTACGGTGTGACTCTCAAGTCAAAAGAATCACATTGTCGTGCATAGTTACCCGGATAGGACTCAACGGGTTAAGGTTTGACCGCAGGGTTTCCCGGCGCGAGACAGCCGCCGCGAATCGCTGGCCCCGCTGCCCGCATCACGGCATATTGTGCCCGGATCGAGAGCGCCAGATGACCCAGATGCCAAAACGAACCCTGTGGACCGGAACCGGCCTTGCGCTCGGCGCGGCCACGTTGGTCTCGGCAGCCGTCCTGCTCGAAGACGGATCAGGCCGCACCGGTGGCGAGCCGCAGATCGAACGCATCGTGCTAGCCGAGGCTGGCGTCGGCGAGGGTCAGGCCCCCGCACCTGCCGCCAGGCCGCCCGCGGCCAGGCCGCGAGACGAACGCTTCGTGGTCAAGCGCATCCTGCCGATCAAGGGCGCGATCAAGTACGGTGAGTGGCACTGGGACGAAAGCGGCGCGCCTGCGACCGGGGCGACCGTCATAACCGTGGACCTGACCGCCAACGTCCTGTCCGTGTTCCGCGACGGCTACGAGATCGGCGCGACCGCGGTGCTGACCGGGATCGGCGACAAGCCGACCCCGCTGGGGGTCTTTCCGATCACCCAGAAGAACAAGGACCACGTCTCGAACCTCTACGACGCGCCGATGCCCTATATGCAGCGGTTGACCAACGATGGCGTCGCGATCCACGGCACCAGGGTCGAAAACGGCTATGTCACCCACGGCTGTATCGGCGTGCCCGATGACTTCGCCAAAAAGCTGTTCGGCACCACCAGGCTAGGCGACAAGGTGATCGTCACGGATGGCGCGAAGATGAAGCTGGGCGACGCGATCGTCTGAGTTGCTCCGCTTGCCATCGGCGCATTTTCGGTTAGCTCTGGCTCAAAACAACGCGGGTTCGCTTATCCTGTACCAGGAAGGGGAAGAACCGCGTGAGCGACCGATTTAGTGATTCACAGCTCGAATTTATCGGCAAGTTCGCCGAGGCCTTGTTCGATGGCTTCGAGACAATGGCTATACCGGTCTCACAGGTTGTCCGGAACTTCGAGACCCAGTTCGATCTACTCGGCAAGCCGGCGAGGGATCGGATGAAATCGATCCTGACCTTCCGGGCACTCTGGCTTCACCCGCTGTTCAACGACCGATCGCTCGCGCGGCGACGGGAAATCATCGAAGAGAAGCTGCGCTATTCGAGCAACGACGACCGGCAGGATCTCGCCCGCCTGCGATCGATCGTTTACGGCGCCTACTACGGCCACTGGATCGATGGCGACGAGGACGACAACGAGCACAACCCGGTCCACCGGCAGATCGGGTTCACACTCCCCGGGTTTCGCAAGCGGCTTGGCGGAAAGCTGGATCGCAAGATCGAACGGGTCGACGGCCGGGAAATTGCGCGGGCTCACGTTCTGGAACCCTATGCGGTCGAAGATTCCTATGACGTGATTGTCGTCGGTTCGGGTTCGGGCGGCGCGGTGGCGGCGCGTAATCTCGTGATGGAGCACCGTTACAAGAGCGTGCTGATCATCGAGTCCGGGCCGTTCATGCCCTCCAAGGCGATTACCCTGGAAGAGCGCAGGATGGGCGCGGAACTCTATCGCGAGGGCACGCTCCAGACCACCCGGGATAACGACGTCATCATCTTTCAGGGTGGCAGTGTCGGCGGCTCGCCGACCGTCAACAACGGCATCTGCCTGCGAATGGCGCAAGACCCGCACCGCAACACGACCGCCTGGAACCCGTTCGACATCTGGAAAGACGCATTCGACATCGATCTCGAAGACGAGTTCATGGACGCATACGATGCGGTCGCAAAACGCCTCGATATCCGCTCGGTCGAACCGCGCAGTGGCAGGGGCAACGGTGCTCACCTGGCCGATGCCTGGACTGAATTTGCCAAGGGCAGGACCGCTTCATGGATTGTGGGCGCCAAGCCCGGCTGGTTCCTCAAGAGCTTCGGCCCGGCAGATACCGACAATGCCTGCGTCTATTGCGGCTATTGCAACACCGGCTGTCCTTACGCGCGCAAGTTGTCCCCGGCGCAGACCGATCTTCCGGAAGCCTGCAACGGCGGGGCCCGCATCTTGGCGCGCAGCACGGTTGATGAAATCGTCATCGAACATGCCGGACCCGATGGCCAACGCCGCGCGACAGGCGTGTGGGTGCGGGTGGGGGGCGAACGCAAGCCGCGCTACATTGCTGCCAATGTCGGCGTCGTCGTAGCGGCCGGAGCCATTGCCTCGTCGAACCTGCTCGACCGCAGCGGCGTCGACAACACGGGCAAGGATATTTCGCTGATCGTCGCCTCGCCCGTCATCGCGCTGATGCACGAGGAAAACGCAGTACCGACCGGCTTCACCCCGTCGTGGGACGAGGACCAGATGACCACCGCGGTCGATTGCGGGACGTTCCTGCTCGAATCGCATTTCCAGCCGCCGCAGTCGATGTCGATGCTGATGCCCGGCTGGTTCGAGGACATGTACCGGCGGATGCGCGCTTATGGGCGGATCCGTTCGGCTGGCATTCTCATTCCAATCGATCGCGCCGGCAAGCTCAAGAATGATAAACTGGAAATCGAATTCGACAAGGCGAACATGGACAACCTGCGCCTCGCCCTCGCAACCCTGACAAAAGTACATTTCGCCCACAAAGCCAGGGAAGTCTGGCCTGGGCTTCGCACGGGCCACTGCATGAAGGTCGACAAGAATGGGGTTCCGCCGAGCGACTCGGAAATCGACGCGTTCTTCGCACATGAGGTCAAGGATAAGGACGACGTAACGCTGTCGAGCGCGCACACCCACGGCGGCAATGCAATGAGCGGTCGCCCCGAGGACGGCGTGGTCGATTTGCGTTGCCGGGTCCATGGGGTGGGGAACCTGCTGGTAACCGACGCCAGCGTGTTCCCCGGCAACATCCGCGTCAACGCGCACTTTTCGACGATGGCGCTGGCGGAATATGCGACCGGTGGGAAAACCGATCCATTTGCCTGAGCGCCTCAGGCCGGGACTTGAATCCCGGCGCACACGGCTCCATCTGGCGGGGCGATGTTGAGCGGAGCCGAACAGTTGGGATCGATCGGCGCGCTGGCCGCCACGCTGGCGCTCGCCGCAGGTCTTGCCGATCGCCGCCGGGTGCGCCGCAAAAACCTCGACGCGGTCGGTTTCATGCCGTGGACCGGGATCTTCCTCCTCGCCCTGTTCACCGCCTGCGTGACGCTGGGGCTGGCGGCGAGGTTGTGGTTTACGGGGTAGGGTCGGCTATGCGTATCGATGGGCGGCGACTTGCCCCTCGTGCGGTCATTGGCCATAAGCGACTCTTCGACGGACTCGCTAAGTAGCGAGTGGCTCGGCCCGGCGCCTATCCCCGGGACAATCCGGCAGTCATCTGCTGTTGATCGTATTTGGACTACCCAATGACATTTCTCGCCACGCTTGGCCGCGACTGGCTTTCGAATCCGCGTGCGGATGTCTTGGCGGGCATCGTCGTAGCACTCGCCCTCATTCCCGAAGCGATCGGTTTTTCGATTATTGCGGGAGTGGATCCGCGAGTGGGTCTCTACGCCTCGGTCGCGATTGCCATCGTCATCTCTTTTACCGGGGGGCGACCGGGCATGATCTCCGCTGCAACGGCCGCGATTGCGGTGTTGGTAGTCCCGCTGGTCAAAGAGCACGGCGTGGAATATCTGCTGGCTGCGACGATCCTGATGGGGGTCATACAGATTGTGGCCGGACTTTTGCGGCTCGATCTGCTGATGCAATTCGTGTCTCGCTCGGTCATCACTGGCTTTGTTAACGCCCTCGCAATCCTGATCTTCATGGCGCAATTGCCCCAACTTACCGGGGTGACGTGGCAAGCCTATGCGATGGTCGCGGGGGGCCTGGCGATTATTTACCTGCTGCCGCGCGTGTCCACCGTGGTGCCCGCACCGCTGGTTGCGATCGTGGTGCTGACCGGGCTGGCGATCTGGAGCGGCGCGCCGGTCAATACAGTTTCCGACATGGGCGACCTGCCCGAAGGCCTGCCCAGCCTTGCCTGGCCCGACGTGCCGCTGACGTGGGCTACCCTGGCGATCATTGCGCCGTATTCCGCCGCGATGGCCGCCGTGGGCCTGCTCGAATCGCTTCTGACCGCCCAGATCGTTGACGACATGACCGACACCGGAAGCGACAAGCGCCGGGAATGCGTGGGGCAAGGCGGCGCGAACATGGCCGCCGCGCTGGTCGGAGGCATGGGCGGCTGCGCCATGATCGGCCAGTCGGTCATCAACGTTACTTCGGGGGGACGCGGGCGGCTCTCGACCTTCACCTCGGGCGCGTTCCTGCTGTTCCTGCTTGCGGTGCTGGGGCCCTATGTGGGCCAGGTTCCGATGCCGGCCCTGGTCGCGATCATGATCATGGTCTCGATCGGGACGTTCAGCTGGAACTCGATCCCCAATCTGCGTCGCCATCCATGGCCGTCGTCCGTGGTGATGTTGACCACCGTGGCCGTTGTGGTCGGCACGCACGATCTATCCCTGGGTGTGTTGTCGGGCGTACTCCTTTCCGGCATCTTTTTTGCCGGCAAGGTGCAGCGGATGTTTGGCGTCGAGCGCACGCTATCCGCCGATGGTCAAACCGCAAATTACCGGGTTGGCGGGCAAATATTCTTCGCATCGGTTGATCGGTTCGTGCGCGCGATGGAAGTGCCGGAAACTGCGCCCCGGGTAGTCATCGACATGACCGGGGCGCATTTCTGGGACATCTCGGGTGTCGGCGCGCTGGACAAGATCGTCGCGCGGCTGCGCCGGGACGGGCGCGAGGTCGAGGTAGTTGGCTATAACCGGGCCAGCGCTGACATCGTTGACCGCTATGCCCTGCATGACAAAACCGGTTTCGAACTGGGCGTGGTACCGCACTGAGCGGCACTTCACCGGACCGAGAGGTTCTACAAGCAGGCCTCCAGATAGGCCTGATCGAACCCGAACTGCCGGGCCTTTTCCAGCGTATACGGCCTCAGCCCGCTCGGGCGGAATTCGCCGATGATCTTGCCGTCGGCGTCTTCGTCGAGATACTCGAACTTGAACAGTTCCTGGGTCACGATCACGTCGCCTTCCATTCCGATCACCTCGGTGATCTGGGTGGTGCGGCGGCTGCCGTCGCGCAGGCGCTTGACCTGGACGATCAGATCGACCGATTCGGCGATCTGGCGGCTGATCGCTTCCTTGGGGATCTTGATGTCGCCCATCAGGATCATGTTTTCCATGCGCCCCAGGCACTCGCGCGGGGAGTTGGCGTGGAGCGTGCACATCGAGCCGTCGTGGCCGGTGTTCATCGCGGCGAGCAGGTCGAAACATTCGGCGCCGCGGATTTCGCCCAGGATGATCCGGTCCGGCCGCATCCGCAGCGCGTTCTTGACCAGATCGCCGATGGTGATCGCGCCCTGGCCCTCAAGGTTGGGCGGACGCGTTTCCAGCGGCAGCCAGTGCGGCTGCTGAAGGCGGAGTTCGGCCGCATCCTCGATCGTCAGCACGCGCTCGCCCGGATCGATCATCTTCGACAGCGCGTTGAGCATCGTCGTCTTGCCCGAACCGGTGCCGCCCGAGATGACCACGTTCATCCGGCACGCGCCGGCGATCTTGAGGCAGGTCGCCATCTTGTCGGACATGCTGCCGAAATCGCGCAGCATGTCGATCGTGATCGGCTTTTCGGAAAACTTGCGAATCGAGATCGCGGTGCCGCGCAGCGAGAGCGGCGGGACGATCACGTTGACGCGGCTGCCGTCCTTGAGGCGGGCGTCGGCCAGCGGGGTGGTCTGATCGACCCGGCGGCCGACCTGGTTGACGATCCGCTGCGCGATCTGGAACAGGTGGCTCTCGTCGCGGAACTGGATCGGGGCAATCATCAGCTTGCCCTTCTTTTCGATGTAGGTCTGCATCGGCCCGTTGACCATGATGTCCGAAATGTCGGGATCGTTGAGCAGCTCCTCCAGCGGCCCGAATCCGAGCAGCTCGTCGATCAGCACCTTTTCCAGCGCAAACTGCTCGCGCCGGTTGAGCGTGACCTTCAGCTCGGACAGCACTTCCATGATGATCGGGCGGAATTCCTCGGACAGTTCGTCCTTGGTCAGCGTCGCCGCGGCCTCGGGATCGACCCGTTCGAGCAGGCGCGGCAGCACCTGCTCCTTGATCTTGTGAACCGAGGCTTCGAAGCCCTGCGCCTCGTAATTGCCCTCGGTGACCCCGTTGGCGCGTTCGGCCAGGCGCGACAGGGCGTCTGCGTTCTTGCCGACCGGCTCGGCCATCGGGTCGCTCGACGGGAGCGGGGGGAACTGGTCGCCGCCGCCAGGCATCGGAGCCCCGCTCGACTTGGGCGCTTCGCCGCCCTTCATCGGACGGGCGACGCCGAACGAGGGCCGCGCCCCCGCCGCCATCGCGCCAACTCCAGACTTGCGACCAAACGCGCTCATCGTGTCATCCTGTCATCAGGCGCCTCCGATCAACCACCCAAGATGGCTGACGGGCACTCTAGAGCCGTGGTGAATATCGTGGAAACTTTGAAGATTTCCTAAGATGCCCGGACCTTGGCGAAACAGCAGGTTTGTCGAACCGGCAGTCTGGCCACAACTGCGCGGGGGGGCTAGGCGCGAACGATCGAATGGGGGAGCACGATTTCGCATGGCACGCAGCGGCGACGGCAAAGGGCTGCTGCTGGCGCTGTGCGGGTTCGCCTTGCTGTCGGTGGGCGATGTGGTGATCAAGACCATCGCGGGGGCCTGGCCGGGCACGGCGGTGGCACTGACCCGCTATGCAGCCGGTGCTATCATGCTCGGGTTGCTGCTCGCGCGGGTCGAGGGACGGCGCGGGTTCACGCTGCCAATGCCGGGATGGCACCTGCTGCGCGGGTTCGCGGTGGCAGTCGCGACGATCGGTTTCTTCTCGGCGATCTTTCTGATGCCGCTGGCCGAAGCGACCGCGATCACCTTTACCAGCCCGATATTGACCGTGCTGATCGCGGTGCCCTTGCTGGGCGAACGATTGCGCCGAATCGGGCTGGCGGCGCTGGCGCTGGCTTTTGCCGGGGTGGTCATCGTCCTGCGCCCCAGCTTTGCCGAACTGGGCTGGGTGGCGCTGTTGCCGCTGGCGTCGGCGCTGGGGATGTCGTTGCTGATGATCGGCAACCGCAAGGTCGCGGGCTCGGCCTCGGCGCTGGCGATGCAGTTCGCGGTGGCGGCCTGCGCATTGCCGGTGATCGCGATTGCGGCGCTGGCCGGCCACAAATCGGGAATCGCCGCGTTGCATATCACCATGCCCGACTGGACAATCGTGGCGCGCTGCCTGGTGGTGGCGGTGACCGCGAGCACCAGCCATTGGCTGATCTACCTAGCGGTCGAACGCGCGGGCGCCGCGCGGGTCGCGCCGATGACCTATATCCAGCTGTTGGTTGCGGGGGCGCTGGGCTGGGCGGTGTTCGGCGAGCGGCCCGATGCGCTGGCGCTGCTGGGCGCGGGAATCATCATCGCCGCGGGGCTGATCCTGTGGCGCAGCGGTCGCGTGCCAGAATCCTTCAAGCAGCCAGCGGTGGGCGAATGATTATTCGACGACGCGCTCGGCCAATACGGTCAGACCCGCCGCGTTGACCTCCGCAAACCCGCCCTCGACGCGGATTTCAACCGGGGCCGCGCCTTCGGTCTTGTAGATCTTCAATGCGCCGTCGCGGATCGTGGTCATCACCGGGGCGTGCCCCTCGAACACGCCGAAGTCCCCATCCGAACCGGGAACATCGACCTGATGCACGCTCTCCGAGCGGACCAGACGGGCAGGGGTGACGAGTTCGAAAGTGAAGGGCATCGTGGCATTCTCCCCCCTCCCATACGCGGGAGGGGTCGGGGGTGGGCAAGGGGCTGGGCGCGGCGCTGGATCGCCCCACCCCTAACCCCTCCCGCAGGCGGGAGGGGAATTGGTTTGCTTAGGCCTCGTCGGCCATCTTCTTGGCCTTCTCGACCGCCTCGTCGATCCCGCCGACCATGTAGAAGGCGCTCTCGGGCAGGTGATCGTATTCGCCTTCGACCACCGCCTTGAACGATTTGACGGTGTCCTCGATCTGCACGAACTTGCCCGGGATGTTGGTGAACACCTCGGCCACGTGGAACGGCTGGCTGAGGAAGCGCTGGATCTTGCGGGCGCGCGCGACGGTGATCTTGTCCTCTTCGGACAGCTCGTCCATTCCCAGAATGGCGATGATGTCCTGCAGCGACTTGTACTTCTGCAGCGTCTCCTGGACCCGGCG
>JBBSKI010000017.1:0-28157 GCA_038256425.1 Sphingomonadales bacterium
CGAGCGGCGGGCGGGGTACAGGCTGACCGAAAAAGGGCGCGATCTTTTTCCCGTCGCATTGATGATCCTGCGCTGGCAACAACGCTGGGAAGCAGGGGAACGCAGTTTTGCGATTGACCTTGTCCACCGCGATTGCGGACAGAAAATGATCCCCGTTGCCGCGTGCGAGCACTGCGCGGGCGAGATCGATCCGCGGGCAGTGAAATGGGCACCCGGGCCGGGTCTCAGCCAGGTAACCCCGGTTTACGGCCGCCGCCGGATGCAGACCGCGGCCGCCATCGCCAAGCGCGGTAACCAGACGATGGTCGATTCGGTGATCCAGCTCTTCGGCGACCGCTGGGCTACGCTGGTCGTGCGCGCCTGCTTTACCGGAATTCACCGCTTCGACGATATCCAGCGCGACACCTTGATGGCCAGCAATATTCTGGCTGACCGGCTGGAACGATTGCAGGCTCAGGACATCCTTCTGGCCACACCCTATTCGGCGCATCAGGACCGGTTTGAATACCGCCTCACTGAAAAAGGGCGTGATCTATATCCCGTGCTGCTCGCTCTCTTGCAATGGGGCGACCTTTGGTATGCAGACTCGAAGGGACCGCCGCTCTTGCTGACCCACCAGAACTGTGGGCACGCACTGTCTCTGCAACCCAATTGCAGTGCTTGTGGCACCGGACTGCACATCGCCAACACCGGCTTTAGGGGGCAGCCGGGTCGTTAGGCATCGATCTCGAACACACTAGCGGCGGGTTTGCCAGAAAATCCAGCCACCAGACCCAGCCCGCATAATTCTCAACTTGCGCTCGTACGCGTCAAAACCGGTCGGTCTCGGGTTGCCGCCGAATTGACAGCAGCGGCCACGTCAGCGTGGACAAAGAATTGGCGGAGACGGAGGGATTCGAACCCTCGGTACCGGATTTACCAGTACGACGGTTTAGCAAACCGTTGGTTTCAGCCACTCACCCACGTCTCCGGATCGCAGCAGCGCGGCGGGCTATAGCGAGGGGTTGGGGTGTGGGCAAGGCTTGCGCGGTGGGCATTTTTACACACCTCGACTGCGGGTCGGGATTCGCTTCGGCTTAAAATCGACTCGACTCATCGCCGGTTCATTGCCGCCGCAGCAGGCTTCGGTTCTGTGTGCCATCCGGGGCGTCTTGCTGCCAATGACGGGGAACCACGATGAGGACTTCCAAACTTGGACGCGGCAATCGCGGCTCGGGAATCTCCGGTGCCGTGCGCGGGGCCTGGCTGGCGCTGTTGGGGACCGGAGCGCTTGCACTGGGCGCGCCTGCGTTCGCCCAGCCGGTCCAGTCGATTGATCCTAACAGCGCCTACGATGCCGAGCTAGGAAGCGCGGCCGCCACGGCTCCCGCGACTTCCGCCGGTGCGGACTACGCGGCACCGGTCGGGGCGGAGGCAGGATCGATCCCGGCGCTCCCCGCCGCAGGTTCCACCCAAGACGGTGTACCCACCATCGGTACG
Organism: Sphingomonadales bacterium; assembly: GCA_038256425.1. Classification (GTDB taxonomy): domain Bacteria; phylum Pseudomonadota; class Alphaproteobacteria; order Sphingomonadales; family Sphingomonadaceae; genus Novosphingobium. The sequence continues at coordinate 1,480 of JBBSKI010000017.1, forward strand.
GCTCCACAGGGAACGATTGCCCAACAGGCCAACGGAGCCGATCCGGCTTCGACCTACAAGGAAGACGACCTGATCGGCGCCGCCGAGGGGGTGTTCGGCAAGGGTGCCGAGGGTGTCGCCAAGATGATCCAGGGTCTGCTCAAGGATCAGGGCCAGCCCAACGGGTACATCGTCGGGCGTGAGGCGGGCGGGGCCTTCGTGGTCGGACTGCGCTATGGCTCGGGCACCTTGTTTCACAAGGTCGAGGGCCAGCGCCCGGTTTACTGGACCGGCCCATCGATCGGCTTCGATGCCGGGGCCAACGCCGGCAATACCTTCGTACTCGTCTACAACCTCTATGACAGTCAGGAACTGTACAAGCGGTTCCCGGCGGGCGAGGGACAGGCCTATCTCGTCGGCGGATTGACCGCGAGCTATCTGCGCCAGGGCGATGTCGTGCTGATCCCGATCCGGATGGGCGTCGGGCTGCGGCTGGGCGTCAATGCAGGCTACATGAAGTTCTCGAAAAAGCAGAAGTGGCTGCCGTTCTGAGGTAAATTCGCTCCAGGCCGTCTCGCTTCGGGTGGCTCCACGAAAATCCTGGGGTATGCAGGCTTGCTCTGCCCGATACTGCGCGGCATGGGCCCGGTATGCTCGACACCCTCGTTCCCCAGCCCGCCGACGCGCTGCTCGCGCTGATCAAGCTTCATGCGGCCGATCCGCGCCCGGACAAGATCGATCTGGGGGTCGGTGTCTATCGGACCGGGCAGGGCGACACTCCGGTGTTCGGCGCGATCAAGGCGGCTGAGCGCAGGCTGCTCGAAACGCAGACATCCAAGTCTTACCTCGGCCCGGAAGGCGACATGGGGTTCGTCGCGGCGCTGACCCCGCGCATTTTCGGGGCAGGGTTCGACGCGTCTCCGCTCTCTGGGCGGATCGAGGGGATGCAGACCCCCGGCGGCACTGGAGGGGTGCGGCTGGCGGTAGCGCTGGCGAAGAAGGCCGGCGCGACCCGGGTGTGGATGGGCACGCCGAGCTGGCCCAACCATGCGCAGATCATCGCAGACCTCGGGCTCGAGATCCGGACCTTCGCCCACGCCGCGCCGGATGGCTCTGCCGATAGCGCCGCAGTGCTGGCGGCGATCGCGGAGGCGCAGCCGGGCGATGCGATCCTGCTCCATGGCTGCTGCCACAACCCCACCGGCATCGATTACGACGCCGCACAGTGGGACGCGATTGCCGCTGCGATAGCGGCAGCGGGGATCTTGCCGATCCTCGATCTGGCCTATCAGGGGCTCGGCGAGGGGATGGAGGAGGACGCGAGCGGCCTGCGTACCGTGCTGGCGGTCGTGCCCGAGGCGCTGATCGCCTACAGCTGCGACAAGAACTTCGGGCTCTACCGCGATCGGGTCGGGGCATTTTATGTCGTGGCGCGCGAGGGGTCGCAGCTGCCCGCGATCCTTTCAAACGGCCATGCGCTGGCGCGGGCCAACTGGTCGATGCCGCCCGATCATGGTGCGGCAGCGGTGCGGATCGTGTTGGAAGATCCGGCGCTGGTGGCCCAGTGGCTCGACGAGCTGAACACGATGCGCACGCGGATGCGGCAGGTGCGGGTTGCCTTGGCGGCGGCGGGTACGGTCGGCGGGATCGATCTTACGCCCGTGGGCCGTCAGAACGGCTTATTCTCGGTCTTGCCGTTGTCCAAGGAACGGATCGCTGCGCTGCGGGCCGACTATGGCATCTACATGGCCGGTTCGGGGCGGATCAACGTCGCGGGGCTGACCGCAAGCAATCTCGATGCGTTCGTGGCGGCGCTTGCGGCGACGGGTAAGAAGTGAATCGCCAGCCGACCCTTGAAGGCCCGGCGTTGCGCCTGCGCCCGTTGCAGGCGGACGATTGGGACGCGCTTTATGCGGTGGCGTCCGATCCGCTGATCTGGGCGCTCCATCCCGGCCACGATCGCTGGCAGGAAACGGTTTTTCGCACCTTCTTCGCCGATGCGCTGGCGCAGGGCGGGGCGCTGGTGGCGATCGAGCGGGCAGATAGCACGACCCGGGACAGGATCGTGGGATCGTCGCAGTATCGGTACCACGATCCAGCCGATGGCGGATCGGTGGAGATTGGCTGGACCTTTCTGGAGCGCGCGCTGTGGGGCGGGGCGGCCAATCGCGAAATGAAGCGGCTGATGCTCGAACACGCGTTTCGGTTTGTGGACCGGGTCGATTTTCTGGTCGGCGAAGACAACATCCGTTCACGCGCAGCGATGATCAAGATCGGCGGACGGTTGAGCGGGCGGACCTGGGTGGACGAGATGGCCGGGCGGCAAGTCCGCCATGTCGTCTTCGAGATAACGCGCGAGAGCTTTGCGAGCGGGCCGCTGGCCGGCGTTTAATACTGATCAGGCGGCGCGCAGCGACTCCATCCGCTTGAGATACCGGGCCAGCACGTCGATTTCGAGGTTCACCTTGTTTCCCATCGCCAGCGTGCCCAGCGTGGTCATCTCGCCGGTATGGGGGATGAGGTTGAGCGCGAAGTGGCAGGTGCCATCGGGCTGATCGGCGATTTCGTTGACGGTCAGCGATACGCCATCGACGGTGATCGAGCCCTTGGCCGCCAGATAGGGCGCCAGCTCATGCGGGGCGGAAATGACGACGCGCACCGAATCGCCGTCCGGGCATAGGCCGACCACTTCCCCGAGACCATCGACATGGCCGGTGACGATGTGCCCGCCCAGCTCGTCGCCCAGCCGCAGCGCGGTTTCTAGATTGAGCCGTGCGCCCTCGCTCCAGCGATCTGGCGCGGTGCGGGCGAGGGTTTCCCCCGAAACATCGACCGCGAACCAGGCGTCTCCGGGCGCGCCGCCGCGATCCACCACGGTCAGGCACACGCCCGAGCATGCAATCGAAGCGCCGATCGCGATGCCGGCCGGGTCATAGGGGCAGGCGATCACCGCGCGCAGATCGCCGCGATGCTCAATGCTGCGGACGCTGCCGACTGCGCTTACTATCCCGGTGAACATCGCCCCAGCCCCTTCAAAACACACATTCCTTTAGCCGACGCGCTCATAGGCTTCGAGGGTATCGCTGCCAAGCACGCGGCGCTCGGTTACGCGCCAGCGGCGATGCGCTGCGGCAAGATCGGTCAGCCCGATGTCGGCGATGCCGGGCATGCCGACCCCGATGATGATCGGCGCGCGGTAGATCAGCAGGCGGTCGACCAGATCGGCGCGGAGGAAACTGGCGGCAGTCTCCGCCCCGCCTTCGACCAGCACGTACTGCGCGTCGGCTCGCGCAATGTCGGATGGGTTGGCCAGCGCCGTCCAACCTTCGGGGGCAACGCCGCGAGTAAGCAACCAGCGCTCCGGGCTGCGCCCCTCCAGGCCTTCAAGCCGGACGTTGAGCCGGGGTGCGTCCGCCCGCAGCGTGCCGCCGCCGACGACGATCGCATCGGCGCGGGCGCGTTCGAGATGGGCGTGCGCGCGGGCTTCGTCGCCGGTAATCCAGCGGCTCTGCCCGTCTTGCAGTGCCAGGCAGCCGTCGAGCGAGAGCGCCAGCTTGAGCGTGACGTGGGGGCGGCCCCGGCGGCGGCGTAAGAGGTATCCGGCGAGGCTTGCCTCGGCTTCGGGAGAGGGAACCAGTTCCGCCGCGATTCCCGCCGCCGCCATCCGGGTGAGCCCCGCCCCGGCGGTGCGGGGATCGGGATCTTCGACGCCGACCACCACCCGCGCCAGCCCTGCTGCAATCGCCAGATCGGCGCAGGCGGGTCCGCGTTCGGAACGGTGGGCGCAGGGTTCGAGCGTCACATAGAGCGTCGCGCCGCGCGCCGCACCGCCTGCCTGGTCGAGCGCAACCGCCTCGGCGTGTGGACGTCCGCCCGCGCCTGTCCAGCCGCGCCCCAGCACGACGCCGCGATTGACCACCAGCGCCGCGACCGGCGGGTTGGGACGGCTCAGCGGGCGCGCGCGCTCGGCCAGCGCTGCGGCGGCGGCGAGCCACTCGCCAGCGCTGCGATTATCGCTCAACCGGGGCAACCTGTTCGCGTATCTTCGCGGCCTCATCAGCCTTCGCTCTGGCCTCGATCGCATCGACATCCATGCCCGAGGCCCGGCCCAGCGTCTTGTACATCTGCCGCACCCGTTCGGCGCTGGCGGCCTGTTCGGCCTCGAGCGCCTTGCGCTTGTTGGTGGCGATCACGTTGCCCGCGATGATCTCCGCATCACTGCGCTCGCCCAGCCAGCTTTCGAAATAGATGATCTCGGGCGGGAGCGGCATCCCGACCGAGCCTTCCTGAAACATTACCGAAAACACCGCAAAGGTCGATGCCGCCGCGACCCCCATCAAAGGCCAGCGATGCGGGCGCGGTTGGACCAGTTCGTTACGCAGGTCGCGCGCCGCCGCCAGCGGGTTGATCAGTCTGAGGAATTCGCGGAAACGGGCCATCGCCCCAAGATAGGCGGTGCAGGCCACGAGCGCCAGTCTGTCTGTCGCGTTTTGGTCTAGCCGAAAGGCCAGACCGGCGGTTAGCCGAACGGAACGTAGAGCCCGCGTCCCTCGCGCTTCAGCCAGCGGTTGGCCTGGGCGATCTCGCCCTCGTAGATCGCGGCGAGCAGCGCGTGGAAGGCCGGGCCGTGATCGAAGTGAACCAGATGCGCGATCTCGTGCGCGACGACCGAGCGGCGCACCGCGTCGGGGGCCATGATCAGCCGCCAGTTGATCCGCACCGTCCCGTCCCCCGTACAACTGCCCCAGCGGCGGCGGGCGCGGGCCAGACGGAGCGGGGGGAGGGGGACCCCGGCAGTGAGGGCATATCCGGCCGCGTCCTCGCCGACCAGGCGCAGCGCTTCGCTTTCCAGCCAGCGCTGGAGGCGGGCCGGAAGCGATGCCGCAGGACCGCCCAACACCACCGCGCCGTCATCGAGCACCGGCTTGCGCGGGGCGTCGTGCCGCCAGTCAATGGTCAGGCGCTCGCCGCGAAACGGCAATTCGCCTCCGGGGCGGGGTGGTTCTGCGACTTGCAGCGCATCCAGTTGTCGCGCCAGCCAGCTTACCCGTTCGTTCGCAAAAGCCTCAGCCTCGCCGATCCGGCCCCAAGGCGGCAGTGTAACCCGCGCCTCGCTGCCGTCGGGCGCCAGCCGCAAGGTCATCCGCCGGGCCGTGCCCAGCGTGCGGATCGCCAGCGGCAACGCGCGGTCGCCAAGGTCGAGGGTGCGGCGGGCGATGGCGGGCGTAGACTTGGGCGCTGCACCGGGCTTGCGCAGCAGCCAGTCGATCACCGCCACGCGGCAGCCTCAAACTTGTCGGGTTCGCACTCGCCGGAATCGAATGCGCCGGTCTCCACGACATGTTCCTCGATCGGCCCGGCGTGCACTTCACTGATCACCCGCCCGATCACCGATACACCGGCGCGGCGCACCGCATCGCGATCGCCGCATTCGAGGTAATGCCAGGCGGGCAGGGCCTCGTTATCGGCGCGCAGGCGATAGGCGCAGGTCGGCGGAAGCCACGATACTTCCAGCGCCAGTCGGGGGGTCAGCCGCAGGCAGTCGGGGACGAGCGCCTTGCGGTGGCGATAATCGCCGCAGCGCGCGGTGCCCAGGTCGAGCAGGCGGCAGGCCACGTTTGTATGCAGCACCTCGCCGGTGTCCTCGTCCTCCAGCTTGTGCAGGCAGCACTGGCCGCAGCCGTCGCACAGCGCCTCCCATTGGGCGCGGCTCAGCGTTTCGACCGGGCGATCCCAGAAGCGCGGCTCTTTCAGCTCGTCCATTTGGCCAGCTCGTCGGCGACCGCCTGCGGCCCCTTGTCGGCTGGCAGCATGGCCAGCGGCTTGCCATCGCGGTCCATCAGGTAGGCGATGTTGCTGTGATCCATCAGGTAGCCGCCACCGGGGGAAAGTTCCCCCTTGGAATGAAACACCTTGAACGCCTTGGCCGCCGCGGCGACCTGTTCCTTCGTGCCGGTAAGGCCCAGCAGGCGGGGCGAGAACGCGGCGGCGAATTCACCCACCACGCCCGGACCGTCACGCTCCGGGTCGATCGTGATGAAGATCGGCTGGACCTGCTTTGCAAGGTCAGGCTCGGACTTTGCGAACAGCGCGTAGCCCTGCATCATCCGCTGGACATCGAGCGGGCAGACATCGGGGCAAAAGGTGTAGCCGAAATAGACCATCCGGTATTGGCCCGCGAAATCGCTGTAGCGCACCGGCTTGCCCGCCTTGTCGACCAGCGCGAATTCGCCGCCGATCGCTGCCCCTTCGAGCGGCGGGCGCGATGCGGACTGATCTGCCGAGCACCCCGCGGCAAGCAAGGCAAGCGGGGCGAACAAAAGGCGAAATGGGGAGCTGACCATGGCGCGGCGGTTCATGCTCTGCTAACCGCTGCAGCGCAAGGGCCCGAGTCCGCCTGTCCGCCCCTCCGGGCTTCGGGCGGGCTGAGAGACAGTAACAGGAGGTACGGGTGGTACGCAGTTTCGCTTTGGCCGCAGCCTTGATCGGAGCGGTTGCGCTGGCGGTTCCGGCCTCGGCCCAGTTCCCGACCGGTTACAAATTTCTCGAGGCGGTCAAGAAAAAGGACGGCGCGGCGGTCACCGATGCGCTCAACCAGCCCGGTTCGACCGTGGTCAACACCCGGGATGCGACCAGCGGCGACACCGCTTTGCATCTGGTGGTGACGCGCCGCGATGTAACCTGGATCAAGTTTCTGGCGTCGCGCGGGGCCAACGTCAACGCGCGCAACGTCAAGGGTGAGACCCCGCTCCAGCTTGCCAGCAACATGGGCTTCGTCGAGGGGATCGAGGCGCTGCTCGAGCTGGGGGCAAAGGTCGACGAACCCAACCAGACCGGCGAAACCGCGTTGATTGCCGCCGTCCACCGCCGCGATGCGATGATGGCGCGGGCGCTGCTGAAGGCCGGCGCGGATTACAAGCGCAGCGACAATTCGGGCCGCTCGGCTTTGGACTATGCGACGCTCGATGGGCGCGGCAATCCGGTGCTGGCCGAAATCGAAACCGCGATAAAGAAGCCCTCTGCCCCCAAGGCGGCAACTTATGGCCCAAAGTTCTGACATGACGATACCCTCTGTTCTGACGAATGTGGCAGACCTGACGCTGGAGCAATTGCGGATCGCGCTGGCCCCGGCGGTCGCCGAGGCGGCCGTATTCGACGGCTGGACCGAAACCGCAGTGGCCAACGCTGCCGCCGCCGAGGGGGTCGATCCGGCAGTCGCCGCCTATGCCTTCAAGGGCGGGGCGATGGTTTCGATCTCGGCCTGGATCGCGGCGATAGATGCGGCGATGGCGCAAGCCTTGCCGATGGACGTGCTGGTACACGAAAAAATCCGCGAACGGATCCGCCGCCTGGTCCAGTTCCGGATCGACGCGCTGGCGGGCCAGCAGGAAGCGCTGCGCCGCGCTCTGGCGATCATGGCGATGCCGCACAACGCGCCCACCGCGCTGCGGCTCGGCTGGGCCAGCGCCGACGTGATGTGGCGGCTCGCTGGCGACACCGCGACCGATTACAACCATTATACCAAGCGGCTCACGCTGGGCGCGCTGTACACCTCGACGCTTGCAGTTTTCGCGCACGACGAAAGTGCGGACCATGCCGATACCCGCGCTTTCCTGGAGCGCCGGATCGACGGGGTGATGCGCTTCGAGAAAGTCAAAGCCCGGCTGTTCAAGCCGCGCGATGAACGCTTCAGCCCGGCCCGGCTGCTGGGCCGGCTGCGCTATCCGGCAAGGTAGCCTCGGCTATTTGACCCAGTCGAGCCCGATTTCTTCGTAGATCTCGCGGCTTTCGGCCCAGTCCTCGTCTACCTTCACGTGCAGGAACAGGTGGACCTTGACCCCCAGCAGCTCGGCCAGCTCGGTCCTTGCCGCCTCGCCGATCGCCTTGATCCGCGCGCCGCGCTTGCCCAGCACAATCGGCTTCTGGCTGTCGCGCGCGATGACGATCTGCTGGCGGACCTCGACCGAACCGTCCTTGCGGACGGTGTAGCTTTCGGGGCGGACCGCCGCGTCGTACGGCAGTTCCTCGTGAAGCTGGCGGTAGAGCTGTTCGCGGGTGATTTCGGCGGCCATCAGCCGTTCGCTGGCGTTGGAGACCTGGTCGGCGGGATAGTGCCAGTCGCTCTGGGGCATCAGCGCCGCCAGCCGCGCCTTGAGCTCCGCCACCCCGTCGCCGGTCAGCGCCGAGACGAAGAACACCTCGTCGAACCCGGCCGTCCCGACCAGCTCCTCGGCCAGCGCCAGCAGCGGTTCCTTGGCCGAGGCATCGACCTTGTTGAGCGCCAGCAGTTTGCGCTCCTTGCGGTCCTTCAGCGCTTCGAGGATCGGGGTAAGCTCGTGGCGGCGCAGCTTGACTGCGTCGACGACCAGCAGGATTGCCTCGGCCTCGCTCGCGCCTTCCCACGCGGCGGCGACCATCGCGCGATCGAGCCGGCGGCGCGGGGCGAAGATGCCGGGGGTGTCGGCCAGGATCATCTGCGTCTCGCCCTCTATGGCGATCCCCAGCAGCCGGGCGCGGGTGGTCTGGGCCTTCGCGCTGACGGCGGCGACTTTCTGCCCGACCAGCGCGTTGACCAGCGTCGATTTGCCCGCGTTGGGCGCGCCAAGAATGGCGATGAGGCCGCAATGCTGGGTCACAAATCAAAACTCCGGAAGAGGGGTCTGGTGAATCGGTTGGTCACCCGAAGTCCTTCATGAATGCCCTGGCTGCCCTGGTTTCAGCTTCCTGCTTGCTGGGCCCGACAGCCTGCGCTTTGCCGACGCCCTTTACCACCACTTCCACCGTGAAGCTGGCGGCGTGATCGGGGCCTTCGCGGGCGAACAGGGTATAGACCGGGGGCTTGCGCTTGTTGCCCGCCGCCCATTCCTGCAGCGCCGCCTTGGGGTGCTTGGACGTGCCCATCCCGGCGGCGACCGGATCGGCCCACAGCCGACGCACCAGCTCGCGCGCCGCCGCATAGCCGCGCTCGACGAACAGCGCGCCGATCAGCGCTTCCATCGCATCGCCCAGGATGTTGTCGCTGTCCGCGCCGCCATCGTCGCGCGCCTGTTTGCCTAGGCGGATATGCGGGGGCAGGCCGATTTCGCGCGCCACCCGCGCGCAGGTGGCCCCGCTGACCAGCGCGTTGAGCCGCTGCGAAAGCGTGCCCTCGTTGAACGTGCCGCGCTCATGCAGCCATTCGGCCACGACAAGGCCGAGCACCCGGTCGCCGAGGAACTCGAGCCGTTCGTAAGTCCGGGCTTCACCCAAGCTGCCGTGCGTCAGCGCCTCGTGCCACAACGCGGGATCGAGCGGCGGCGCGCCGGTCAGTTCGCTCAGGTAGGCGGCCGTTTCAGAAGCCAGACCGTTCAAGAGGCCAATCCGCTCAAGAGGCCAGTCCGCTCAAAAAGTGTACCCGATCCGGTCCCAGCGCGCGGCGCTGAACCAGGTCCACGGCAGCACCCACGATGACGAGCCGTCGGTAGAAAACATCATGATCGCCGCGCGGCCGACCAGGTTGGCCTGCGGGACGATGCCGATCCCTGCTCCCTCAACCGCGGGAAAGCGGCTGTCCATCGAGTTGTCGCGATTGTCGCCCATCAGGAACACCGAACCTTCGGGCACGACCACCGCCGGGCTGTCGTCCTGTGGGGTCACGGCGACATCGAGCACCGCATAGCTGCGCCCGCCGGGCAGGGTCTCGCGATATTGCGGGTAACGGCACACCGGCGCGCCGTCCTTGCCGCGCGCCTGGAATTGCAGCGCGAGGCATTCGGTGTTGGTCGATACCGCGATCTCGAAATCGGCGAGCCGCACCCGGGGCACCGGCTTGCCGTTGAGCTGCAACTGGCCGCCGATCATCTGGACGGTATCGCCCGGCAGCCCGATCACCCGCTTGATGTAATCGGTATCGTTGCTTGGCGGGGCCTTGAAGATCACCACGTCGCCGCGCTCGGGCTGTCCCGCCAGGATCCGACCCGGGATGAGCGGGACCGACCACGGCAACGAGTACTTCGAGTAGCCATAAGGCCACTTAGCGGCGAGCAGATAGTCGCCGTTCTGCAGGCCCGGCAACATCGATTCGGATGGAATGTTGAACGGCGAGAAGAAGAAACTGCGGAAGATCGCGACGATCAGCGCGAGCTTGAGCAGGAATACGGGGAAGCTATCTTCCTTCTTCTCGCGCTTTTTTGGCGCGAGCGTGGATTCGAGCGGCAGCGGTGCAGGGGCGTCGGTCATCGCAGGTGTCATGTTGCGCGGCCCTTTCGCCGTCAAGTGTAGTAGAGATGTAACACAGTATCGCGCTGGTACGAAATCGCCGAAGGTGACGCCGAAGGTGACGAAGGTGACACGGTTCAATGTCACGCAATTCAGGCGATTTGCAGGTTGGCGCGGGCGGCTGCGCGGGCCATAGGCACGCGCTTGGAAGTAGGAAAGATGAATCGATGGGCTGGACCGAACTTGATGCACTGCCCCGGCCCACGCTGGCCGAGCTGTTCGCCGATCCGGACCGGCTTGCAGCCATGTCCGCCAGGCTCGATCTGCCCGGCGAGACGATCCTGTTCGATTGGGCCAAGACCCACCTCGATGCCCCCGTCATCGCCGCCCTGACCGGAATTGCCGAGGGTGCCGGGTTCGACGCCGCCCGCGCCGCGCTGTTCGCGGGCGCAGTGGTCAACCCCAGCGAGGGCCGCGCCGCCACTCACACCGCGCAGCGCGGGGTCGGCGATGCTGCCGATGTCGAGGAAGCCGAAGCGCTCCACGCCCGGATGCGGATGCTGGTCGAGGCGATTCACGGCAGCGAGGACGAGGAGGGGGTGCTCGGCGAGGTCCACCACCTGATCCACATCGGTATCGGGGGTTCGGCGCTCGGTCCCGCGCTCGCGATCGACGCCCTGGCGCGCTACAATGCCAAGGTCGAGGTACATGTCGTCTCGAACATCGATGGGTGCGCGCTTGAAGCCGCGTTCTCCGCCTGCGATCCCGCCACCACCCTGATCGCGATCGCGAGCAAGACCTTCACCACGATCGAAACGATGACCAACGCCGCCAGCGCGCTCGAATGGCTGGGCGAGAACGGTGTGGCCGATCCCGCCGGACGGGTGATCGCGCTGACCGCCTATCCCGAAAAGGCGGTCGAATGGGGGGTCGACGAGACCCGCGTGCTGCCGTTCCCCGATACTGTCGGCGGGCGCTATTCGCTATGGTCGTCGATCGGTTTTCCGATCGCGCTGGCGCTGGGGTGGGAAGGGTTCGCGGCGATGCTCGAAGGTGCAGCCGCAGTCGACCGTCATTTCCGTGATGCGCCGCTGGCCGACAACCTGCCGCTGCGCGCCGCTTTCGCCGATCTCTATTACGCGCAGGTGCGCGGTTGCCAGACCCGCGCCGTATTCGCCTATGACGAACGGCTGCGGTTGCTGCCGAGCTATCTCCAGCAGCTCGAGATGGAATCGAACGGCAAGTCGGTCACCGCCAATGGCGCGCCGCTCGGCCGACCCAGCGCAGCGGTGACCTGGGGCGGGGTGGGGACCGACGGCCAGCACGCGGTGTTCCAGCTGCTCCACCAGGGTTCGCACCTGATTCCGGTCGATTTCGTGGCCGTCAAGACGCCGGGCGACGATCTCGACCCGGCGCACCATCGCATCCTGCTGACCAACTGCTTCGCGCAAGGCGCGGCGCTGATGGCGGGGCATTCGGGCAGCGATCCGGCGCGCGACTATCCCGGCGACCGGCCTTCGGCGACGATCCTGCTCGACGTGCTCGATCCGGCCAGCTTCGGCGCGCTGATCGCATTTCATGAACACCGAACTTTCGCCAACGCGGTGCTGCTGGGGGTCAACCCGTTCGACCAGTTCGGGGTAGAGCTGGGCAAGGCCATCGCCAAGAAGATCGACGCCGGCGAAGCGGACAGCTTCGATGCGAGCACCGAGGCGCTGCTGGAGGCGGCAGGGCTTTAGGCGCCAATCGCTCCATCCGCTTACTATCATTCGCAAAAGGCGTTGGCGGGCCGCTTGGCCCACCCCCATATCGCGCCCGCAACAGGAGCTTCCGCGATGTCCGAATTTGACTACGACCTATTCGTCATCGGCGCAGGCTCGGGCGGGGTGCGGGCCAGCCGGGTCGCGGCGGGCCATGGCGCGAAGGTGGCGGTGGCGGAGGAGTTTCGCATTGGCGGGACCTGCGTGATCCGCGGCTGCGTGCCGAAGAAGCTGCTGGTTTACGGCTCGCACTTCGCCGAGGAATTGCAGGACGCTGCGCATTACGGCTGGACCGTCAGCGCGATGAGCTTCGACTGGGCGGTGTTGCGCGATACCGTGCTGAAGGATGTCGACCGGATCAACGTGGCCTATACCCAGACGCTGGAATCGCACGGGGTCGAACGCTTCCTCGAACGCGCGACGATTGCCGGGCCGAACCTGGTGAGGCTGGCGAGCGGGCGCGAAGTCACTGCCAAAATCATCCTGGTCGCCACCGGAGCCTGGCCGGTCATGCCCGAATTCGAGGGCAACGAGCATTGCATCACCTCGAACGAGGTGTTCCATCTCGAAAGCCTGCCCAAGCGGGTGGTGATCGCCGGCGCGGGATACATCGCGCTGGAATTCGCCGGGATTTTCAATGCGCTGGGCTGCCACGTTACCGTCGTCAACCGCAGCGAGACGATCCTGCGCAGCTACGATTCAAGCCTGCGCGACCGTCTGCTCCAGATCACCATGGCGCGCGGGATCGAGTACAAGTTCAACTGCCCGTTCGACAAGGTGGTCAAGCGCGACGATGGCTGCTTCGACGTCCACCTCGACGGGAAGGACCCGATCCTGGCCGACGTGGTGCTGGTCGCTACCGGGCGGCGTCCCAACACCGCGGGGCTGGGACTGGAGAACGCCGGAATCGCGCTGGGCGAAAACGGCCAAATCCCGGTCGATGAATATAGCAAGACGAGCTGCCCCAGCATCTATGCGGTCGGCGACGTCACCGACCGGGTCCAGCTTACCCCGGTCGCGATCCGCGAGGGGCAGGCGTTTGCCGACACGGTGTTCGGCGATAACCCGCGGACCATCGACTATTCGTGCATTCCCAGCGCGGTATTCAGCCAGCCGCCGCTCGCCGCGGTGGGACTGACCGAGGGGCAGGCGCGCGAAACCTATGGCAGCATCCGGGTCTATTCCTCGGACTTCCGCCCGATGAAGAACGTTTTTGCCGGGCGGCAGGAGCGCGGGCTTTACAAGCTGATCACCGATGCCGCGACCGACAAGATCGTCGGCCTGCACATGATCGGGCCGGATTCGCCCGAGATCCTGCAGGCCGCCGCGATCGCGGTCCGCGCCGGGCTGACCAAGGCAGATTTCGACGCAACCGTGGCACTGCATCCGTCGATGGCCGAGGAACTGGTGCTAATGCGCTAGAGCGAAGCCCCGGCGCCCGTTGCGGACCGCAACCCTTCGGGCTACTCCCCGGGGTCAAGGGGGGAACATCGATGCAGCTGCAAGGCAAGGTGGCGCTGGTCACCGGGGGAACCGACGGGATCGGCGCGGAGCTGATCCGCCAGTTGCGCGACAAGGGGGTGTCGGTGATAACCTCGGGCCGCAACCCGGAGCGGGTTGCCGCAACCCGCGCCGCCGGGTTCGAGGTGATCGAAGCCGATCTCTCGACCATCGAAGGCGTAGCCGAACTGCTGGCTGGTCTGGGTGATCGCCCGATCGACCTGCTGGTCAACAATGCGGGGGCGGGCGTCGATCACGATTTCCGCGAGGCCGCTCCCGATATGGACGCCGCCGACCGCACCATCTTCCTGAACCTGAACGCACCGATCCGCCTGATCGTCGCTTTGCTACCGGGTCTGCGCGAGCGGGTCGAAGCCTCGATCGTCAACGTTACCTCCGGGCTCGCCATCGCTCCGCGCGCGGCTGGGCCGGTCTATTGCGCCACCAAGGCCGGGCTGCGGAGCTACACCCAGGCGCTGCGCGCACAGCTGGCTGGAACCCGCGTCCATGTGATCGAGGCGCTGCCGCCGGTGGTCGAGACCAAGATGACCGCCGGGCGCGGAAGCAAGAAAATGCCCGCCAGCGAATGCGCCGCACAGATCGTTGCAGCGATAGAACGCGACGCGGCCGAGGCCAACGTCGGCATCGTCAAGCTGCTCCAGACGGTCAACTCGGTCTCGCCCGCACTGGCGCGGCGGATCATGCTCAGATTTTAGCAACGGCCGTTTAACCGCACGGTTAAACCGCCCCTTGACGCTACGGTCGCTGCATGGAAAGGGCAGTCGCGCCGCACAAAACTGTGTGAGGGGAGCACCATGTCCGCCAATATCGCCGAACTCGAACGCCGCCGCGAGGCCGCCCGCATGGGTGGCGGGCAAAAGCGGATCGACGCACAGCACGGCAAGGGCAAGCTGACCGCGCGGGAGCGGCTCGAAGTGCTGCTCGACGAAGATTCGTTCGAGGAGATCGATGTCTACGTCCAGCATAACTGCGTCGATTTCGGGATGACCGAGACGGTGATCCCCGGCGACGGCGTGGTCACCGGCAGCGGCACGATCAACGGGCGGCTGGTCTATGTCTTCAGCCAGGACTTCACCGTGTTCGGCGGCGCGGTGTCGGAACGCCACGCGATGAAGATCTGCAAGATCATGGACACCGCGATGAAGGTCGGCGCGCCGGTGATCGGGCTCAACGATTCGGGCGGCGCGCGGATCCAGGAGGGCGTCGCCAGCCTTGGCGGTTACGCCGAAATCTTCCAGCGCAACGTGCTGGCCAGCGGAGTGGTCCCCCAGCTCAGCCTGATCATGGGGCCCTGCGCGGGCGGGGCGGTTTACTCGCCCGCGATGACCGACTTCATCTTCATGGTGAAGGACAGCAGCTACATGTTTGTCACCGGGCCCGACGTGGTCAAGACCGTGACCAACGAGATCGTCACGCAAGAGGAGCTGGGCGGGGCGGTGACTCACACCACCAAGACCAGCGTCGCCGACCTGGCCTGTGAGAACGATATCGAGGCGCTGCTGCTCGCCCGCGATTTCTTCGATTACCTGCCGCTGTCGAACCGGGAAAGCGTTCCGGAGAGGCCCACCGCCGACCCATTCGACCGGCGCGAAGACAGTCTCGACACGCTGATCCCCGACAGTGCCAACCAGCCCTATGACATGCACGAAGTGGTGCGGAAGGTGCTCGACGAGGGCGAGTTCTTCGAGATCCAGCCCAAACACGCGGGCAACATCCTGTGCGGGTTCGGGCGGATCGAGGGGCGCACGGTCGGCGTGGTCGCCAACCAGCCGATGGTGCTGGCCGGCGTGCTCGACATCAACTCCAGCAAGAAGGCCGCGCGGTTCGTGCGGTTCTGCGACGCCTTCGACATCCCGATCCTGACCTTCGTCGATGTCCCCGGCTTCCTCCCCGGCACCGCGCAGGAGCATAACGGGATCATCAAGCACGGCGCGAAACTGTTGTTCGCCTATGCCGAAGCAACCGTCCCCAAGATCACCGTCATCACCCGCAAGGCCTATGGCGGGGCCTATGACGTCATGGCCAGCAAGCACCTGCGCGGCGATCTCAGCTACGCCTGGCCCACCGCCGAGATCGCGGTGATGGGCGCCAAGGGCGCGGTCGAGATCATCTTCCGCGGGCTGGGCGCGGAGGGCATCGCGGAGAAGACCAGGGAATACGAAGACCGCTTCGCCAACCCGTTCGTGGCGGCCAGCATGGGCTTCATCGACGAGGTGATCTACCCGCACTCGACCCGGCGGCGGATCGCGCTGGGGTTAAGGAAGCTGCGCGGGAAGGTGCTGGAGAACCCGTGGAAGAAGCATGACAATATTCCGCTTTGATGCGCTGGCCACAGACATTATAATGACCTTATAATGTGCAGGAGCTGATCCGATGCAGACCGAGCGGGTGACCTATCTGACCAGCGCCGAACAAAAGGCGGCGCTCGAATCCTTTGCCAAGGCGCGCGGTAAAAGCGTCGGCAATGTCGTGCGTGAAGCCACGATGACCTACATGGCCGAATCGCCGCTCGGTGAAGACGAAAAGATGGCAATCCTTGTTGCCGAACTCAACGAGGCGCTGCCGTTGATCGAGGCGAGCTTCGATCGCATGGCAGCCAAGCTCGAGGCGACGCACGCCGAACTCGCCAAATTGCGCGCCGAGCGGCGGGCAGCGAAATGAGCGCGTTTGGCGACGCTTACAAAGCGATTGAAAGCGTCATCCTGCTTCGGTCGCGCGTTGAAAGCCTCGAACGTGCGCTCGACAAGGTCACGGATGACATCAAGCAGGATGGGCGGGACTTGCTCGATCACGAGCGACGGCTGATCAGGATTGAAACGATGATCGAAATGTCGGGCCGGGTAAACTCGAATCCAAGGATCGAACAATGAAACTCGGCCGCATGAACCATATCGGCGTGGCGACGCCCTCAATGACCGACTCCATCGCGTTTTACCGCGATGTGATGGGCGCCACTCATATCGGCGAGCCGTTCGACTTGCCCGAGATCGGGGTGACGATCTGCTTCATCGACACGCCGACACCGTCGGGGGGCATGGATGGCACCCAGATCGAGCTGATCGAGCCGCTGCCGGGCAATGTCACTTTCACCAAATTTCTCGAGCAGAACCCCCAGGGCGGGCAGCATCATGTCTGTTACGAAGTGCCCGACATTTACATCGCCAAGGCGGATTTCGAGGCGCTGGGCAAGCGCATCCTCGGCGAGATCCGTATCGGCGCGCACGGAACCCCGATCTTCTTCGTGCACCCCAAGGACATGCAAGGCGTGCTGACCGAGATCATGGAAACGCCCAAAGCCGGGCACTAACCCGCTGACGATACTAAAAATTCAGGGAGAGCCGCATGACCTACGAAACAATCCTGTTCGACATCGCCGACAACATCGCCACCATCACCCTCAACCGGCCCGAGCGGATGAACGCCTGTTCGCTCGACATGGCGGGGGAGATCAACGATGCAATCTCCACGATGGAGGGCGTGCGGTGCCTGATCATCACCGGCACCGGGCGCGGCTTCTGTTCGGGGGCGGATCTTGCCGCCCGGGGCGACCGCCCGGTGACCGGCGGGCAGGGCAGCTACATCGCGCTGACCCGCCATTACAACCCGCTGATGATGACCCTCGCGCGGCTCAACATGCCGATCATCACCGCGGTCAACGGCGCGGCGGCGGGGGTCGGCTGTTCGATCGGGCTGGCCGGCGATTTCGTGATCGCGGGCAAAAGCGGCTATTTCCTCCAGGCTTTCGTCAACATCGGGCTGGTCCCCGATGGCGGGGCGAGCTGGATGCTGCCGCGGATGGTCGGTAAGGCGCGCGCGACCGAAATGATGATGCTGGGGGAGAAAATCCACGGCGAGAAGGCCGTCGAATGGGGCCTGATCTACAAATGCGTCGAGGATGACCAGCTTCTGGCCGAAGCCCGCGCGCTGGCAACGCGGCTCGCCAACGGACCGACGGTTGCCTACGCGGTGATGCGCAAGAACATCATCACCGCGCTGCAAGTCAGCTACGCCGATGCGCTGCTGGCCGAGGCCGAGGGTCAACAGATCGCTGGCGGAACGGCAGACGCGGCGGAGGGCGGCATGGCCTTCCTCCAGAAACGCAAGCCGGAGTTCAAGGGCGCATGATATTCTTCAACAGCCCCAACCCTGCGCCCAACCCGCGCCGGGTGCGGATATTTGCTGCGGAAAAGGGCATTGCGCTGGATATCCGCGAGGTGTCGATCATCAAGCGCGAGCAAAAATCGCCCGAATACATGGCGATCAATCCGCGCGGGCAAACCCCTTCGCTCCAGCTCGATGACGGTACGGCGATTACCGAAAGCGTCGCGATCTGCCGCTACCTGGAAGCGCTGCATCCGGCCCCGCCGCTGTTCGGTTCGACCCCGCTGGAGATGGCGCAAATCGAGATGTGGAGCCGCCGGGTCGAGATGATCCTCATGCCGCCGGTCGGCGCGGTCTGGGTCAACACCCATGCCTTCACCGCGGCGCTGCCGGGTCGCAACGCCGAATGGGGTGAAGCCAACCGCCCCCGGGTCGAAGCCGCGTTCCGCTATTTCGACCAGAGCCTGGCGGGTCGCGAATTTCTTGCCGCCGACGTCTATACGATAGCCGACATCCTGCTCTTGACGACGATGGACTTTGCCCGCTTCGTCGGGTGCGGGGCCCCCGCCGATTGTACCGCGCTTGCCGCATGGCACCAGCGCGTCACCGCCCGCCCGAGCGCCGCCGCCTGAGGATTACCCGATGACCGACAATACGCGCCAGACCCCGCCGCTCGCCGACTGGCAGGCCGCGGCGGCCAAAGAGGTCAAGGGCAGGGACCTGACCTGGCACACCCCCGAGGGCTTTGCGATCAAGCCGCTTTATACTGCGGAGGATGCACCGGATGGCGACGATGGGCCGGGTCTGCCGGGCTTCGCCCCGTTCACCCGCGGGGTGCGCGCCAGCATGTACGCGGGCCGCCCGTGGACGATCCGCCAGTACGCCGGATTTTCCACCGCCGAGGAGAGCAACGCCTTCTATCGCCGCAACCTCGCCGCCGGGCAAAAGGGCCTGTCGGTCGCGTTCGATCTGGCCACCCATCGCGGCTATGACAGTGACCACCCGCGTGTGGTCGGCGATGTCGGCAAGGCCGGGGTGGCGATCGACAGCGTCGAGGACATGAAGATCCTGTTCGACGGCATTCCGCTCGACAAGATGTCGGTCTCGATGACGATGAACGGCGCGGTGATCCCGATCCTGGCGTTCTTCATCGTCGCGGGCGAAGAGCAGGGCGTAGCGGTCGGGCAGCTCGACGGGACCATCCAGAACGACATCCTCAAGGAGTTCATGGTCCGCAACACCTACATCTATCCGCCCGAGCCGAGCATGCGGATCGTCTCGGACATCATCGCATATACCTCGGCTAACATGCCGAAATTCAACTCCATTTCGATCTCGGGCTATCACATGCATGAGGCCGGGGCGACGGCGGTGCAGGAACTGGCCTTCACCATCGCCGACGGCAAGGAATACGCGGTCCGGGCGATGGCGGCGGGGCTCGATATCGATGCCTTTGCCGGGCGGCTGAGCTTCTTCTTCGGCATCGGCATGAACTTTTTCATGGAAGTCGCCAAGCTGCGCGCCGCGCGCACCCTGTGGCACCGGGTGATGGACGGGCTGGGCGCGAAGGACGAGCGCAGCAAGATGCTGCGCACGCACTGCCAGACCAGCGGCGTCAGCTTGCAGGAGCAGGACCCCTATAACAACGTGATCCGGACCACGATCGAGGCGATGGCGGCGACGCTGGGCGGCACCCAGTCGCTCCACACCAACGCGCTGGACGAGGCGATCGCGCTGCCGACCGACTTTTCCGCGCGGATCGCGCGCAACACCCAGATCGTGCTGGCCGAGGAAAGCGGGATCACGCGCGTGGTCGATCCGCTCGGAGGCTCGTATTATGTCGAGGCGCTGACCTCCACGTTGGTCGACGAGGCCTGGGCGATGATCGAGGAAGTCGACGGACTGGGCGGGATGACCGCAGCGGTCGCATCGGGCATGCCCAAGCAACGGATCGAGGAAGCCGCCGCCGCCCGCCAGGCGCGGGTCGATCGGGGCGAGGACGTGATCGTCGGGGTCAACAAGTACCGCCTGTCCGAGGAAGCGCATCTCGACACGCTCAGCATCGACAATCACGCGGTTCGCGATGCCCAGATCGCGCGGCTGAAGACGATGCGCGAGAGCCGCGACGAGGCGAAATGCCGTGCCGCTCTGGCCGCGCTGACCGATGGCTCGAAAGGTAGCGGCAACCTCCTCGCGCTCGCGGTCGAGGCTGCGCGCGCGCGCGCCTCGCTGGGCGAAATCTCGGATGCGATGGAGCTGACTTTCGGTCGCTACGGCACCCAGCCGGTGCCGGTGAAGGGTGTCTATGGTCCGGCCTACGCCGGAGACGCGCGCTATGGCCAGGTGATCGACGGAGTTGCCGCCGTCGCGCGCCGTCTCGGTCGCAGCCCGCGGCTTCTTGTGGCCAAGATGGGCCAGGACGGGCACGATCGCGGGGCCAACGTTATCGCCAGCGCGTTCGGCGATATGGGCTTCGATGTGAGCAGCAGCCCGCTGTTCCAGACCCCCGAGGAAACCCGCGATCTCGCGCTGGCCAAGGATGTCGATGCAATCGGCGCGAGCAGCCTTGCCGCCGGGCACAAGACATTGATTCCCGAACTGATCCGGCTGCTGCGCGATGCGGGTAGGGCCGACATCAAGGTGATCGCCGGTGGGGTCATCCCGCCGCAGGATTACGATTTCCTGCGCGAAGCCGGAGTCCAGGGCATCTACGGGCCCGGCTCCAACGTGGTCGAATGCGCCGCCGACATGCTGCGCCTGCTCGGACACAACATGCCGCCTGCGGGCGAAGAACTGGAGGCGGCGGAATGACGCCGCCTGTATCGTTCTGGCCGATCGCGGGGATCATGTTGCTTGCGGGCATCGGGATCCCGATCCTTGCGACCTGGAATTCGGCGCTTGGCGGTCAGCTGGCCAGCGCACCGGCGGCGACATTCGTGCTGTTCGCGGTCGGTTTCGTGCTGAGCGGATTGATCGTGGCCGTGGTCGGTCTGCCGCCGCGCGAGGTGTTCTCGTTCGAACGTCCCCATATCTTTTTCGCCGCTGTGTTCATGCTGTTCTATGCGCTTTCGGTGACCTGGGCCGGACCCAGGATCGGGATCGGTAACGCGGTGTTCTTCGTGCTGCTGGGGCAGATCGTCGCGGCGACGGCGATCGACCATTTCGGGCTGTGGGGCGCGATGAAATCTTCGCTCACCGCGCGCCGCGCGGCGGGTATCGCGATCATGGCGCTCGGCGTCTGGCTTGCAAGGAAACCGGTATGACCGTCCGCACCGACTGGACCCGCGGCGAAATCGCCGTGCTGTTCGACCTGCCGTTCACCGAACTGGTGTTCCGCGCGGCCGCGGTTCACCGCGCGCATCACCGCGCCGGCGAAATCCAGCTGTGCACGCTGCTCAGCATCAAGACCGGCGGCTGTCCCGAGGATTGCGGCTATTGCAGCCAGTCGGTCCATGCGGATAGCGGGGTCGAGGCGACCAAGCTGATGGACGTGCAAGCGGTGTTGCAATCGGCGGCGCAGGCCAAGGATCATGGCAGCCAGCGGTTCTGCATGGGCGCCGCCTGGCGCAACCCCAAGGACCGCGACATGCCCGCGATCGTCGAGATCGTGAAGGGCGTGCGCGCGATGGGGCTGGAAACCTGCATGACGCTGGGGATGCTGACGCCCAGCCAGGCCGACATGCTCGCCGAGGCCGGGCTCGATTACTACAACCACAACATTGACAGCAGCCCTGAGTATTACGAGCGCGCGATCACCACGCGGACGATGCAGGACCGGCTCGATACGCTTGGCGAGGTCCGTCGCGCCGGGATCGCGGTGTGTTCTGGCGGGATCGTCGGGATGGGGGAGACGCGGGCGGACCGGGTCGGCTTCGTCCACACGCTGGCAACGCTCCCGCAGCATCCCGAAAGCGTGCCCGTCAATGCGCTGGTGCCGATCAAGGGGACCGTGCTGGGCGACATGCTGGCTGACACACCTATGGGAAAAATCGACGATATCGAGTTCGTCCGGACGGTCGCGGTCGCGCGGATCACGATGCCGTTGAGCATGGTGCGGCTGTCGGCGGGCCGCGAATCCATGAGCGAGGCGACGCAGGCGCTGTGCTTCATGGCTGGGGCGAACTCGATCTTCACCGGCGACAAGCTGCTGACCGCGCCGAATGCGGGGGACGATGCGGATGGGGCGATGTTCGCGCGGCTGGGGCTGGTGGCGATGGTGGGCGAGGAACCGATGCGGGCGGTGGTGGCTGTGGGTAACTAGTTCGTTGACGGATTCTGGAAAGAAGCCAATTCGATAGCTATTCGCGATTAGTGGGGGGGTTATCATGGGGGTTCCAGTACATTTTCGTCCTTTGATGCAGCGGCTTTCCGCTGAGGCACAGAGCATGGTGCAAATGGACTACGACCGCCGTCGGAAGTCTAAGGCAGTCGGCTATTTGGCCTGGTTGTTTCTGGGCTGGCACTACCTGTACTTGCGTCGGATTGGTCTTCAGTTCGCGTTTTGGGTCACGGCTGGCGGATTTTTAATATGGTGGTTTATCGACCTATTCCGTGTTGGGCCCATCATTAACAGGATGAATGAGGATCTCGCCCGCGATCTTATAACGCAATACCACTCGATCTACCGCGAACCCGAGCGCGCCCAGATGGCGATTTTTCAAGCACCGGCTCTTGCTCCGATGCTACTTTCGGCTGAGCCTGTGCCAGCGATGACATTATCGAACAGGACGGTCGCCTATGATTCTTTGGCAGCCACTCAGTTAGATCATGATGATGGGAGCTACATAGCTGCCAAAGATGGTTTTCTCGCAGACGGCATAAAGTTGATCGTGATGGCGGGAGCGGTCATCGGCATCTTGTACCTTTCCGGTGTGTTTCTGTCGGAGCGCGCCACTGAACAAGTGACTAGTCAAAATGCAGAACTTGGCGTTTCCGCCGCATACCGCACCACCGGGCTTGCGAACGTTCGCAGTGGCCCATACGCGAAATCTGATGAATTGGGATCATTGGAGCCCGGAGCGCAGTTTGATGGCGTTGCCGAAGTAGGACCAAATGGTGTCGCGCGATGGGTCAGAATTTCTGATGGAACGTACACGGGCGGATACGTTTCAGCAGTCAATTTAAAAACGGAAAACTGATGTTCAAGAAAATCCTCATCGCCAACCGGGGCGAAATCGCGTGCCGGGTCATCAAGACCGCGCGGCGCATGGGTATCGCCACCGTCGCGGTCTATTCCGGCGCCGATGCGCGTGCGCCGTCCTTTCAAGCCGCCAGCACTTCCTTCTTCACCGCTTCGCCGAACTTGGTTTCGGCGATGTACAGGTCGTAGCCTGCCTGCATGTCCACCCACAATCTTGCTGGCGTCCCAAGGCTTGCTTCCAGTCGCAAGGCGGTGTCGGGGCTGATGCCGCGCCGCCCGGCCACGATGTCCTGGATGCGTTGCGGCGGCACGCGCAGCTTGAGCGCAAAGGCGTTGGCGGTAAGCCCGCGCGCCGCAAGCTCCTCCTTGAGGATTGCGCCGGGGTGGACTTGCTCGAATGCGAATTGCGTCACGACATACACCTCATCAATGATAATCTACGATTTCGACGTCTTCGGCGTTGCCGTCGCGAAACCGAAACACCAGCCGCCACGGGCCATTGATCACCAGCGCCCACTGACCTTTCCGGTCTCCGCTCAGGGCATGAAGCCCAAACGACTTCAGCGGCGGAAAGTCGTCGATCGATCGCGCTACCTGCAGCAACTTCAGGCGCGCCATGGCTTTTGCGACATCCATCCCGCCGAACCTGGACTTGCCCTCTCGCGCGAAACGTTCAGTGGCACGATTGGCGAAGCTCACGATCACGGATATAGCGTGCCATGCCGAGCATGACACGTCAAGCATGTTATAGATAGGACGGGCCGACAGAGTGTTCAAGAAAATCCTCATCGCCAACCGGGGCGAGATCGCATGCCGGGTGATCAAGACCGCCCGGCGCATGGGTATCGCGACGGTAGCGGTCTATTCGGATGCCGACGCGCGCGCGCCCTTCGTCAAAATGGCGGATGAGGCGGTGCATATCGGGCCTTCGCCCGCCGCGCAGTCCTATCTGCTCGCCGACAAGATCATCGCCGCGGCCAAGCAGACCGGCGCGGAAGCGGTGCATCCCGGCTATGGCTTCCTGTCCGAACGCACCTCGTTCGCCGAGGCGCTTGCCGCCGAGGGGATCGCCTTCATCGGCCCGCCGGTGGGCGCCATTGCCGCGATGGGGGACAAGATCGAGAGCAAGAAGCTCGCGCTCAAGGCCGGGGTCAACGTCGTCCCCGGTTTCGTCGGCGAGATCGACGATACCGAGCACGCGGTGCGGATCGCGGCGGAAATCGGCTATCCGGTGATGATGAAGGCCAGCGCGGGCGGCGGCGGCAAGGGGATGCGGCTCGCCTATTCCGAGGCCGACGTGCGCGAAGGGTTCGAGGCGACCAAGCGCGAGGGACTGGCCTCGTTCGGCGACGACCGCGTGTTCATCGAGAAATTCATCCTCAACCCGCGCCATATCGAAATCCAGATCCTGGGCGATCAGCACGGCACCATCCTCTATCTCAACGAGCGCGAATGCAGCATCCAGCGCCGCCACCAGAAGGTGGTCGAGGAAGCGCCGTCGCCATTCGTCACGCCCAAGATGCGCAAGGCGATGGGCGAGCAGTGCGTCGCGTTGTCCCGCGCGGTCGGGTATTATTCGGCGGGTACGGTCGAACTGATCGTCAGCGGTGCGGACCCGACCGGCGAGAGTTTTTACTTCCTAGAGATGAACACCCGGCTCCAGGTCGAACATCCGGTGACCGAGGCGATCACCGGGATCGATCTGGTCGAACAGATGATCCGCGTCGCTTACGGCGAGAAGCTTAGCATGTCGCAGGCCGACATCGGCATCGACGGCTGGGCGATCGAGAACCGGGTCTATGCCGAAGATCCCTATCGCGGGTTCCTGCCCAGCACCGGGCGGCTGGTGCGCTACGACCCGCCGGTCGAGGGCTGGACCGATGACGGGGCGGCGAACGGGCGGCGCGGCGTCGATGGCATCCGCGTCGATGACGGCGTCTACGAGGGCGGCGAAGTCAGCATGTTCTACGACCCGATGATCGCCAAGCTGGTGACCTGGGGGCCGACCCGCGACGAGGCGGCGGACAAGCAGATCGCCGCGCTCGATGCGTTCGAGATCGAGGGGCTGGGCCACAACATCGATTTCGTCAGCGCGATCATGCAGCACCCGCGCTTCCGTTCGGGCGAACTGACCACCGGGTTCATCGCCGAGGAATATCCCGAGGGCTTCCACGGCGCGCCGCCTTCGCCCGATCTGCTGCGCGGGCTGGCGGGCCTCGCTGCGTTCCTGGCCGCCGCGCGCTCGGACCGGGCGCGGCGGGTCGATGGCCAATTGGGCGACGAGCTCGATCCGCCGGGTGAATGGGCGGTGCGGGTCGGCGGGCAGGATTTCCGGGTCGATCTGGCCGAGGACGCGATCGCGGTGGACGGCGAGGAACTGGAACTCAGCCTCGAATACACCCCCGGCGACCGGGTGGTCTTCGCCGAACTCGATGGCGCGCCGTGGTCGGTCAAGGTCCAGCCGTGGCGCTCGGGCTTCAAGCTGACCACGCGCGGCGCGATCCACGAGGCGCACGTCCTGCCGCACCGGATCGCGGGCCTCGCGCGGCACATGATCGCCAAGATTCCGCCCGACATGTCGCGCTATCTGGTTTGCCCGATGCCCGGGCTGCTGGTCGCGCTGCATGTCGGCGCGGGCGATATGGTCGAGGCCGGGCAGCCGCTCGCGGTGGTCGAGGCGATGAAGATGGAAAACATCCTGCGTGCCGAGAAATCGGGCCGGGTCAAATCGGTCAACGCCGCGCAGGGTGAGAGCCTGGCGGTCGACGCGATCATTTTGGAAATGGAATGAGCTTCCCGCAGATAATTGCCGAATCCCGCGCTATCGATGGCGGGCTGATCGCGCATATCCCCGAGGCCTGGATGCAGGGGCGGACCAGTTATGGCGGGTTGTCCGCCGCGCTGGCGCTCGAGGCGGCGCGGGGGCTGGCGGACGATCTGCCGCCGCTGCGCTCGGCAACCGTCGGGTTCGTCGGGCCGCTGGCGGGCGAGGTGACGGTGCGCGCCAAGATGCTGCGGCGCGGGCGCAACGCAAGCTGGGTGACCGCCGAAGTCGAGGGCGAGGCCGGGGTCGGGCTGGTCGCGACCTTCGTGTTCATGGGGCCGGTGGCGAGCGAGCTGCACATCAACAACGTGCCCGCCCCCGCCGGGTGGGTCGCACCCGAGGATGCCAAGCCGCTTTCGCTTCACGCCGCGGTAAGCTTCGTCGACAATTTCGAGCGCCGCTTTGCCCTGCCGCGCCAGACCGAGCCTTTGCCCGAGATAGCCTGGTGGGTGCGGCTCCGCGACCGCACCGGGCTCGACCCGATGGTCGAACTGGTGCTGATGGCCGATGGCCTGCCGCCGGGGGTCATGCCGCTGCTGCGCAAGGGCCCGGTCAGTTCGATGACCTGGCTGGTCAACCTGCTCACCGCGGCTCCGGCCACGCGAGACGGATGGTTCCTGGTCCGGGCTGCGGGCAACTATGCCGAAAACGGCTGCTCGAGCCAGGAGATGGGCATGTGGAACGCCGACGGCGCGCCGCTGGCGACGGGGATGCAGTCGATCGCGATTTTCGGCTGACTGGCCTCGGTACTCCTTCCGAATCCGCTCGTGCTGAGCTTGTCGAAGCACTGTTTTTCACTTTGAGCGGCAGTGCTGTGGGCACGAAGAAAAGAGCGGTCCTTCGACAAGCTCAGGACGAGCGGTGTCTGGGAAGTGTCGGGCCCCGGTCAGTTCTTCCGGGCCAGCTCCCAGTTCAAGAACGCAGCGACATCTGCCAAATCCACCTCGCGCGAAACGAAGGCCTCGCCGATCCCGCGCAAAAGGATGAAGGGCAGCGTGCCCGCGTCCATTTTCTTGTCGTGGAGCATGTGCGCGACCAGCGCTGCGCCATCCGCCGCCAAGCCCAACGCAGCCAACTCGGTCGGCAAGCCGCTGGCCGAAAGATGCGCGGCGATCCGCTCGGCTTCGGCATCCGCCATCAACCCGGTCCGCGCCGA
>JBBSKI010000018.1:0-27880 GCA_038256425.1 Sphingomonadales bacterium
ACTCAAAATCCGGTTCCGAAAGGAGTGCGGGTTCGATTCCCGCCGCCCGCACCATCGACTGACGAGTTCGCCGCATCGAGCCGGCGTGAGGCCGATACCG
This sequence comes from Sphingomonadales bacterium, assembly GCA_038256425.1. Taxonomy (GTDB): domain Bacteria; phylum Pseudomonadota; class Alphaproteobacteria; order Sphingomonadales; family Sphingomonadaceae; genus Novosphingobium. The sequence continues at coordinate 101 of JBBSKI010000018.1, forward strand.
GTCAGCCGGTCGCGGCCAGGATGACCGCAACGGTCTCCTCGGGCATGTCCCAGGCAGGAAAATGCCCGCTTGATTCGAACCAGTGCAATCGGGCGGAGGGAAAGGCGGCCGTGGCACGTGCCGCCTGGCGTGGAAGGCACAGCCGATCCTTGCGGCCCCACCCGATGACGATCCGGCCGGTTGACGCAGCCGCAGGCCCGGTCTGTTCGGGACCGTCCGAAAGATCCTGCACAAGCGCATCGAAGGTTTTGGTCTGGCTCAAGCCCGCCAGTTCGGTCGCCACCACTTTTGGATCGAGCGCCCACGGGCGCGCGGACAATTGCGCCAGCAGAGCCGTGCGGGTCACCGGGTTCCGGCTCAGCGCGGGCAGGCCGGGCCGGATCGCCCGCACCAGGCTTCCCGACAGGCCGATCGTGGTCTTGAAGAAGGACCGTTCCCAGCCGCGCCAGAAGCCGCCCGGATCGAGCGCCACGACATTGCCGACCCCGCCGCGCCGGGCAAGCTCGAGCACGATCCGCGCGCCCATCGAGCTGCCGACGATGTCGATCCCCTCAAGTCCGTTTTCGGCGATATAGCGCTGGACGCTGGCAACCAGGCCATCGAAGGTTCCGCTATCGGGTTCGGCCGGTGTGGCCCCATGCCCGGGCAGGTCGATTGCGATCACGGTTCGGTGCGGCGCGAGTCGATCGAGGATCGTCGTCCAGGATTGCCAGCTTCCGCCCAGTCCGTGGATGAGTAAAAGCCGGGGGCCGCTGCCGCGTTCGATGTGGTTCACTGTGATCCTGCCTTGTGGTTCGCAGCAGTAAACCATCGGGATGCCGTTTCAGGGCCAACGACCTTTTGGTCCGGCCAGCATCGCACTGTGCCGCAGCGACGTGTTCAGCCCAGCGCCGCCTGTTTTTCTTCCGCCAGGCGATCCAGTTCGGCGCGGGATTTCCGCTCGGCCGAAGTCTTGAGCTGGCCGCAGGCGGCATCGATGTCGCGCCCGCGCGGGGTGCGGATCGGGGCGCTGATCCCGCCTTCGAACACGATCTCGGAAAAGCGCCGCACCCGCTCGGGGTTCGAACAGGCATAGGGCGCGCCGGGCCACGGGTTGAACGGGATCAGGTTGACCTTGGCGGGCAACCGATGCGCCTTCAGCAGCCGGACCAGTTCGCGCGCGTCGGCGTCGCTGTCGTTGACCCCGTCGAGCATCACGTATTCGAACGTGATCCGCCGCGCATTGCTGGCCCCTGGATAGGCGGCGCAGGCGGCGAGCAATTCCTCGATCCCGTACTTGCGGTTGATCGGCACGATCTCGTCGCGCACTACCTTGGTCACCGCGTGGAGCGAGACCGCCAGATTGACGCCGATTTCCGCGCCGGCGCGTGCCATCATCGGCACCACCCCGCTGGTCGAAAGCGTGATCCGGCGCTTGCTCAGCCCCAGTCCGTCGCCGTCCATCACGATCTTGAGCGCATCGCGGACATGGTCGAAATTGTACAGCGGCTCGCCCATGCCCATCATCACGATGTTGGTCAGCAGGCGCCCGTCGCTGGTGTAGTTGCCGCCAATGTTATCGGCATCGTCATCGGTCTCGTCTTCTTCATCGTCAGTGTCCGATCCCGCTCCGAAGCCCGCCATATTGCCGTTGGGCCATTCGCCCAGCGCGTCGCGTGCCAGCATGACCTGGCCGACGATCTCGCCCGGGGTCAGGTTGCGGACCAGCCGCATCGTCCCGGTGTGGCAGAACCGGCAATTGAGCGTGCAACCGACCTGGCTCGAAACGCACAGCGTGCCGCGCGCCTCGTCGGGGATGAAGACCATCTCGAACTCGTGGCCGTCCGCCGTCCGCAGCAGCCACTTGCGCGTGCCGTCGGTCGAGTGCTGGGCCTCGACGATCTCTGGCCGCCCGATCGCGAACCGCTCCGCCAGCCACGGTCGCATCGTTTTGGCAATATCGGTCATCGCCGCAAAATCGGTTACGCCGCGATGGTAGATCCAGTGGAACACCTGCTTGGCGCGCAGCCGGGCGGCCTTCGTATCGAGCCCGGCGGCCTCGAACAGCGTGCCGATTTCAGCGCGCGGCAGGCCGACAAGATCGCTGCGGCCATCGCTGCGCGGGGTGATCGCCCGCGCGACGGGAACCGGATCGACGAGGCCGGGGATCGGCATGAGAGCGGTTTGGGTCATTGTGCGCTGCGATATAGGCGCGCCGACCGTCGATGGCAAAGGATGGCACCACACGGACCCGCCGGAAATAGTGTTGCTGAAATGCGACACAATCTTGTTGCTTGAGGTTCATGAAACCAGCCGCGCTCCCAGCCATTGTGCACGTTCCAGACGGTAATAGCCGCTGTGTCCACCAATGGAGTACTTATGAAAAAGCTTGCACTTATCCTGGCATCGGGCGCCGCCTTCGTGGCCGTTCCCGCCTTCGCGCAGGAAGTCGATTCGACCTTCACCGGCCCGCGGGTCGAAGGCATCATCGGCTACGACGTTTCCAAGGCCGGTAGCTCGGTCGACAACGACACTTCCAGGAGCGACGACGAATCGATCGACGGGCTGATGTACGGTATCGGCGCTGGTTTCGATTTCGCGATGGGCGGCGTGGTTCTGGGCGTCGAGGGTGAATACACCGATTCGACCGCCAAGACCGGGTTCGACAACGGCGATTTCGAAGGTTTCGGCTTCGGTAACGTGAAGGCCGGACGCGACCTCTACGTTGGTGGTCGTGTCGGCTTCATCGCCGCACCCAAGACGCTGGTCTATGCCAAGGCCGGTTACACCAATGCGCGTTATGACGTGCTGGCCAGCGACGGACAGACCGAGCTGAAGTCGAACTTCGACACCGACGGCTATCGTCTCGGCGCGGGCGTCGAGCAGGCGATCAGCGAGAACACCTTCGCCAAGCTCGAGTATCGCTACTCGAAGTACAGCAAGGGTGAGATCGACGTGCCGAACGGCGCGGACAGCGATCGCTTCGACATCGATCTCGACCGTCACCAGGTCGTGGCGAGCGTCGGACTGCGGTTCTGATCGCCAGCCTGACGTAAGATTGCGGGCCGGGGGGAAACCTCCGGCCCGTTTCGTTATCCGCGCGGGGTTTTCGCGCAGCCGATGGCCGCCGCATCGATCGCACTGGCCGAACCGGCAAGCGGGTACCTGTCGGAAAACGTCGTGCCGTTGGCGGCGCGCGCGCTGATCCTCATACTGGTGGCCGAGCGCATGGCTGCGACGATCCCGGCGTCACCGCGCTTGTCGGCTGCCCAGGCATCTCCCCCCCCACCGGCCAGCGTGAAGCTTTGCCTTCCCACGGTCAGCCTGACCGCGGATTGCGGCGCGAGGCGGCGCGAAAGACGGAAGTGAACCTGATTGCGGGTGCGCTTTTGAGGCCAATAGCCGACGGTGGCATAAGGCTGGTAATCGCGCGCCTTTTGCGAACCTGGCGCGCTCGACATGGCGATGGCGTAGCAGCGCGGGACGGCGGTATCGCGAAACGCGCCCCATGCACCGAACATCCCGAGGCTGTCGCGGGCAAGCGCCGGGGAGGCGAGGGCCAGCGCCGCACCGAAGACCAGCAAGCGCGTCAAGCGTCCACCGCATAATGGATCGCGACGAGTTCCCATTCCTTCTCCCCGCCTGGCAGCGTCACCCGGCGCAGGTCGCCGACCGCCGCACCGCGCAGGCTGCGGGCCAACGGGCTCGACCAGCCGATCCGTCCCGCGCCGGCGTCCTGCTCATCGTCGCCAACCAGGGTCAGCACCTTGCGGGCGTCGTGCTCGTCGGCGATCTCGATCGTCGCGCCGAACCACGCGTGGCTGCGATCCGGGCCAGAGCCAGCGACGTCGGCGGGGCCGATCACCCGTGCCGCCTTCATCCGGCGCGCCAGATGGGAGAGTTCGCGGTCGATCTCGCGCAGCCGCTTGCGGCCATAGATATAGTCGCCGTTCTCGGAGCGATCGCCGTTGCCCGCGGCCCAGCTGACAACCTCTACGATCTTCGGACGCTCGATACCCAGCAGCAGGTCGTAGCGTGCGCGTAGTGCGGCAAGGCCGGCAGGAGAGATGGGGTTGCCCGGAACGTTCATCCACGTAACCTAGTGGCGTCGGGCAAGGCTGTCAGCCCGGCGTGCGCTTGCCGAGGAAATGGCTCGTCGGATTGGACCCGCGGTAATTCGCCTTGTCCGGATTGAGATGGTTATAAACCACCGCGTTCTCGATCACCCGCTGGACATAGTTCTTGGTCTCAAAGATCGGGATGCGCTCGATCCAGTCGAGCCAGGCGACCGAGCCGGTGCGGGGGTCGCCGTTGGCGCGCAGCCACTTGTTCACGTTGCCCGGCCCGGCGTTATAGGCGGCGACCGCCAGCGGATAGCTGCCGCCATAGTAGTCCATCATCCGGCTGAAATAGCCCGCGCCGAGCTGGATGTTGTAACCGGCATCGCCGCTCACCGATGACGGCAGGTATGACAGCCCCATCTTGCCGGCCTGCTCGCGCGCGGTGCCCGGCATCAGCTGCATCAGCCCGCTCGCGCCTGCGTGGCTCAGCGCGTTCTGGGCGAACTGGCTTTCCTGGCGGGTGATCGCGTGGATCATCGTCCAGTTCGAATCGAACCCCGGCGGCACCGGAATCTTCGGAAAGGCGACCGTCTGAAAATCGAGATGGCCGTCCGAAGCTGCCGCCTGGCCCAGAATCACCCCCATGTCGCGGCGGCCCAGTTGCTGCGCATACTCGGCGACCAGCATGTGCTCCCCTGGCGTGTCGGCGCGATCGGCGATCTCGCGAAAGAACCGCACTGCCGTGCGCCAGTCGCTGGCCCGGGCAACCTCGCGTACCGCGGCGGTGAGCGGCGCGGCATTGAACGCGGCGCGCTCCTGCGGGGTTGGCCGCGCACTCGGCGCTGGCGCAAACGGTGGCAACGGCCGACCGAGGCGCTCATGAGCGAGCTGACCATAGAAGTGGTCGGGATAACGCGCCGCCATCTCGAAATACCGGTTCGCTCCTGCTGCATCGCGCGCCCGGTCGGCGGCGAGGCCCGCCCAGTAGAAACCCTTGGAACGCGTCTGCGGGGTCTTGGCCGCTGCGCCATAGCGATAGAACAGCGGTGCGGCGGTGCCCGGCTCGCCCAGGTCCCACAGCGCCTCGGTCCCGCCCAGCCAGACCAGCGAAGTGTAATCGTCGCGCAGGCCAAGACTGGCGGCGCTGATGTCCGCGCCCGGATCGAACGCATCGTCGACGCTCGCCGCGATCCGCACCGCCGATCGTGCATCACCCGAAGTGGCAGCGCTGCGTGCAGCGACCAGCAGTTCATCGACCCATTTGTCCGGATCGGCGGGACGGCGCGTAAGTGGCGGGCGGCTGGCGAGCAGCGCCCGTGCCGAGACCGCATCGCCACTCTTGCGGAGCTGGCGGGCGCGCTGAAATACATAGCCCGGATCGCTGTTGAGCGCGGCAGCATCGATCGGCATCCCGGTCGAGAACGGATCCCTGCCGGATAATAGCGCCAGCCGGGCGGCGGCGATCGCACGCCGGGGCGCCGAAACGAACCCGAGCTGACGCTCGGCCTGGGCTTGCGATCCAGCCCACAGCAGCGCGTCCATTCGCGCGTCCTGATCATCGACCCCAAATTTTGAGTAATACCGCGAATACAACCCAGCCTCGGCGGCGTCGCTCATCGGCCCGCCGCGCCACGCCTCGCGCGCGACCACCTCGGCCTCGCGCCGCCCGGTAGCGGTCAAGGCCAGCGCATATTGCGCGCGTGCCGGGTTGGTCAGCGGCGGAAATCGATCAAAATACGATACAAGCCGCGCGGGCTCGACATATTCTCGCGCAAGCGCGGCTTCGGCATTGCGGCGCAGCTTGGCCTCATCGGGCAGGCCGGGATAGGTCGTTACGAAGCCCGAATAGTCGGCGAACGAAAACCGGTCGGACGATGTCAGCAGCTTCCACCGGTCGATCGCATAGCTCATCTGCCCCGGGGCCTGGGCGACCAGCGCGGCGCGCGCGCGGTCCCATTCCGAATCGGCGCGAGCCTCATCGGGAGCCAACAGTCCGGCAAGGACCAGCGATGCGATGCTCAAAGTACGTGTGACCATGCTGGACATCCTGATGGAAGGCTCCTTATCAGGCCCTGAATGAAAACGACTGTCGCCGGGTCGGCAGCCGCCTGCTGTGCCGCACGGCACCGCAGCCACAATTCTGACCCGGACCCCGATTCTGACCTGAAATAGGGAGCGATGTAAATGTTTTCCGGCTCGATTCCGGCCCTGGTGACTCCGTTTCGCGACGGATCGTTCGATGAGCGCGCGTTCCGGCGGCTGGTCGACTGGCAGATCGACAATGGGTCGAAAGCGCTGGTCCCCTGCGGCACCACGGGCGAGGCATCGACCCTGTCGAATGCCGAGCACCATCGGGTGATCGAGGTTTGCGTCGAGCAGGCCGCCGGGCGCGTGCCGATCATTGCCGGGTGCGGCTCCAACGATACGATGAATGCACGGCTGCACATGAATTTCAGCCGCAAGACCGGGGCTGCCGCCGCGCTGTGCGTCGCGCCCTATTACAACCGCCCCAGCCAGGCCGGGCTGATCGCGCATTTCAGCTTTCTGGCCGAGAACAGCACGCTGCCGATCGTGCTGTATAACGTGCCGGGCCGCACCGTGACCGACCTGCTGCCCGAGACGGTCTGCGAACTGGTGAACCGTTTCCCCGAGCGGATCGTCGGGATCAAGGACGCTAGCGGCGACCTTTCCCGCGTCACCGACCACCGCATGGGCATCACCGGCTCGTTCTGCCAACTTTCGGGCGACGACGAACTGGCCCTGCCGTTCAATGCGGCAGGCGGCGTCGGCTGCATCTCGGTCACCGCCAACGTCGCGCCCGCGCTATGTGCCGAGTTCCAGCAAGCCTGCGCCGACAACGATCTGGTAAAGGCGCGCGAGTTGAACGACCGGCTCTATCCTCTGCACTACGCGATGTTCGAGGACGCCTCACCCGGCCCGGTGAAGTACGCGCTGACCCGGGTGCACGATTGGATCACCGAAGACCTGCGCCTGCCGCTGACCGCGTGCAGCGATGCGGCGCGGGCGGCAGTGGACGCGGCGCTGGAGCATGCGGAGCTGGTTTGAGGTCGGCGCGTACCGCTAACCTACTCTACACCGGTGTCGGCCTATCGCTGGGTAATGAGCCTGCGACCTTTCCGGTTGGCCCTGTTGGCCGGCAGCCTGCTGCTGACCGCAGCTTGCGGTCAGTACGACGCGCCGCCGCATGCGCCACGACAAGAAGGTGCAGCCATGAAGCCGCTTCCCGCCGAGCTGATTGGCGCGATCCAGACCAGGATCGCCGACCCGATCCGCCGTCACGACGATCTGGGCGGAGCCGAGGGAGAGACCTTGACGGACCCAAGCGCAGTCTTCGCACGGCTCGAAGGGGGCAATCCCGAACTTGGCCCGACTCCCTTTCGCGACTGCGTCGACCAGCTTCACGCGTGGGGTCATCCGATGCCGCCCATGCATTTTACCAGCTATCCCGACGGATCGCTCGGCGCATCGAGCACAAAGGAATCGACCCTGCCGCTCGCCCAGCCCGCCACACCGGCCGAGATCGTGAGGCTCGAAACGCTGATCGGCCGTTCGCTCCCGGCCGACCTGCGCTCGCTCTACGCTATCGCCGATGGCGGCTGGGGGCCGGGGATCGCTTTCACCATGGGACATGGTCGCGGCATTCAGTCGCTCCGGACCGTGCGCGAGACGCTTGCCGACCTGCGCCGCCGCGGCCCGGGCTATACCGGCGAGGCGCAATGGCCCGCCAACTTCCTCCCGATTGCCGACCGCACCGGGCCAATCTCCTACGATCTCGAAACCGGCCAGATCGTGGCATTCAACGATTACTACCACGATGACGGCCAGACCATCGACCAGGCGTTTACGGTGACCCACCCCAGTCTCGAATCGTGGTTGCGTGAGTGGGTTGCAGACTGAAGGTTTGCCTTGGCGGCATCAATGCCTACATGCGCAGCCATGGCCCGCCCCAAACCCGTCGCGTTCGAAAAGGTCAAGACCGTCGCCGAGAACCGGCGCGCGCGGTATGAGTATTTTATCGAGGACACGCTCGAGGCGGGGATCGCGCTGACCGGGACCGAGGTGAAAAGCCTGCGCTTTGGCGAGGGCTCGATCGCGGAATCCTATGCCGAAGTAAAGAACGGCGAGGTTTGGCTGGTCAACGCCAATGTCCCCGAATTCAGCCACGGCAACCGCCATAACCATGTTCCCAAGCGCCCGCGCAAGCTGCTGCTGCACGAACGCGAGATTGCCCGGCTGACCGGCGCGGTCGAGCGCAAGGGGATGACGCTGGTCCCGCTCTCGGTCTATTTCAACGGTCGCGGGCGCGCTAAGGTCGAACTCGCGCTCGCCCGGGGCAAGAACAATGCCGACAAGCGCCAGGTGACCAAGGATCGCGACTGGCAGCGCGACAAGGCGCGCCTGATGCGCGATCATGGGTAGGACGCCGGACTTCCACTTGCCCTCCCAACCCGTGTAAGCAGAACCGATGCTCGCCAAATTCGCCTCGTGGACTCACCGCAACATGCCGACACGCGCGCAAATGGCGCGCAGCCGCTGGATTCGGCCGTTCGCGGGCCGGGTGCTGCGCTCGGAACTGTGGCGTTTCACCCGCCGTTCGATTCCGCGGGCGGTGGCGCTGGGCATGCTGGTTGGGATCATTGTGCCGTTCGGGCAGATCCTGTTCGCCTCGCTGCTGTGCCTGCCGGTCCGCGCCAACGTTCCGGTCGCGGCACTGACCACGTTCGTCACCAATCCGGTGACGACCCCGCTGATCTGGGTTTTTTCCTATAAGGTCGGCTCGTGGCTGCTCCAGGTCGATGCGATGACGGTGGTCGCCCCGGTTAATTCGGCGCTCCAGCACAGCCAGTTCGACGACATGCTGCAATGGCTGACCGGAGCAACGCTGGTCACCGCGTTCGGGCTGGTGGTGGTGGCGGTGATCGCCGCCGCAATCAGCTATCTGGCAACCTCGTTCGGCTGGCGCTGGTGGATTGCGCACAAGCGCCGCGCCCGGATCGAGCGGATGCGTGCGGCGCGCCTCGCCTGCCTTGCCGAGATCGAAGCCGGGCTGGCAGAGTGAGCGACGCCGCGTTGCTCGCCACCGACGGGGCCGGAAATTCGCCAATCCCGGCGACGGATTGGGTCCTGCTCGGAGCGGCTCTGGCTTTCACCGCCGTGCTTATCGGATTGGTTTCGGGTGAGCCGCTGGTTGCCGCCGGTTATGCTGCCGGAGTGATCGCCTTTGCTGCGGCGGGGCGCATCGTCATGCGCCCGCGCGCCGCCGCCGTTGCGGTCGAACTCGCAGCGCCCGACTGGTCGGTGACCCAGGCCGCGATCGACCGACCCGATGCCGCCATCGCCGTGACCGACCGTGCCGGCCGGCTGGTCTGCGCCAATGCAAAGTTCGAAGCGTGGTTCGGCGGCTCGGCCGCACCCCCGCGCCTCCCGCTCGAAGCAGCCGCACGTGAACGGCTCGAACGCGCCGCGCGCGGAGCCTGGCGCGATGGGGAGGCCAGCGCCGATGGGCTTGAAAGCGATGGTCTGGGAGGAACCGGCCACTACACCCGCTGGAAGGCCCGTGTGGTCCGCAGCGGGCGCGGCGAAGACCACCTGGTCTGGACTATCGAGCCGCTCGTCGCGCCCGATCTGGTCGCCGATGCCGCCGCCGCGATTGGCGGCAAGCTTGGCCGGGCGCTGGGCGAGGCGGGGATCCTTGCTGCAGTGGTCGCACCCCAAGGCGCGGTGCTCGCCGCCAATCCGGCTTTCGCCGAGCGCGCCATCGGCGAGCCGGGGGGCACGGTTACCGGCGGCGATTTCGTCGGCTTCCTGCGCTCGGACGATCAGGAGCGCATATTCTTCGCGCGCGAAGGGCGCAAAGGCGCCCCGCTGCGGTTGATCCACCTGCCCGTTGCCGATCCCGACGTCGGGGCCGATCCCGATCCGGCGCGCACCCCCTCGCTGATGCTGCTGATCGAGGGCGGAACCGCAGCGGGCGAGGGTGGGCGCACCGGGATGCCGCAGATCGAGGCCTTGCTCAGCCGCCTGCCGCTGGGCCTGGCGATGTGTGAGCGTGATGGGCGGTTCCTGTTTGCCAACGAGGCGTTCCTGCGCGCCGCCGGGCACGACAGCCGCCTCGCCCCGCCATACCCTTCCGACCTGGTGATCCGCGAGGACAAGGGCGCACTGGCCGATGCGGTGCGACGGTATGCCCAAGGCTCGCCCGCATCGGGCGACGTTGCGATCCGGCTGCGCGCCGCACCCGAGGAGCCGGTCTCGCTGAGCCTGGCCGGCGTTCGCGGGCTGGGCGAGGGTGCGGTCCTGCTCAGCCTCAAGGATTCGTCCGAGGAAACCCGGCTCAAGCGCCAGATCGCCCAGGCGACCAAGATGCAGGCCGTCGGGCAACTGGCCGGCGGGGTCGCGCACGATTTCAATAATGTCCTGACCGCGATCATCGGCTTCTGCGATCTGATGCTGCTGCGCCATACGCCGGGCGACAGCGACTACGACGACATCCAGCAGATCCGCGCGAATTCGAACCGCGCCGCCAGCCTGACCCGCCAGCTCCTGGCCTTCTCGCGCCAGCAGACGCTGCGCCCGCAAGTGCTGCAGTTGCCCGACGTGGTGTCCGACGTGTCGCAGATGCTGCGTCGCCTGCTCGGTGAGCGGATCGTGCTCGAGGTCGATCACGATCGCGCGCTGGGCGCTGTGCGCGCCGACAAGACCCAGCTTGAGCAGGTCATCGTCAACCTCGCGGTCAATGCGCGCGATGCGATGCAGGCGAAAGGCGGCAAGGGCGATGGCCGAAACGATGGAGGAGGTGGCAAGCTCAAGCTGGCAACCCGCCGGATCACCGCCGCACAGGTTCGCGCGATGAAGAGCGATGTGTTGCCGGTAGCTGACTATACCGCACTGATAGTCGAGGACACCGGCAGCGGCATCCCGGCGGAGAACCTCGGCAAGATCTTCGAGCCGTTCTTCACCACCAAGGAACTGGGGAAAGGCACCGGACTGGGCCTCTCGACCGTCTATGGGATCGTCAAGCAATCGGGTGGCTTCATCTTCGCGGAGAGCGAAATGGGCCCGGGACCAGCCAGCGGGACCAGGTTCAGCATTTATCTGCCGGTCCATGAGGGCGAGGAAGTCGCGGCGATCGCGGCGGCTCCGGCCCCCGCGGCGTGGAGCGGCGGCGGGCGCGTATTGCTGGTCGAGGATGAGGACACCGTGCGTGCGGTAGCCGAACGTGCGCTGGTCCGTGCCGGGTTCGAAGTCACGCCCGCACGTGACGGCGAGGAAGGGCTGGAACTGGTCCGCCTGGGTCGGGCATTCGATGTGGTGGTCAGCGACGTGGTCATGCCGGTGATGGATGGCCCCGCGATGGCTCGCGCGATCCGCCTTGTCCGCCCGGAAATCCCGATCCTGTTCATGTCGGGCTATGCCGAGGAACAATTGCGCGGTGAGATCGATATTCCGAACATGCACTTCCTCCCCAAGCCGTTCAGCGTGGCTGAAATCGGCGCGGCGGTGGAGGGGGTACTTCAGGCAAGGTAGCTTTGATCGGGGAGGGCGGGTAAAGGCCCGAACTCTCCATCGCGGATCCTTTCATGCCTTCACCCAAGACGATTCTCGAAGCCACTCTTTCCGGTGCCCATGGCCCGATTCAAGGCAATATCCCGTTATCATTTGCGACCGCGCTGACCGCAATGGTTCGCAGGATCGAACCGACCCTGTGTATCGAAATCGGCATGGCCTACGGGATTTCCACCCTCGCAATTCTCGAGGGTCTCGACGCTGGTGGACGGCTGGTCAGCGTCGATCCGTTTCAATCCCAGGCCAGCGCGAAAAAATTTTGTTCCCCCCTTGTTCAAATAGAACAAACGCGATACATCAGCCTCCGGTTGACGGCTCCCGTCGGCCTTCCCTAAGCCCCGGAGGCACCAATGGCTGCAAGTCTCAAGCTCGTTCAGGAAGGCAAGGACTCAATGGATCGTCAAAAGGCGCTCGAAGCAGCGCTGGCGCAGATCGACCGTGCGTTTGGCAAGGGTTCGGCAATGAAGCTGGGCTCGAAAGAGACGATGCAGGTGGAGACGATCTCCACCGGCAGCCTTGGGCTCGATATCGCGCTGGGAGTCGGCGGCCTGCCACGCGGCCGGGTGATCGAAATCTACGGGCCGGAAAGCTCGGGCAAGACCACGCTCGCGCTCCATGTGATCGCCGAGGCGCAGAGGACCGGCGGGACCGCCGCCTTCGTTGACGCCGAACACGCGCTCGATCCGGTCTATGCCAAGAAGCTCGGCGTCAATATCGACGAACTGATCGTCAGCCAGCCCGATACCGGCGAACAGGCGCTCGAGATCGTCGACACGCTGGTGCGCTCGAACGCGATCGATGTGCTGGTGATCGATTCGGTTGCCGCGCTGGTCCCCCGCGCCGAAATCGAGGGCGAGATGGGTGACAGCCACGTCGGACTGCAGGCGCGGCTGATGTCGCAGTCCTTGCGTAAGTTGACGGGATCGATCAGCCGCTCGCGCTGCATGGTCATTTTCATCAACCAGCTGCGGATGAAGATCGGGGTGATGTACGGCAATCCCGAGACCACTACCGGCGGTAACGCGTTGAAGTTCTATGCCAGTGTGCGGCTCGATATCCGCCGCACCGGCCAGATCAAGGATCGCGACGAAATCGTCGGCAACACCACCCGCGTCAAGGTGGTCAAGAACAAGGTTGCACCGCCGTTCAAGCAGGTCGAATTCGACATCATGTACGGCCAGGGCATTTCCAAGATCGGCGAGATTCTCGATCTCGGGGTCAAAGCCGGAATCGTCGAGAAGTCCGGCGCTTGGTTCAGCTACGATTCGGTCCGTGTGGGCCAGGGGCGCGAGAATTCGAAGGCGTTCCTCAAGGACAATCCCGAGATGTGCGACAAGTTGGAAGCCGCGATCCGCGGCCGCACCGACAAGGTCGCCGAGGAGATGATGGCGGGTCCCGACGGGGACGACGACATCTGATCCTCAGCCTGATCGCCCGCTCCTTGTGAGAACGGGCGGCAAGGTTAAACCCACCCCGGCGCGCTCCCCGGCAGGAGCGCGCCGGTTTGGTTTTGCGCTATCCGGCAAGTTCGGCGGTCCGTGCCTTGACCACTTCGTCGGCCGCCTTGCCGCTCAGCTCCGCCAGATGGTCGAAGGTCGCTGCATAGGCCGCCAATCCCTGGCTTAACGAGCGCAGCTCGGCGTCCAACCCGGGTAATCCGGCTTCGGGGATCATGGCCTCGATCCGCTCCCAGCGCGGCCACTCGGGATGCTGGCCCAGCCCGAGGATTTGTCCGCGCCGGGCAGACAATACCGAACCAGCCTTCGAGCCAGTCCCCGGCGGGGTGTCGACGACGATGCGGAACACCGGTTCGAGCAGGTATGGCACGCAGTGGGGGAGGGCTTCGCTCATCGCGATCCGCCCGGCCGTGCGGAACGCCAGCTCGGAGCTGTCGACCGCGTGAAACGACCCGTCGGTGAGAGTCACCGCGGCGTCGACCACCGCAAATCCCAGCGGTCCCCGCTCCATCGCATCCTTCACTCCGGCCTCGACTGCCGGGATATACTGTTTGGGGATTACTCCGCCGGTGATCTTGTCCTCGAACGCAAAGCCGGCGCCACGTTCGAGCGGACGCACTTCGATCGTGCAGTCGCCATATTGGCCGTGCCCGCCCGACTGCTTCTTGTGCCGCCCGCGCTGGGCTGCCGCCCTGCGGATCGATTCGCGGTAAGCGATCCGCGGCGGCCTGGTCTCGACCGCCACTCCATAGCGTCGCTGAAGCTTGGCGACGACCACTCCGAGATGCTCGTCATTGACCCCGCGCAGCAGCGTTTCGTGTGTGGCGTCGTCCTGCTTCCACTCGAGCGCGGGATCTTCCTCGCACAAGCGGTGCAATGCGGTGGAGAGCTTGACGTCGTCCTTACGGTCGCGGGTTGCGATGGCGATGGCGGCGTTGCGCGGTGGATAGCTGATCGTCGGATCTCGCCCGGCGCTGGCCGAGCGCCCCGCGATCAGCATTCCGCTCCGCGCCGTGTCTACCTTGGCCACGGCAACTACATCGCCGTTGCGCGCTTCAGCCTGCTTGGCGGTTTTTTCGCCCTGCAGCGTGAAGATCGATCCGGTTCGCGCAGCTTCACCCGCAATAAGCAGTTCCTCGCCCTCTCTCAGGGCGCCGCCCAGCACCCGGCCCAGCGCCAGCCGACCCATCGCTCCGCCATGCGCGATCTTGAACACGTGCAGCGCGCCCGCCTCGTTGGCAGCAGGGTCAAGACCCATTCGCTTGGCTGCGGCTTGCGGCGCGGGAGTCTCATGGCGCAGCAGCTTGAGCAGACGGCGCACCCCGCCGCCCGTTGCAGCGGAGCCGAACAGCACTGGCACCACCTTGTTGCCGCCCGTGTCCGCCGCGAGATCGGACAGCACCAGACCCGCCGCGGGTTCTTCGTCCATGAGCAGCGCTTCGAGCAGCGCGTCATCGAAATCGGCAAGCGTTTCGAGCAGCTTGCGCCGCTCCTCCTGCTCTCGCGCAGACAGTTCGGGTGGGATGGGAACAGGCGCGGAGGCCTTGCCCGGTTGATAGCGGAACGCGCGTTCGAGCGCGACGTCGACATATCCCGTTATCGCCTCGCCTTCGCGAATCGGAAACTGGCGCAGCGCCAGGGGTTCGCGGCTCATCGGCTGGAGCGCCTCGATCACCGCGCGGATCGAACCCGCGCGCGCGCCGTCGATGCGGTTGACGAAGATTGCGTGCGGCAGGCCGAGTTCGTCGATCCGGCGCAGGATCGGTTCGGCCAGCGCGGCGCGCAACGGGTCGGGATCGACCACCACCAGCACGAGGTCGGCGCTGGGCAGCGCGGCCAGTCCGTCGGAGGCAAAGCCCACCCCGCCGGGGGTGTCGATCAGGGCGAACCGGTCACCCAGAAAATCGAAGTGCAGAAGATTGATTTCGGTGGATCCCCGCCGCGCGCGGGCTTCGGGACTGGCATCGCCGACGCTCGTCCCGGCCTCGACCGATCCCAGCCGGTTGATGGCGCCGCTGGCGAACAGCAGCGCTTCGGCCAGGCTGGTCTTGCCGGTCCCGGCCGGGCCGACCAGTGCTATCGCGCGGGTGCCTGTCACAGCCGCGCCCCCCTTTAGACTGCCGGTTTCGGGTTTCCTTGTCATGGTGGTGCTGGCCATCGTCCGCTCCTCTCCAAAGGTCGGAGCGCGGCGGGCGTCGATTGCGCCGTTCGCGCAAGATGACATGATGCTCGGCTTGCGCGAGGTGAGTCGCAAGCGGAATCTCGCCTGCCGTTACTTGCCGCGGCAGACCGGGCGGCCTAGCTTTCGAACCATGACGGGTGCAGCGGATTGGGAAGGTGGCGTAGGCCGCAACTGGGCCGCGGAGTGGCGACGCACCGACCGCAGCTTTGTCGGATTGACCCGCGTCCTGCTGGCGCGGATTTCCAGGCTTCCCGGCCGCGCAGTGGTCGACATCGGGTGCGGCGCGGGCGAGCTCTCGCTCACAATTGCCAGGGCCAGGCCCCGCGCGCGGGTGCTGGGTATCGACATTTCGCCCGATCTGGTCGCCGCGGCTGCGGTGCGCGGCAGCCGGACGGTAAACTGCGTGTTCGCCCTGGCCGACGCGACCTGCTGGGAGGCCGACCGCGGAGCGCCGGAATTGTATGTCTCGCGGCACGGGGTGATGTTTTTTCCCGATCCGGTTGCGGCTTTCGCGCATCTGGCGGCGGTGTCGGCGCCCGACGCACGGTTAGCGTTCTCGTGCTTCCGCAGCCCGGCGCAAAACCCGTGGGCGGGGGCCCTGGCGGCATTGATCGATGGTCCGGCTGCCCCATCCGATCCGGCCGTCCCCGGACCATTCGCATTTGCCGATCCGGAGCGGGTTGCGGGCATCCTTGCCGCAGCGGGCTGGCGCGAGGCGACATTCGAGCCGGTCGATTACCGCTATCTCGCCGGGGCCGGCGCGGATCCGCTGGGCGATGCGTGCGAGTTCTTCCTCCGGATCGGTCCCGCCGCTGCGGCTTTCCGTGGGCTGGCGGAAGAACAGCGGGCGCCGGCGATGGCTCGGATGGAAGCGTTTCTGGCTGAGCACCTCGCCAATGACGAAGTGGCCTTCCCCGCCGCTGCGTGGATCGTCACGGCGAGACGCGGCGCGCCATAGGGTGCGGTGAATGGTGCTTGTGGCAGGGCGAGCGGTCCCCTAATTCGCCGCACATGACCTCAACAAATGAAATCCGCCGGTCCTTCCTCGACTATTTCGGCTCGAACGGCCACGAGATCGTGCCTTCGGCCCCGCTGGTGCCGTACAACGATCCCACCTTGATGTTCGTCAATGCCGGGATGGTGCCGTTCAAGAACGTGTTCACCGGACTGGAATCGCGCCAGATTCCGCGCGCCACCTCGTCGCAGAAATGCGTGCGGGCGGGCGGCAAGCACAACGATCTCGACAACGTGGGCTACACCGCGCGGCACCACACTTTCTTTGAAATGCTGGGCAATTTCAGCTTCGGCGACTATTTCAAGGATCAGGCGATCGAGCATGCCTGGACCTTGCTGACGCGCGAGTGGGGCATTGCCCCGGACAAGCTGACCGCCACGGTCTATCACACTGACGACGAGGCGTTCGACCTGTGGCGCAAGATCGCGGGACTGCCCGAACACCGCATCATCCGGATCGCCACCAAGGACAACTTCTGGTCGATGGGCGATGACGGCCCGTGCGGTCCGTGCAGCGAAATTTTCTATGACCACGGGGATCACATCGCGGGCGGGCCCCCGGGCAGTCCGGATGAGGACGGCGACCGGTTTGTCGAAATCTGGAACCTGGTGTTCATGCAATTCATGGCGGCGGGCGGCGAGATCGTGGGCGACTTGCCGCGGCCCTCGATCGATACCGGGATGGGGCTGGAGCGCGTCGCGGCGGTGCTTCAAGGCGTGCACGAAAATTACGATACGGATACATTTCGCAACCTGATCGCGGCTTCGGAAAGCCTGACCGGGGTGAAGGCCGAGGGCGACCAGCAGGCCAGCCACCGCGTTATTGCCGATCACTTGCGCTCGGTCTCGTTCCTGCTGGCCGATGGGGTACTGCCTTCGAACGAGGGGCGTGGTTATGTGCTGCGGCGGATCATGCGCCGCGCAATGCGCCACGCGCACCTGCTTGGCGCGAAAGACCCGCTGATGCACCGGCTGGTCCCCGCACTGGTGACCGAGATGGGCCAGGCGTTTCCCGAACTCGCCCGCGCGCAACCGCTGATCGAGGACGTGCTGGCGCGCGAGGAGGCGCGCTTTCGCCAGACGCTGGAGAAGGGCCTGCGGCTGCTCGATGAAGCCACCGGCGCACTGGGCGAGGGCGATGCGCTGCCCGGCGAAACCGCGTTCCGGCTCTACGATACCTTCGGGTTCCCCTATGATCTTACCGAGGACGCGCTGCGCCTGCGCGGGATCGGGGTCGATCGCGACGGCTTCGATGCGGCGATGGCTCGGCAAAAGGCGGCTGCTCGCAGCGCGTGGAAGGGCTCGGGCCAAGCGGCAGACGGCGAACTGTGGTTCGATCTGGCCGAGCGCGAGGGCGGGACCGAGTTCACCGGCTATACCTCGACCCAGGGTGAGGGTCAGGTGGTTGCGCTGATTCGTGACGGAACCGAGGTCGCTTCGGCCGAGGCGGGGCAGGACGTGATCGTGTTGACCAACCAGACCCCGTTCTATGGGGAGAGCGGCGGGCAGGCCGGCGACGCGGGAACGATCTCCACTCCGGACGGACTGCGGCTGGTGGTATCCGACACCTCCAAGCCACTCGGACGAATGCACGCGCATCATGCCACGGTTGAAGCTGGGCGGATCGGGGTGGGGCAAACCGTCCACCTTGCAGTCGATGTCGAGCGGCGCGACCGGGTTCGCGCCAACCATTCGGCCACGCATTTGCTTCACGCCGCGCTGCGCCACCGGCTGGGCGGGCATGTCACGCAGAAAGGCAGCCTGGTCGCCGAAGACCGGCTGCGGTTCGACTTTTCGCAACCCACCGCGCTGACGCCCGAGGACATCGCGGCGGTCGAAGCCGAGGTGAACGCCGAAATCCGTGCCAACGAGCCGGTCACGACCCGGCTGATGACCCCCGATGACGCGATTGCGGCCGGCGCGATGGCGCTGTTCGGGGAGAAATACGGTGAGGAGGTCCGCGTGCTCAGCATGGGCCGCGTGACCGACAATCATTACTCGGTCGAACTGTGCGGCGGCACCCACGTCGATGCCACCGGCGATATCGCGTTGCTGCGGATCGTATCCGAGAGCGCCGTCGCTTCGGGCGTCCGGCGGATCGAGGCGCTGACCGGCGAGGCCGCGCGCGGCTGGCTGGTGCGGCGCGAGGAAGCGCTGAAGGGCGCAGCTTCGGCGCTGCGCACCGCGCCCGAGGAGGTGGAGGCGCGGGTCGTCGCCTTGCTCGACGAGCGCAAACGGCTGGAGCGCGAACTGGCCGAAGCGAAGAAGGCGCTGGCGCTGGGCGGGGGTTCGGCAAATGCGGGACCAGCCGACGAGCAGGTCGGCGATGTGACCTTCGCGGGCCAGGTGATCGAAGGGCTGGAGGCCAAGGAACTACGCGGGCTGCTGGATGCGGCCAAGGCGCGGATCGGTTCTGGCATCGCCGCCATCGCAGCGGTGAACGAGGGCAGGGCGGCTTTCGCGGTCGCTGTCACCGACGATCTCACCGCCCGCTTCAGCGCGGTCGATCTGGTCCGCGCCGGGGTCGAAGCGCTGGGCGGCAAGGGCGGCGGCGGGCGGCCCGATATGGCGCAGGGCGGGGGCCCCGATGGCGCGAAAGCGGCTGAGGCAATCGCGGCGGTGCGGGCAGTGCTCGCGGGCTGAGAAACCTCAGTTCGGGAGTCTGTGCCGGTCCGATCCGCGCGCCATGTCCTTTTCGGCCATGGTTGCGTCGGTCTGCTGCGGGCGTTTGATCTTGCCGCTGGCTTCGTCCTGCTGCGCCTCGGGGCGCTTGTCTTCGGAACGGGGGTCGTGCGGGTTGGCCATGTCGGGTTCCTCTCACCCGCTACAACGGACATGCCGCGGTAAAGCTCCCGCTCAGCCCACGCCCGGCATGGCCTTGCGTTCGCTCGCCCTTTCGCTCGCCCTTTCGCTCAGGCGGGAACTCCGCAAGCGGGGTTTCTCGTTCAGCTCCCCTTCGCGCATGATTTCCTCGCGGAACTCGTCGCGCTTTTCGTGGATCGATGCGATCACCGGGCCCATCGCATAGCCCAGATCGACCAGCACCGCCTCGGACAGCTGGAGCGAGCTTTCCAGCGTTTCGGGCACGGCGTGTGTGGCTCCGATGCGATAAAGCTGCGCGGCGTGCGCGGTATCGCGCGCACGCACGATGATCGGCAGGCCCGGGTGCGTGGCGCGCAATTTGCGCACGATCCGGCTGACCAGCACCGGTTCGTCCATCGTCACGATCAGCGCGCTCGCCTGGTCGAGTTCGAGCCGGCTCAAGGTGAGCGCGTTGCCGACGTCGCCGAAGGTCACCGGAAAGCCGTCGCCACGCGCGCTGCGCACCAGTTCGGCGCTAGAATCGATCGCGACATAACGCTGGCCGTGCTTGGCGAGCATTTCGCCGATCAACTGTCCGACGCGCCCGAAGCCGAAGATTACCGCGCGTTCGCCGTCGCCCTCATCGGCCGGGGGCGTGGCCGGTCCAGCCTCGGCGCGCTCGACCCGCAGGGCGACGATCCGGCCCAGGATCGCCAGCAGCGGAGTGATCGTCAGCCCGATTGCGGTGACGATTTGCCAGAACTGCGCCGTGGCAGGCTGGATCAGCTGCGCGGTGGCGGCGGCCGACAGCACGATCAGCGTCGTTTCAGAAGGGCTCGCCATGAGGATGCCGGTCTCGGTCGCGGTGCCGCGGCCTTTGCCCATCAATCTCAACAGGAACCCCGTCACCAGCGCCTTGATCAGCACCACGCCGACCACCGCCAGCGCCAGGCCGCCAAGGTTCTGGGCGACCACCTTGAGGTCGATGCTCATGCCCACGGTGATGAGGAACACGCCGAGCGCGAGGCCCTTGAAGGGCGCGGTGATTGCCTCGACCTCGGTGTGGTACTCGGTCTCGGCAATCAGCAGTCCGGCCAGCAGCGCCCCCATGATCGGAGAAAGACCAACCGCTGCGGTCGCCAGCGCGGCGGCGATCACCACCAGCAGGCTGGCGGCGAGGAACAGTTCGGGGCTTTTGGTGCGAGCGGCCTGGGCGAACAGCGTGGGCAGCACGAAGCGCCCGATGGCGAGCATGACCAGCACTACCAGCCCGCCCTTCCACAGCGTATTGAACAGCCCGTCGGCGCCGTTCGCCGCGGCATAGGGTGCCATTGCGCCGAGCAGGAAGATGATCGGGACCAGCGCGATGTCCTCGAACAACAGCATCGCCAGCGCGGCGCGGCCGACCGGGCTGGAAGTGCCGGCAATCGGCAGGACCAGCGCAGTGGAGGACAAGGCGAGCGCGAGGCCGAGGCCCAGCGCGCCCGACCAGTATTGCCCCATCACCATCAACACGAAAGCGATCAGCGCCGCGCTGATGATCAGCTCCATCGCGCCCAGCCCGAACACCAGCCGCCGCATCGCCCACAGCCGGTCGAACGAAAGCTCGAGCCCGATCGAGAACAGCAGCAGGATGATCCCGAATTCAGCGAACGGCGCGATCGCCTCGGGATCGGTGATGGTGACGTGGTAAAGCCACGGAACCTGATCGACCATCGAGCCCAGCCCATAGGGTCCGACCGCCAGCCCGACGAGGATGAAGCCGATCACCGGCGTGATCCGGAACCGCGCAAAGGCGGGGATCACGATCCCCGCCGCGCCCAGAATCACCAGCGCATCGCTGATCGCGGTGGTGGAGGCGAATTCGGCGGCCATGGGCGCACCTTGGCTTGATGCGGCGCGTTTGTCACGGGAAGGGTAGCAGCTTGGCGGCTTAACGCGCCTTGGCAAACATTTGCTCGACCGAACCGCCGTTGCTGGCAAGGATCGCGGCGACTTTGCGGCGGCCGTAATAATAGACGAGCGCCGGGTGATCCGTGCCCGCAGCGTTGAGCCGGGCGACGTCGCTGGCCGACAGGGTGCTCTCGCCCGCCACGAAGTCGCAATACCCTTCGGTCAGCCAGGTTGGATAGATGCGATCGGCGTAAAAGCCGAACCGGCGGCGGATCATCCCGTGGGTGGTTTCGTGGGCGACGATCGAGGCCAGGGTGCGGCCTTTGCCAACCGTTCGAGCGTTCCGCACGATCGCCGCTGCAGGGTCGGTGCGGTTGACGACGATGGCGGTGCCAAGCGGCCGGGTGATTGCCAATGAACCCGACGAACTGATCGCCAGCCAGTGCCACCGCCACCCGCCTTGCGTAACAAACACCCGGCGCGGCTCACTGGCGCGGGCCAGCGGGCTGCGCTTCACCCTGGCGTTTGCCAGCAGAAAGGAGGCGCGAACCTGCGCGCCATCCAGCGGCACCTCGGACCACACCTGGTAGGGCCCAATGCCTGACCGATAGGGAAACGCCAGCAGTTGCGGGGCATAGAGCGGCACCGCTGCTGCCAGCACCGCAGCGGTCAGGGCCGCTCCCGCTAAGCGGCCTACTTTCAGTCGGCCATCTCTTTCTCGAGATTCTGGACGATCGCTTCGAAGAATTGCTCCGTGGTCATCCACGCCTGGTCGGGGCCGATCAGGATGGCGAGGTCCTTGGTCATCTTGCCGCTTTCGACCGTTTCGATGCAGATCCGCTCGATCGTTTCGGCGAACCGGACCACGTCGGGAGTCTCGTCGAAGCGGCCGCGATAGATCAGCGCGCGGGTCCAGGCGAAGATGCTGGCGATCGGGTTGGACGAGGTCGCCTTGCCCTGCTGGTGCTGGCGGTAATGGCGGGTGATCGTGCCGTGTGCAGCCTCGGCTTCAACGGTCTTGCCGTCGGGCGCCAGCAGAACCGAGGTCATCAGCCCGAGGCTGCCGAAGCCTTGCGCGACGGTGTCCGACTGGACGTCGCCATCATAGTTCTTGCAGGCCCAGACGAACTTGCCTGGCCACTTGAGCGCCGAGGCGACCATGTCGTCGATCAGGCGGTGCTCGTAAACGATCCTGGCGTCGGCGAACTTCTCCTTGAAGCCCTCGGTATCGAACACTTCCTGGAACAGGTCCTTGAAGCGCCCATCATAGGCCTTGAGGATCGTGTTCTTGGTCGACAGATAGACCGGCCATTTGACGCTCAGGCCATAATTGAACGAGGCGCGGGCAAAATCGCGGATCGAATCGTCGAGGTTGTACATCGCCAGGGCGACGCCGGGCGAGGGATACTGGAACACCTCCTCGTCGATCACGGTGCCGTCGTCGCCTTCGAACACCAGCCGCAGTTTGCCGGGGCCGGGGACCACGAAATCGGTCGCCTTGTACTGGTCGCCGAAGGCATGGCGGCCGACCACGATGGGGTCGGTCCAGCCCGGCACCAGCCGCGGCACGTTGGAAATCACGATCGGCTCGCGAAACACCACCCCGCCCAGGATGTTGCGGATCGTGCCGTTGGGGCTCTTCCACATCCGCTTGAGATTGAATTCGGTAACCCGCTGCTCGTCGGGTGTGATCGTCGCGCACTTGACGCCGACGCCGTACTTCTTGATCGCATTGGCGGATTCCACCGTCACGCGATCGGAGGTGGCGTCGCGATTTTCGACCGACAGGTCGAAATACTTCAGCTCGACGTCGAGATAGGGGAGGATCAGCCGCTCACGGATCCATTCCCAGATGATCCGCGTCATCTCGTCGCCGTCGATCTCGACGATCGGATTCTTGACCTTGATTTTCGCCATGACGCAGCCCCCTGGGGAAAGGTAACGCGCATTCCTTGGCAGAGCCCAACGCGGCGCGCAAGGCTGGCGCGGCGCGCCGCCGGAGCGTTGGCGGCAGTCCGCGAAAGACACGGGACTGGACAGCGGGAACGCTTGCGTCCAGTATTTTAACCGAGCGATTAAACGGCCGGAAGAGGAGCCCAGGGGATGAGTGAGAGCGAAGTGTTCACCGCGGTCGAGGACGGCGTCCTGATCGTTACGATCAACCGGCCCGATGCCAAGAATGCGATAAACCAGGCCGCGGCGCAGGGGATTGCTGCGGCGATGGACCGGCTCGAGGCGGAGAGCGACCTGCGGGTTGCGATCCTGACCGGAGCGGGGGGCACGTTCTGCTCGGGAATGGATCTCAAGGCCTTCCTGCGCGGCGAACGACCCATCGTCGAGGGACGCGGGTTCGGCGGGCTTGCCAGCTGGACACCCAGCAAGCCGTTGATCGCGGCGGTCGATGGCTATGCCCTGGCGGGCGGGATGGAACTGGCGCTGTCATGCGACCTGATCGTCGCCAATGCCGGCGCGAAGTTCGGAATTCCCGAGGTGAAGCGTGGGCTCGCGGCCGGGGCCGGCGGGTTGATCAAGCTGCCGCGCCAGATCCCGCCGCGTGTGGCGATGGAATTGGCGCTGACCGGCGATTTCATCGATGCTGCACGCGCTTACGAACTGGGGTTCATCAACCGGGTCGTCGATGGTCCGGCGATCGATGGTGCCAAGGAACTGGCCCGCAGGATCGCCGACAACGGCCCGCTGGCGGTGTCTGCCTCCAAAGCCGTGGTGCGCGATTCGTTCAGTTGGACCGACGAGGAGATGTGGGACAAGCAGCAGGGCTATATCGGCAGGGTGTTCATGTCGAACGACGCCCGCGAAGGCGCGACTGCGTTCGCCGAAAAGCGCAAGCCGAACTGGACCGGCACCTGAGCCGCTTTCAGCAGGGCTGAAGTACGGTTCCGGAGGGGGAGCGGGCCGGAACCGCCTTCCGCCGTCAGGCGGACAAAAAAGGCCCCGCGAACGGGGCCTTTTTTTCGGATGGTGGGCGTAGCAAGGATTGAACTTGCGACCCCTACGATGTCAACATAGTGCTCTACCACTGAGCTATACGCCCGGCCATCCAGCCAGCCCGCGGACGGGCAGGAAAGCGCCTTTAGCGGGACGGTTGTGAAACGGCAAGTAGGTTGGGCAGACGCTAAAGCGAGCCGCTCATTGCTTCGTCGCCGAACATCCGCTGGACCTCGAGGACCAGGTCCTTGAGATGGAACGGCTTGGACAAGACCTTGGCCTGCGGAGCCTCGCGGTTCGCTTTGAGGGTCACGGCAGCGAACCCGGTTATGAACATGACTTTGGTGGCCGGGCTGATCTCGGCGCAGCGCTGCGCGAGTTCGATCCCGTCCATCTCGGGCATCACGATATCCGACAGGAGCAGGTCGAAATGACCCGCTTCGAGATGCGGCAGCGCTGCAGTGCCGCGATCCACCGCCACGACCTCGTAACCTGCGTTTTCCAGCGCGCGGGCAAGGTAGGTCCGCATCGCGGCTTCGTCTTCGGCGAGCAAAATCCGGATCATCGCTGCGTCGGTGTCCTTTGCGGTTGGTGGCTGCGGGTTCGATTCCGCCGTATCAGGGACAGCGTCATAGCCCGGATCGGGTTAAGATTCTCGGTTCGATTGGTCGGGAGTTTCGTCGGAAGCCTCTTTGACAGCCGCGGCTGGCCTCGCCACGCTTCGGCAATGAGGTCATCCGGCGATTCGCAGCGCACCCGCGAAGAGACATTCGCACCGGATATTCCCGGACTGCCCGGGGTGCCCGCTTTCCGAATGGACGATTGCGCGGTCTCGCCGATCCCGATCCTGATCGCGGTGCCCCATGCCGGGCGGGCCTATCCGCCCGCCATCACCGCGCGGCTGCGAGACCCCGAAGCTGCGGCCCTGCGACTTGAGGACCGCTATGTCGATCGGTTGGCACAAGCGGTCGCCGCCGCGTCCGGTGCCGCGCTCCTGATCGCAGAGGCACCGCGAGCCATGCTCGATCTGAACCGCGCCGCCGACGATGTCGATTGGGAGATGGTGGCAGGCGGCGATGTGCAACACGCGCCGAGCCCTGCGGCCAGACCGCGTGCGCGCAGCGGTCTGGGCCTCGTGCCCCGGCGTTTGGCCGGCATGGGCGAGCTATGGAACGCGCGGCTCGACCGGGCCGAACTGGACGCCCGGATCGCGGCGATCCATGGTCCGTGGCACACCGTGGTAGAAACGGCGCTCGTCGCCATCCGCACACGCTGGGGCGCGGCCCTGCTGATCGATTTTCATTCGATGCCGCCGCTGGGAACGCGGCCCGGCGGCGGTCCTGCGGCACATTATGTGATCGGCGATCGTTTCGGCGCGGCTTGCGACGGTGGGCTGGTCGGGACGGCCTTCGCCTGGCTGGCCCAAACAGGGCAGCGCGCCGCGCACAACCGGCCGTATGCGGGTGGCTATACGCTCGATCGCCACGCTGCCCCGCGCCGCGGGATTCATGCGCTCCAGTTGGAAGTCGACCGGCGTTGCTACCTCGACGCCGCGATGCGCGAGCCCGGGGCGGGGCTGGAGCCGACCGCCGTCATGCTGACCGGACTGGTGCAGCGTCTCGCCGCGGAAGTGGCGATTTTGGGAAGTATGCGAGCAAGCTGGGCTGAAGCTGCGGAATAGCCTGCGAACGTCAGCCCAAGAAAAAACCACCTGGTGCAGATGCACCAGGTGGCCAAGGTTCAGGGAGGAGGTGCACTCGCGTGCACCAATCGTGCCGGACCATGAGGGAAGCCCGGCAAGACGCCATAGAGAATAAGGTAGCCGCCCCACCCTTGCAAGCGTTCTTGAGGACAGCTTGCGGTATTTTTTCAATTGAAACCGGTTGATCCGAATCGTCTTTCCGGTCCGAATCACTGGGCCTTCTGGGCCCCGATCAGTTCGCCAGCACTGCGCTCCCAGGCGCCTTTTCCGGAATGGCCGGACCCTTGCCCTGCATCTGCTGCCGGGTGAAAATGTCGCGAATCAGATCCAGCGAGAACAGGTGGGCGTGGATCAGCGGCAGCAGCCCGCTTTGGTTCCAGCCCCGCAGTACGTCGCCGCGCGCCTCCTTCAGCTTTTCCTGATCGACCATCTGGAACCCGCGGTAGATGAACGGCTGCTCGAAGTCGGGCTGCTGGATCGCAACCTCGCCCTCCATCAGCAAATCATGCTTCTTGAGTTCCTCGATGAACGCGGCGGTACGCTGGCCAGCTTGTTCGAAGCTCTCGCAGAATGTCAGCGCGTTTTTGGTCGCTTCGCTCGGCTGCCCGTCGGTGAACAGTGCCTCGCCTTCCGAAAAGTCACCGACCATGTCGTTGGTCGGGTCGAAGCACAGCGACAGTTCCGGCGTGTCGGGGGTCAGCTTGGCGAGCAGGAACGGATAGCGGCGGACATAGGCGGGGACATAGATCGGGGTTTCGATCTTGCCCTCGGCATCGACGAACACGTTCACGCCCTCGTTCAGCCCCATCAGGGCAAGCGGTACGGGGTTGTCGCCGCTGGCGAAGATGATCGGGAAAAATCGCTGCGCCTGCGGGAATTCCTCCACCGTCAGCGGCACCGCGTGCTGCCCGGCCAGCCACGGCGCACGATCCATGCTGCGCGCGTGCCAAGTTCCGTGATCGCGGCTGTTGAGCGGCATCAGGTCGTTGTAGAACAGCGGAAGGTTGGCGGACTGCGGCGCGCTGGCCATGAAGGGTTCTCCGTATCGTGAAAGGCAGGGCGTTGGCGCGACAGCGCGGAAGGCGCGGCTCTTAAAAGTTTCGTCGCACGGGTGCAAGGCTGCGACGGCTCAAGCCAACTTTCGTGTTCACAAAAGCTTGGCGGGGTTCATGATCCCCAGCGGATCGAGCGCCGACTTGACGCGCGCCATCAGCGCCAGCGCCACCGGGTCGCCAAGTCGCGCCAGCTCGTCGCGCTTGAGCTGGCCGATCCCGTGCTCGGCCGAGATCGAGCCGCGCCAATCCACCACGCAATCGTGGACGAACCGCGAGATCGTCTTGCCCTCGCCATCCTGCCAGGCGGGGCCGTCGGGAGTGCCTGGCGGGGCGAGGACGTGGAAATGAACGTTGCCGTCTCCCAGATGCCCGAAAGCAACGGCGCGGGTGCCCGGAAACCGGGCCTCGACTGCGGGGACCGCTGCCCCGACGAAGCCGGGGACATCGGCCAGCGGCACGCTGACATCGTGCTGGACGGCGGGGCCGCCGGCGCGCTCGGCCGGCGCGATATTCTCGCGCAGTTGCCAGAACGCCTCGGCCTGGGCCTCGCTGGCGGCAATCGTTGCATCGGCGACCAGCCCGCGGTCGAACGCGGCGGCGAGCATGGCCTCGGCGCGCTCGCCCAGCGTCTCCGCTCCGCCCGCATCTGCGACCAACTCGATCAGTGCATGCCAGCGGTGCACTCCTTCCAGGGGCGCGCGGGCGCCAGGCAGGAACGCGACCACGCGCTCGAGGCAATGATCGGGCAAGACCTCGAAGCCCTCCAGCGCATCACCCTCGGCCGCTTCGCAATGCAGCAGCAGTTCCCGCGCGGCCCCGATCGAAGCGAGGCCGGCCCAGATTACCCGCCGTTCCGCCACCGCCGGGACCAGCCGCAGGGTCGCGGCGGTGACGATCCCCAACGTGCCTTCCGAGCCGATCAGCAACTGCTTCAGATCGAACCCGCGGTTGTCTTTCTTGAGCGGCACCAGCGCATCGAATACCGTCCCATCGGGCAAAACCGCCTCGAGCCCCAGCACCAGCGCGCGCATCGAGCCGTGTCGCAGCACCTGCGTGCCGCCCGCATTGGTCGAGACCAGCCCGCCGACAGTCGCTGATCCCT
>JBBSKI010000019.1:0-27335 GCA_038256425.1 Sphingomonadales bacterium
TGGGGGCAAACTGCGGGTGCTGACCATCAGCCAGGATATCACCGGCGCGGAAAAAGTGACGCCGTTCTTTGCCAAGAACTCTTACAAGCATCTCGAACCGTGGCTCGATCCGGACAATCAGCTGTCGATTCATTACGGCACCGGCATCCTGCCCACGACCGTGCTTTACGACAAGAATGGGCGCGAGGTCTGGCGGATGATCGGAGGCCACGACTGGAGCGGGCCGAGGACGACAGCGATGCTGGGCGAGACCCTGGGCAGTTAGGTCCGCGGTGTTCTGATCGACCAAGCTCAGCCCGCTGATCTACGACATGGTGGGCGGTGAGGGGCTCGAACCCCCGACCCTCTCGGTGTAAACGAGATGCTCTACCAACTGAGCTAACCGCCCTGTGTGCGTGGAAGCGCGCCGATGCGCGAGATTGCCTCGGTCGTCAATCGCAGATGGGGGCAGGGATAGGCAGCGAAGGACTGTTGATGGTCCCCAGAGCCCCGAAATAGCCCCGAAATGCAAAAGCGCGGAACAGCGCGCCGGCGCGACATTGGGTTGCGCGATGCAACTGATTGCGCGGCGAGTGCGCGTTTGTTTCTTTAGCCTCTCGACACGGACACTGAAGCCAAGAACGCCGCACCTTGCAGCGACAAGATCGATCCCCAGGGACCAATTATCATTTTGGTGGCCGAAGCATTCGCATACTGGAAGGATCGTTGTGTCGCCGCGCCCACCAATCGGCATGACCCCATTGGACCATTCCATCCAATCCTCGGACATCGTCTTCCTTGAGGACGCAGGCTCTCCCCCGGCAACGCTACTTAACATCACCGAGGGCGCCATGGTTTAGCTGAACGTTGGTTCCTGGTTTGCAGGGAAGATGCGCCAAAAGCCGTCCTCACAAACACTCCCGATCCCGGTCAGCCCCAAGTCCATGTCTTCACGGAGCGTGGCCATCGGTCCAGGCAGCAACCAGCGCGAGATTTCCTCAACGCAGATGTCTTCCCGGCCAAGTAGACATCCTCGAACCGGTCGATATGTAACCCGTGTGCGAGATTCATTGTGCTCGCGAAGACCAGCATCTCTCCACCGTCATGATCGACAGCGAAGCAACGCACCTTGCAAGGTGAACCGCGCCGGGTTTGCCGGAGGCTGTTTGGTTTGAGTCACGCCGCCATGCAGCATCAGCACGGCTGGTCCCGATCCGAATTCGTGAAGACGGATGGTCCGCTGGCCAACCGCTACGTCGCGCTCTTGTCCTTGCTCGGGCATTGCTTTGAGCTCCTTTGTCTCATCGACAGATACAGGAGCCCAAGCATTCGCAGAAATGGAACTAACTGATGCCAGCTATCACAGACTTTGATGTCATTAATCGCTCGCAAGCGCACGATTAGTCTGACTGCCGCTGGCGGCCTGAGCCTAATTCTCGACCGGCCGTTTGGCGGCTCGGAGCAGGGAAGCCCTTAGTCCTTCATGTATGCGTCGAAAGCCGCCTTGTAGGCTGGGTGCCACCGAGACAAGGCTGGTCGCCCCTCTACCAGGTCGCCCATAGCCCAAGCCATGCGCTTGCGGTCCATTTGCGGTGTGGTCTCATTGTCAGGGCAGATGATGTAGAAATCGCGTCGCGCCAGCCCCTCCAACAGAAAATCAGCAACCTGCCCCGCGCTCCAGGCTGCTGAAGGCTTCTCCGGAACTTGGCGCGCAGTCAGACCCGTGTAGGTATAGCCGGGAATCAAAAGATGGGCTGTAACCCGATCCCCCGTCTTTTCTCGCAGGCTGTGCGCCAGCCCTTCGGTCAAAGCTTTTACGCCCGCCTTGGCGACATTATAAGCGGTGTTGCCCGGGGGCTGGGTGATGCCCTGTTTCGAGCCGGTGTTGATTATCAACCCGGGGCGGCTGCTCTCAACCATCCGCTCCGCGAACAGGCTGCATCCATAAACAACCCCGTGCAGGTTCACGGCGAGTAGACGTTCCCAGGCGGCAGGGTCTCCAAACACATCACCGCCGCCCCCAATCGCAGCGTTGTTCATTACGACAGAGACGTCACCGAATTCGCGTTCCACACGCTCAACTGCTCTTTCAAGCTGTCCCCTGTCGGCCACGTCCGCCTGAATTGCCAGGACACGATCCTGATGCGG
The DNA here is from genome assembly GCA_038256425.1 of Sphingomonadales bacterium. Taxonomy (GTDB): domain Bacteria; phylum Pseudomonadota; class Alphaproteobacteria; order Sphingomonadales; family Sphingomonadaceae; genus Novosphingobium. Next base: position 2,128 of record JBBSKI010000019.1, read on the forward strand.
CGTTAGCTCAGGCGGGACTGCACCTTCGTCATGACGATCGATCAAGGCCACCCGCATACCGTGATCGAGCAGCCGGGCGGCTACGGCTAAGCCGATGCCGCTGGCGCCGCCAGTAATGAAGGCAACGCCATCAGCGGCAATTGCCGGGTGCGGCGAAGACGGGATGCTCATTGCTTTTGCCTCGCGGAGGTTCGTTGGCTGCATAACCGGGTAGCCTGTTGCCTCCACGGCCGTGGGGACACCACTGCGCAACGTGTAAGCACGCTTGGAATTCAGGGGTTTAACTCAGAAGACGGTGTAGCCCCCATCAATAACCATCGTATCGCCAGTGTGAAAGCGCGAGGCATCCGATGCCAGGTAGACTGCGACGCCGCCAAAATCTTCTGGCTCCCCCCACCGCCGCAGCGGCACTCGGCCAATCGCTTTGGTATTGAACGTATCCCAAGCCTGTAGTGGCGCCGTCATGTCTGAGCGGGTCCAGCCAGGAAGGATCGCGTTGGCCCGGATGCCATGTTTGCCATATTCAACAGCGAGCGCCTTGATGAGCGGCAGCAAGGCTCCTTTGCTCGCGCCATAAGCCTGGTTACGCGCCGCGCCGTGGACTACCGACGTGGAAGAAACTGCCAAAAGCGAACCACCTGGATCGCCGGCTTCGGACCTCGCAACCATGTGTTTGCAGGCCTCGCGCAGGGTCCAAAAGACACCATCGAGATTGACGCCAAGTATCCGCCGCCATTGCCGCGTATCAAGCTCATGAAACGGTCCGCCCCCGCCACCCGCGCCCGCGTTGGCCGCGACGAAATCAAGACGGCCCATGACCTGCACCGCATCGGCCATTGCCGAAACGACGCTCGCCTCATCAGCCACATCGACTGCCGAGACGAGCACCCGCCGTCCTGTTGCCTCAAGGCGAGCACGCGCAATGGCATTCTTTTTGGGATTTTGCCCCCAGATCACAATGTCCGATCCGGCCTGACAGAGGGCCTCCGCCATTCCCAAGCCAATCCCCCCATTTCCACCGGTCACCAAAGCGACCTTCCCGTCGAGTTGGAACAGGGGATACGCCATGTCTTCCTTCCATCTAAGATGCCCGCAAGGCGCGGCTAGACCCTAAGCGCATCAACCAGTTACCTCCAACACCATGTTGGTCGGCGTCTCTGCCGCGCGACGGACGGAGTTGAAACCCGCTTCCCGGCATACTTCGGTTAGCCGCTTCTCGCCCGCCTGAGCGCCAAGGCCGAGCCCGACTTCCTGCGACAGCGAGTTGGGTGTGCAGATCGTGCACGAGGCGGCGTAAAAGATCTGCCCCAGCGGGTGCATGTTCTCGGCCATCGAATCTCCCGCCAATGGCTCGACCAGCATAAACGTGCCGCCGGGCGCCAGTGTCTCGCGGATATGGCGGGCTGCGCCGACAGGATCGCCCATATCGTGCAAGGCATCGAACATGCAGGCGAAATCGAAGCCCTCGCCCGCAAAATCCTGAGCCTTGGCAACCTGGAAATCGACGTTGGTAACGCCTGCGGCCGCGGCTTTGCTCTTCGCTTCCTCGATCGAAGGGGCGTGGAAATCGATGCCGTGGATCGTCGAGTTCGGATAGGCCTGCGCCAGCAGCACGGTCGACGAGCCGTGTCCGCAACCGATGTCGGCGACTTTGGCGCCAGCCTTGAGCTTGGCCTCCACGCCGGCAAGCGCGGGGATCCAGTTGTCGACCAGATTTGCCTGATAGCCCGGACGGAAGAAGCGGTCGGTTCCGCAAAACAGGCATTGGGGATGATCGCCCCACGGGCGCCCCTTGCCGGTCTTGAACGTCTCGGTTGCCTTTTCATGCCCGGCGAACTGCGAAACGATCAGCTGGATAAAGCCTTGCATGCAGGCTGGCTGGCCCTCGCGCGTGAAGACCAGCGCCTGCTCGGGAGTGATTGAAAAAGTCTCATCCTCGGCGTGGTGCTGGACATAGCCCGCGGCGCAGACCGAGCCGAGCCATTCGTGGAGATACTTCGCATTGAGGCCCGTCTTCGCGGCGAGATCGTCGACCGTCAGCCGCCTGGCGCCGTCGAGTGCGCTAAACACTCCGGCCTGGTCGCCGAGATAGGCCATGAAGAGGCTGAGCGCGCCCGCGACATCGCCGATCACCTTGCCGGCGAGGGTGTTGAGGGCGGTTTCGTCGATTGTCTCGGTCATGGCGTGCTCCATTCGAATTGATGAGGCGATCCAATATAGGGTCAGTCAAGGCGTCCGGCGGCGGGGCCGGATGCCCGCGAAGGTTTGATTGGCTGGGACGGCTGGGGGCCAATTCACCCTTTGACACTGGTCATGTTGGCTCTCCACGATGGGGGAGCCTTAGTGATTATGCTCGGGCGGAGCGAAGAGGATTAGCTCGACGCGCTCGTCGCCATCGACATAGGCGTCGTGCCCTGGAGGTATCTCGAAAAAGTCACCCACAACGATGCGGGTTTCCACGTTGGTTTCGAGCATTCGAACGACAAGTTTGCCACTCATACAGTACCCGGTGTGATGCGTGGGACACGACGCCGGGGATCCCAGCAGCGGCTTCTCATCCTTCTCCCACGTCCATCCAGGTTCGAAGACGGCGTGCATACCGGTGTTTCCGTTGCACGTTCGAACGATCGAGATGCCACCTGCATCTTTCATTTCCAGTCGATCGTCAGGAGCATCAAAACGCCGGGTCTGTATCTCTGCTGTCACTGTGCTTCTCCTTTGCGGGAACGCGGAGTTGGTATGCTACGATATACGGGGCATTGAAAGTGCGAGCGTGGGAATCGTCGCTGAGGCTCTTCCTGGCACTGTTAATGGATGGCTCTCCAAATACGAAGCGATGATGTTCGTGGTCGAAGCTCATGAATGCTACGTCTACCGAATTACGCGCGACTGAAAGACTGGCTCGTCGTGGCTCTCCCCGGACGATACCCTTCGATCAGTCTGCATGCTGCGCCAGGAAAGTTTGAAGGCAGAGCGACTGACTATGCCGCCGATACTCTGACACAACAAATCTCGATTTGCTCTGAGTTAAATGTTATGGCTGTGGCCATCAACAGGGAGAGAGCAAATGAAAGCATGGATGATTGCGGCCGCGTGTGCGGCATTGTGCGTGCCGTCGGTGGCGATGGCTCAGGAACCGAAAGCCGAGCGAGCGGAGGGCGCGCGTTGGTTCATGGTCGAAATGGTGAAATTCCTTCCAGGTAAGCGGGAACGGGCGGCCGAGATCGCGGAAGGACCGTTCACGAAGGCGAGCAATGATATCGGTGGCGGCGTAATCGACCTGCATTTTGACACCGGCGAATGGGATTTCATTACCGTGTTTCCGATGGCGGGCGGGCCGGGTGACCTGACCTGGCAAACATCGCCGGTCGATGTTCAGTTTATGAATGCGTTGGCGAAACACGCTGGGGGTATGGATGGCGCGAAGAAGCTGTTCGCGGAATGGAACACGCTCGTTGCCAAGTCTGAGCGGCATATCGCTCACCGTCACGACAATCTGAAATAGTAAGACAACTTGCTGCGGCGGCGGTTGGCGGAAAGACGCTGACCGTCGCCAACAAGAGATTTGGTGGACGTTTACGTCAGCTTCCAATGTTCGTTTTCCGCTATGTCGATCCATCGGCGAAGGGCTTCCGGCTCAATTTCGTGACCGCGGTCCCAACAGACGCTTCTTCGGGGTAACCAATGATCTTGCTGGTGGGCGCGACTGGACGGCTGGGGAAGGCGGTGGCGCTACGCCTGCTGGATGACGGCCTTCCCTTTCGCGCCGCCTGTCGCAATGTGACGAAGGCGCGGTGGCTAATGGAGCGCGGCGTCGACGTGCTTCGGATGGATGTCGAAAGCGGTGCAGGCGTCAAGGAGGCGATGAGCGGAGCCAGCAAAGTCATAAGCTGCATTCATGGGCTGATGGGACGCTCGCGGCATTCGATCGAGCGAATTGACGTGTGCGGCCAAGCAGCATTGATCGACGCGGCCATTGAGGCGGGAGTGGAGCGTTTCGTCTACATATCTGCGTTGGGTGCGTCACCTGACCATCCCTCGGAATTTTGGCGGGCAAAGGCACGCACGGAGCAGCATCTGAAGGCTTCGGGACTGGACTACGTCATATTGCGCCCAAGCGCGTTTATGGACCTCTACGCGCACGATCTGATCGGCGCTGCGGTCCTGCGCGGAAAGACAGTTTTCGTGCTGGGCAAGGGCACTACGCCCCGAAACATGATCGCAGTTGCGGATGTGGCCGATGCCGCGATCAAAGCCTTGTTGCAAGAAGACCTCGTCGGGCAAACCATTCCGGTCGGAGGGTGGGACAACCCGACCGAAAGGGAAATAGCGGCACTTTACGCCAGCTTGTCGGGAAGACCGCTCAAGCTACGCACAGTACCCGCTGTCGTTCTCGCAACCCTGGCCGCGGCCCTCGCCCCGTTTCACGCAGGCGTCGGTCACCTGCTGCGCCTGCCTATGCAACTGGCAGGCCGAGAGGATTTGCTCTTCGACGCGTCTTCCTCGGTCGAGCGGTGGGGCTTCGATCCAGTGCGTTTACGCGCCTTTGTGGAGGAGCGACTAATGGTTGGGGAAGCCGCCTCTTCAGCTTGATGTTAATTCAGAAAGTGGCACTGGCTGGCGCTGTCCGATGTATCACGCAGGCCCGATTCTCATGCCCGACATTCTGCTCCATCAGTACGACAGCTCGCCATTCTCCGAGAAGGTGAGGGTTTGTCTGGGCATCAAGCAGCTAGCGTGGGGCGCGGTCGATGAGCCAGTGATCATGCCCAAGCCGGAGCTTATCTCGCTGACCGGCGGCTACCGCCGCATTCCGGTCATGCAGATTGGTGCCGACATCTACTGTGATAGCCAATTGATCGTTCGCGAGCTCGAGCGCCGCTATCCCGAGCCGACACTTTTCCCGAATGGCGATGCCGGCCTCTCGCATGCCAGTGCGCTCTGGACTGACCGTACAATCTTCCAGGCGGCTGTGGCTGTCATTTTCGGCGGGCTTGGGGACAAAGTACCCGAGGCCTTCGTGAAAGACCGCGAAGCGCTGAGCGGGCGAGCGTTCGACACCGCAGCCATGAAAGCGGCAGTCCCCCACATGAGCCGACAGCTTCGAGCGCACGTTGCCCTGCTTTGCGAACAGCTGACGGACGGACGAAAGTTCCTCACCGGCGATTATCCGGGTCTGGCTGACGCCAATGCCTACTACAACCTGTGGTTCATCAGGTCGGCATACCCGCAGGCTCTCAGCATCTTCGAAGGGTTGCAACACGTTTTCGAGTGGATGGATCGGATCCAGGCGATCGGGCACGGGGAGCGGATTACGGTGAGTCGCGAAACCGCCTTACAAGTTGCGTGCGATGCGGAGCCGCAGGGAGCCTCTGGTGCTACCACGGGCGAAGAGCTGCTAGGCCTGCAGGTGAGCGTGGCGGCGGACGACTATGGGCGTGACCCGCTTGAAGGCAAACTCGTCGGCGCGTCCGATCAGCAGATCTCGATCCTGCGGCAGGACCCGGAACTCGGTGCGATTGTCGTTCACTTCCCGCGCATTGGATTTTCGATCCAGGCAGGCACCCGCTAGCTCGACAGCTTTGGAGCGGTTTTCGATCAGTCTGGATCATAGCCGCACGATGTGAAGTAGGTGGCGCATTCGCGGGGCTGAAAGATGTCGACGAGCCTGCCGATCAGGTCCCAGGGGCCGTTGACTGTCCGCTCTCCGATCTTTCTGAGCATAGCCTTGAGCTTTGAGAAGGCCTCTTCGATGGCGTCGAAGTCGGGGCTGTAAGCGGGAGGAAGCGCAGGGTTGCACCCTTGCGGGGGCTGTCATCCTCAATCGAGAGCGCGGGCACCGACGCGGGCCGGTTGTTTTATCTCCCGCAATCGCTTGGCGTTGGCGTTGGCTCTGGCGGGGGCGATGGCCCTCGCTTCATTCATTTCCCGGTCGCGCCGTAACCATTATAAAGCGTGCCGAAGAAGTCGCCCTTGTTCCACCGTGGCCGCTCCGGCGCATCGGCGAGATCCCGGGCAACCGCAAGATTCAGCGCAACGAAGCGGGTGGCTGCTGCCCATTTGATTGGCAGGTTCATATCGTCGGACGGCTGATGGTAATGGGTCTTTCGAAAAGTTGCATTTGCCACCGTTCCATCGCCACCCGGACCGGTTTTCAAGAAGACGGCTGGAATGCCTTGTTGCACAAAGCGGTAATGGTCTGAGCGTGTAAAAAAGCCCTCCTCTGGCTGCGGATCGGGCACGAGCGCAATCCCCATGGAGGCACCTGCACGCGCGACTGCAGGTCCGATAGAAGAGCGCTCCGCACCAAACGCGACGGCATCCACGAAATCATACGTGACAACCGGCATATCGAGATTGACGTTACCGACCAGATTGGCCTTCGGCAGCGTAGAATTCTGGGCAAAATAGTCGGCGCCGACGAGCCCTTTTTCCTCGGCGGTGACAGCAAGGAACAGGATAGACCGCTTCGGCTTGGCCTTCAGATGCTTGAAGCCATGCGCAACCTCGATCATCGACGCGATGCCCATTGCGTTGTCCATCGCGCCGTTGCAGATTTTGTCCCCGTTCACCTCGGGGCAGATGCCGGTGTGGTCGAGATGGGCAGACAGAACGACGACCTGTTCTTTCAAAGCAGGGTCAGACCCCTCCAGTAAACCAGCGACATTACCGCTCATTACCCGGTTGATTTCGGTATTGAGCGACACACGTGCTGTCATTGGCAGGGCCAAGCGCTTGGGGTTGCCGGCTTTTCCCTCCGAAGCGGCAAATACAGCATCGGCACCACCTGGCAGGTTAGCGAACAGCTTGGCCGCTCCTGCAAGACTGAAGGACGCCAGCACGGGGGCCGTGCCCCCCGGATAATAGGGTGTACCGTCGCTGTGTGCCCAGGTTGCTCCCAAATAGCGCCAGTTTCGGGCACGAGTTGCGAACGCCAGAACTTTCTCGCGGGTCGGCGTATCGACCAATATGATACCGATTGCACCGCGCTTGGCGGCAAATTCACGCTTGCTGACGATATTGCCATAATGGGCGCGTTCCTCGGTCGGCAGCGATGATGGGGCACCCGTCAGCAGCACGACGATCTTGCCTTTTACGTCGAGGCCGGAATAGTCGTCGCGCTTGAACTGGCGCGCAACCACACCAAAGCCCACGAATACCAGCGGTGCCTCCTTCACAAGTTCCGGTGCCAGTGGGGTAGACCCAGGCAGGTAATCTACGCCAAATTCGAGCGCGGTTTGGGCAGCGCCGCGCATAAAAGCGACGCTCCCCATTTCCGCCGGGCGAAACGTAACTAGCGGCACGGGCTGAATAAAGCTGTCCTTTGCACCCGCAGGTTTCAGGCCCATCGTTTCAAACTGGGCGGCGACATAGCGTGCGGCGATATCGTATTCTGGGGTGCCAGCCTCGCGTCCCTTCATCTCGTCGCTGGCCAGAAAACCCACATGCGCGCGCATGGCCGCTTCCTCGGGCTGCCATGTTTGTGCGGCAAGCGGCGCTGAAAAGGCGAAAAGAAAACAGACAGCCGCTCTCAACATACAGGATCCCCCGATAACGCTTTGGCGCAATCTATCGGCTCAGTTGAACGCGCACAATACCTTGATTCGGCGCGTAATTTTGTCAAGCCAAGGGCTAGTTCACTGTGCGGTCAATTTCAAAACCCAGCTCCGCATCGATACACGGCGGCACCTCGATGATCCCGACCAAGCGCAGCCGGCTGATCCAGTTGCCGGTCGATGCCGCGATCTATGCCCTTCGCAACAGGGTCGATCACCGCTTCAACAAGCTCAAAAAACACCCGGAGACTGGCAACCCGCTCCGACAAGACCGCCGAAAGCTACCTGGGCTTCATCCACATCGTCTCAATCCGCCTGTGGATGCGTGAATTTGTCAACGCATCCTAGTCCTCGCCGTCCGCCTCGTTCGATTTGCCGAGGATCGCGTTCACATAGACGCGCTGCACAAACACAAATACCACGATCGTGAGCGGAGCGGCCAGCAAGACGCCCAGAAATCCGAACAGCACACCCGCCGCGAACACCGCGAACAGCAGCAGCGCGGGCGGAACGTCCACGGCGTGCTTCTGAATCATGGGTTGCAGGAAGTTGCCCTGCAATTGCTGGATCACCAGGAACAGCACCAGCGTCCACAGCGCCGTCGTCGGCGAAACCGTAAACGCGAGGAGCACGGCGGGTACGCCCGCGATCACCGGCCCCACCATCGGAATGATGTCGAGCAACCCCGCAATCAGGCCAAGCCCGCCCGCCGCCGGAACCCCGAGCACTGCCAACCCGGCCCAGGTCAGCGCCGCCACCACCAGCGATGAGACAGCCTGCCCCACCATCCAGCCGCGCAGTCCCTGCGAAGCATCGTCCAGCGCCAGCGCCGTCGTCTTCTCGGCCCGCTTCGGGATCAGAAGCAGCAATCCCCGTCGATAGGTTGCAGGATCGCCGGCGAGAAAGATCGCGGCAACCAGAACCAGCACGAAGTCCGCCAGGCCGCTCCCTGCCGCCAGGGCATACCCTCCCGCCCGGGAAGCAAGCTGGGAAACGTCCTTGCCTCCGCCTTCCACCAACTGCCGGGCGCGATCGCCAAGCCCGAAGCGATTCAGAAAATCCTGGACGCTTTGCAATGCCCGCGGCACCGTTTCCCGGATGGTGTCGAACTCCTGCGCCATCTGGGCACCGAAAAGCACGAACGCGCCCGCAAAGAGCGAGATCATCCCGATCACCGCCAGCGCGAGGGCAACCGAGCGCTTCATTCCGGAGATCCGGCACAGCCAACTGGCGATCGCATCGAACACCGCTGCAATCACGACAGCGGCGAATACCAGCATGAAGAAGCGTGTCAGTTCGATGGCCATCCAAGCGACGCCGACGATCGCGATGACGATGACAGTCGCAGTAGCGACGCTGGCGGGCGCGAACGGCATGGCCGATCCTACGCTCGCACGCTCTGATTTTATTGGCTTTAGCTGGTCTTCTGGCTCAATCATCGGCCGATTGTATCGAACCCGTCATCCCGCGCAATACCTCAAGCGATGCTCCACCAGCTGAGCTGACCGACACCTGCATCAAAGCGAGTGGGGGCGCACACCCATCGATCGATTACGGAGATGCCTTCTCAATTGCCACCCATCAAAGGGCGCGCAATCCCCTGCCCATCAAACCAGACGGCTTGCCTCGCGGCCCAGATCGACGAAATACCGTGCCATCGCTTCCGACGCCTTTTCGGTGAGGGTGACGAAGGCGCGGCGGCGGTCGGTCTCGTCCTCGACCCGGTCGAGCAGCCCGGCTTCGGTCATCTGGCCGATCCAGCGCAACGCGGTGGTCGGTGGCACACCGCTGGCGATGCACAGCGAGGTGACCGATACGCGGGTGTGTTCGGCGCGAGCGGCGGTCAGATCGAGCAACATGTCCCACGCCGGATCGGCAAACAGGTCGCCCTCGAAAAACCGCGCGCGGAGCTGCCGCTGGCGAATGATCCGGCGCACCAACCGCGGATCGGGCAAGGGCGGACGCGTGGCACGGACCAACCGGGTGGTCCCCTCGTCCTCGCCGACGAAAGCCGCAGGGGGCGCTTCGAAGCGGAACGCCGAACTCTCGCGCGGATCGAGCGGGGATGCGCCCGTTCCGAAGCCGGTTGGCTGGCCCGGGCCGCTCATCCGGTCGAGCCGCTCGGCAATCTGGCCGACCTGTTCGGTCAGCCGCAACAGGGTCAGGCGGTCTTCCTCGGACAATTCGCGGACCCGCCCGCGGGGCATCGCGGCCAGCACCCGCCCCAGCGCGATCACCCGCTCGGCCCGGCTCGGCGCAACCAGGATCTGCGCGCCCGATTGATCGAGACAGCCGAACACGTCGTCCAGCGCGGCAATGCTGGTCGAGACCACCAGGCTTGCCCCGGCATGGGCAGCGCGAATGTCGATCCGCGACAGCGCAGCCAAGATCGCGCCATCGACCACCGGCACATCGATCAGCACGACCTCACCCAAGCCGGTCGGCATTCCTTCCAGAAGATCGCCCACCGGCCCGTTCGCCCCCAACCGAAAGCCCGCCGCAACGGCATCCTCGACCAACTGCGAGCGCAAGTGCGCGCGATCAGCGTAGATCGAGATGCCGAGCGCCAGGTGCCCGGCCGGATAGTCGAATTGGGTAGCGTCGCAGGCCGTCTCGAATCGCACCGCAGGCTGGGTCATCGCTCAAGCTCCGAATCATGGCATCGGAACAAGATTAGAACAAAACAAGCCTATGGCAAGATCGTTTAGGGGAGCAAGATAGCTTTACGGATCGATCTGGATCGGAGTGCCATCCCCTACCAGCGCCCACAACTCCTCGATCTCCTTATCGGACAGCGCGATACAGCCGTCGGTCCAGTCGCCCTCGACCCGGCCGGCAACGCCGTTGGGCTGGCCGTGAATAAAGATCAGCCCCCCTGGCGAGCGACCGCGCGCCTTTGCATAGGCAGTATCTGCGGCGTTCGGATAATCGATGTGCAGCGACAGGCGATAGGCGCTTTGCGGGTTGCCATAGTCGATCGTGTAGCGGCCCTCGGGGGTCCGTTCGTCGCCCTGGAAGCGCTTGTGGCCGACCGGCGCGTCGCCAAGCTGGATACCGGCATAGACCCGCAGCGGCTGGCCCTGCGCATAGAGCGTCAGCTTACGCGCCGCTTTCTCGACCCGGACGAAGTCGACGCTTGGCTGGGTCCGCGCCGTTGCCGGACCCGCGAGCACAAGGGCGAGGCAAATCCACGATCGCGTCACAGGGTGGGATATAACCGCCCGGTCCGGCGGCGTCGAGACCATCGCCAGCAGCCTGCGCTTCTACCACCCCCCGTCGACCGAGCGGCAAAGCAGAAAAAAATGACAGGTCCTGCCCGGCATGACAGTCTGGGACGCAGCCGAGGGGGGATTCTCGCAATGATCTGGCACTTCGCGGACGTCTTCGAAAACATCGCAGCGATGGTGCCCGATCGGCTTGCGCTGACGGAAGGGGCCAAACGGCGGACCTGGCGCGAGTATGAAGACCGCGCCGCACGGCTGGCCGGGGCGCTGGTTGCGGCGGGCATCGCGCCCGATGCCAAGGTCGCGATCTACGGGCACAACTCGGTCGAGTATCTCGAAGCCCAGTTCGCCGTGTTCAAGGCGCGCGGCGTGCCGATCAACGTCAATTACCGCTACGTCGAGGAGGAACTGGCCTATCTGTTCGACAACGCGGATGTCGAGGCGGTGTTCTTCGACGCCCGCTTCGCCCCGCGCCTCGCCGCGATTCGAGAGCGTCTGCCCAAACTCAGGTTGCTGATCCGGTTCGACGACGGTTCGGGCGAAGTTCTCGAAGGCGCGCAGGATTATGATGCCCTGATCGCCGGCCACGCTCCCTTGCCCCGGCTCGATTACAGCGAAGACGATATCTACATGCTCTACACCGGGGGCACCACCGGTATGCCCAAAGGCGTGATGTACCGCCACGCCGATCTTGCTCGTGCCGTCGCCGCCTGGCTGCTGGGTCCGGAAGTCGAGCCAAAGCCGGAGCTGCTGTTGGCGCTGGTCGAGCAAACCGCAGCGGCCGGCGCCGCCCCGATCATGCTGCCCGCCTGCCCGCTGATGCACGGGACCGGCATGTGGCTCGGCGCATTCGGTGGCCATTTCCGCGGCGGTGCAATCGCCCTGATGCGCGACGAGGGGTTTGATCCGCACCGCGTTTGGGCGTTCGTCGCGGCGGAGCGGATCAACGTCGTGGTCATCGTCGGCGATGCCTTCGCCAAGCCGATGCTCGCCGCCCTGAACGAAGCGCATCAGCGCGGCGAGCCTTACGACCTCTCCCCGCTCATGGGGATCGTCTCGTCGGGTGTGATGTTCTCGACCGAGGTCAAGCTCGGCCTGCTCGACCATGCCGACATCGCGATTTCCGACGGCATGGGTTCGACCGAGGGTTCGATGGGCACTTCGGTGGTATCGCGCGACGCCCCGCCGGGCGAGACGGCCCACTTCGTAATCAACCCCAAGGCGCGGGTGTTCGATGAAAACGATGAGGAAATCGCGCCCGGCTCTGACCGGATCGGGATGATCGGCACCGGCGGTTATATTCCGGTCGGCTATTACAAGGATGCCGAAAAGACCACGAAGACCTTCCGCACGATCCGTGGGACCCGCTATTCCTTTCCCGGAGACTTCGCGCGGGTTGCGGTCGATGGCACGCTGATCCTGCTGGGGCGCGGGTCGGTCTGCATCAACACTGGCGGCGAGAAGGTGTTTCCCGAGGAGGTCGAGGAAGCCTTGAAAGCCCACCCCAGCGTCTGGGATGCGCTGGTGGTCGGCGTGCCGGACGAACGCTTTGGCGAGCGGGTGGTCGGGGTGATCTCAGCCGGCGAAGGCGAGGTCATCGACCAGGCCGCACTGATCGACCATGCCCGGACCCGGCTGGCGGGTTACAAGATGCCGCGCGCGCTGGTCGTTGTCGACCGGGTGCAACGGGCGGCGAACGGCAAGGCCGACTACCGGTGGGCCCGGGACACGGCTCTGGCAGCGACTGCCTGAAAAGCGACTGCCTGAACAGCGCCTGCCTGACCAGCGCCTGCCTGAGCGGGGGGCAACACCCCGCTCAATCCATGAACGGATCGCGCACCAGGATCGTATCCTCGCGCTCGGGACTGGTCGAGACCAGCGCCACCGGGGTCTCGATCAGTTCCTGCACCCGGCTGATGTATTTGATCGCCTGGGCGGGCAGATCGGCCCAGCGGCGCGCGCCGGCCGTCGTCTCGCGCCAGCCTTCCATCTCTTCGTAGATCGGCTCGACCGCCGCCTGATCGGCCGAATGGCTGGGCAGGTAATCGAGGATCTTGCCGCGCAGGCGATAGCCGGTGCAAATCCGGACGGTGTCGAACCCGTCGAGCACGTCGAGCTTGGTCAGCGCGATCCCGGTGACGCCCGAAATCGCACACGACTGGCGCACCAGCACCGCATCGAACCAGCCGCAGCGGCGCTTGCGGCCGGTAACGGTGCCGAACTCGTGGCCGCGCTCGCCCAGTTTCTGGCCGGTGGCATCCTCCAGCTCGGTCGGGAACGGGCCCGATCCGACCCGCGTGGTATAGGCCTTGACGATGCCGAGCACGAACCCGGTCGCATTGGGGCCGAGGCCCGAGCCGCTCGCCGCGGTCCCGCTGACGGTGTTCGATGAGGTGACGAACGGATAGGTCCCGTGATCGACATCGAGCAGCACGCCCTGCGCGCCCTCGAACAGGATTTTCGCGCCGGCCTTACGCACCTTTTTCAGCCGCCTCCACACCGGCTGGGCATATTGGAGCACGGAGGGCGCGATCTCGCGCAGCTCGGCGACCAGCGCGGCGCGATCGACCGGCGGCTCCCCGAATCCGGCGCGCAGCGCGTCATGATGCGCACAGAGGCGATCGAGCTGCGGCTCCATCGTGTCGAGGTGGGCGAGGTCGCAGACCCGCAGCGCGCGCCGTCCGACCTTGTCTTCGTAAGCGGGGCCGATCCCGCGCCCGGTGGTGCCGATCTTGCCACTGCCCGCCGCCGTCTCGCGCAAGCCATCGAGATCGCGATGGAGCGGCAGGATCAGCGCGCAATTATCGGCTATCGCGAAGTTAGCGTCGGTGATCGAAACGCCCTGCCCGGTGAGCTTCTCGATCTCGGCCTTCAAGGCCCAGGGATCGAGCACCACGCCGTTGCCGATGATCGAAAGCGTACCGGTGACGATGCCCGAAGGCAGCAGGGACAGCTTGTAGGTCTGGTCACCGACCACCAGCGTATGCCCGGCGTTGTGCCCGCCCTGAAAGCGCACCACGGCATCCGCCCGGCTGGCGAGCCAGTCGACGATCTTGCCCTTACCCTCATCGCCCCACTGGGCGCCGATTACGGTGACATTGGCCACGATTGTTCCTGTTCGCAGTTGCGGCGCGGGGCTTAGGGTGTGTGTTCGTGTCCCGCAATGGTTGCGGGACACGAACACACACCCGTTGCGAGGCGGGCGCGATGCACAAGGCGCTGAACCGCCACGGATCGCGTTGCTGTCACACGAATGTCTCCTTCGTCATCGCCCCGCAATGCAGCCGCGGTAACTGCGGGATCGTCCGAAGGGGAGCCCGCCTATGCCGATTGCCGAGGCCCTGCGAACCCGCCCCGCGTCCGGGTCAGCAAAGCAGCCCCCCCAATTGCCGGGCTGGCTCGCGCTACCCGATCCCAAGGGATTTCGTCCCAAGACCCGCTACCGAACCGTGTGGATTTCGGACATTCACCTTGGCACGCGCGGCTGCAATGCCGGGATGTTGGTCGAATTCCTTCATTCGATCGATTGCCATACGCTTTATCTGGTCGGCGACATCGTCGACGGGTGGCGGCTTCGCAAGGGTTGGTACTGGCCCGACGCGCACAACGAGGTCGTCCGCCGCATCCTCAAGATGGCACATCGCGGAACCCGCGTAATTTTCATCGCAGGCAATCATGACGAGATGCTGCGCGGCTATGCCGGCATGACTTTCGGCGGGGTCGAGCTGGTGCTCGAGGCGGTGCACACCACCGCCGACGGCCGCAAGCTGCTGGTGACCCATGGCGACGCGTTCGACGGGGTGGTGCTCTATGCCCGCTGGCTCGCGTTCCTGGGCGACAAGGCTTACGACATCCTGCTGCGCGCCAACTTGGTGTTCAACCGGGCTCGACGCCGCCTCAACCTGCCGTACTGGTCATTGTCGAGCTACCTCAAGCGCAAGGTCAAGAACGCGGTCCAGTTCGTCGGCCGGTTCGAGGAGGCCGTGGCGCACGAGGCGGTTCAGCGCGGTTTCGACGGGATCGTCTGCGGGCACATCCACTGTGCCGAGATCCGCCAGATCGGCCCGATCACCTATTACAACGATGGCGACTGGGTCGAAAGCTGCACCGCGCTGGTCGAGGATGCCGACGGGGCGATGCGGATCGTCGACTGGATCGCCCAGCAACGCACGGTTGCCGAAGAAGCCAAACTCAAGGAGTTGACGGCATGAAGATCGCCATCGCCACCGACGCCTGGTTTCCCCAGGTCAACGGGGTGGTTCGCACGCTGGCGGCAACCGTCGCGGAACTCGACCGGCGCGGCTACGAGGTCGAG
Organism: Sphingomonadales bacterium; assembly: GCA_038256425.1. Taxonomy (GTDB): domain Bacteria; phylum Pseudomonadota; class Alphaproteobacteria; order Sphingomonadales; family Sphingomonadaceae; genus Novosphingobium. Next base: position 17,223 of record JBBSKI010000019.1, read on the forward strand.
CTGATTATGCCCAAGCGCTTTGCGACCCTGCCGATGCCAGGCTATTCCTCGATCCGGCTCGCGCTTGCGCCGCGCTTTGGCGGACGCCGGATGCTCGATGCATTCGCTCCCGACATCGTTCATATCGCCACCGAAGGCCCGATCGGCTGGAGCGCGCGGGGCTGGTGCCGGAATCGCGGTATTCCGTTTACCTCCGCCTTCCACACCCGCTTTCCGGATTACCTGGCAGTGCATACCGGGATCAGCGCCGAACGGTTCTGGCCGGCAATGCGCCGGTTCCACGCGCCGAGCCGCGCGGTGCTGGTCGCGACGCCCAGCCTTGGACGCGAGCTGGCCGGGCGCGGCATCCCCCACGTTGCGCCGTGGAGCCGGGGAATCGAACGCTGGCTGTTCCGCCCCGATGGCGCGCGGCACGCCGCGATCGCCGCACTGCCCCGACCGGTGCTGCTCAATGTCGGCAGGGTTTCGGACGAGAAGAATATCGAGGCGTTTCTTGCCGCGGATGTGGTTGGCAGCAAGGTGGTGGTGGGCGAAGGCCCGGCGCTGGAAGCCCTGAGGCGGCGTTATCCCGAAGCCCATTTCATGGGCGGGATGGCGGGCGAGGAACTGGCCAGCGCCTATCGCGCTGCCGACGTATTCGTCTTCCCCAGCCGCACCGATACCTTCGGCCTGGTGGTGATCGAGGCACTGGCCTGCGGGCTGCCGGTCGCGGCTTTGCCTGTCGCCGGGCCTCTCGACATCCTCGGCGCGCATGGGCGAGGCCCCGCCGACGATCTGCCCGCCACTGTCGGGGCTCTTTGCGAGGATCTGACCATAGCGATCCAGCAAGCCCTCACGCTCGATCGTCAGGCGGCAGTGTTCGGCGCGCGGTTCAGCTGGGATCGCGCTACCGACCAGTTCCTTGCAGCACTTACCGTCGCTGCCGCCAGATCCGAAGCGAGAGAACCCGCGCTGGCCTGAGCTACCTGTGGCCGCAGTCTGCCGATCCGTCAGAGCGGCGCGCTCCAGTAAAGGACCATTGAGTAACCCGTTCGTCGCTGGGTGGCATCACTGGGCGGTCCACCCGCCATCGACGACCATTTCGGCCCCGGTCATGTAGCTGCTGTCCTCGCTGGCGAGGAAAAACGCGGCGCCGGCGATCTCCGCTGGATCAGCAAGCCGCCCTAGCGGGGTGGTCGCGGCCGTCATCTCGATCAGGTCCGATGGCTTCTCGGCAAAACCCTCGTCGACCCGGCGCTCGAAGGCTGCGTCGAGCAGCGGGGTCAGGACGAACCCGGGGTGGATCGAGTTCGCCCGGATCGGCATCTGCTTGGTCGCGAATTCGATTGCGATGCCCTTGGTGAACAAATGCACTGCGCCCTTGCTGGCGTTGTAGGCGGATATTTCATTGTAGCCGACCAGCCCCATGATCGAGCTGATGTTGATGATGCTCGCCCCTCCGCGCACCGCCGCACCGCTCTGCGCCATCATTGGCACGAACACCTTGGTGCCAAGGAACACCCCGTCGAGGTTGATTGCCATGATCTTGCGCCAGGCCTCGAGCGCCATTGTCTCGACCGGACCGGACAGTTCGATACCAGCGTTGTTGACGAGGATATGGAGGTTGCCATGACGCTCACGAACAAGGTCGCGGGCGCGCTCCCAATCGGCTTCGGAAGCGACATCGGCCCTGAGATAGCTTGCCGCCTGCCCCAGCCGCGCCATGGTCTGACCGGCATGGTCGCTGCCCGGATCGTCGAGATCGCTGAGCACGACCTCGGCGCCCTCGGCGAGATACCGTTCGGCCACCGCCAGCCCGATCCCGCGCAATCCCCCCGAAACGAATGCGACGCGCCCTTCGAGCCGGCGCGGCGTTCCTGCGATCATGGCCCTCACACTCCCATCATGCCGGCGGTGGTCGCGCCATCGATAACGTATTCCGATCCCGAAATGAATGCCGCCTCGTCGCTGGCGAGAAACGCGACGAGTCCGGTGATTTCTTCCACCCGCGCCATCCGCCGCAGCGGCGCCATCCCCTCGAACGCAGCGCGCGCGACGGCGGGATCGGGCGAGCGAGCGATCACCCCGCGGATCATGTCGGTTTCCACCACCCCCGGCAGGATCGCGTTGACGCGGATCCGATACCCCTTGTTCCCGCAATGCACCGCCGCCGATTTGGCCAGCGCCACGACCGCAGCTTTGGACACCGAATAGGCGACGAAATTGCCCATCGCCCGATTGGCGTTCATCGACGAATTGACGATGATCGACCCGGTCGGACCCTGGGGGTTTTGCGCCATCGCCCGGATCGCGTGCTGGACGGTCAGCATCACCCCGGTCTGGTTGACCGCGATGATCTGGTTCCAGCCGTCGATCCCGATATCCTCGACGCTTCCATCGCCGCCTTCGGTCCCGGCATTGGCGAAGGCGATGTCGAGCCGCCCGAACCGGCCCAGCAGGTCGTCGATCACCGCTGCCCAGCCTGCCGCATCCTCGACCCGGTGCGGGTGGAACAGTGCGCCGGTCTCGGCCACCAGCGCGTCCGCGGCTGACTGGTTCGACCCGGTGAACACCACCCTGGCGCCTTCCGCGCTCAGCCGCCGCACCGCGCCCGCGCCGATCCCCGCCGTACCGCCCGTCACCAGTGCGATCTTGCCTTCGAGTCTGCCTGCCAATTCACTCTCCCGCGCGGTGCGATTGCGATGGCTTGCCCTATCCGGCCGCTCGCGATCCGCCACTGTCAAAAGGCATGGCGGACAACCCCGTCACCGGCGAGCAGGAACCGATGGTGCATCGGCGGGTCCCGGGGATCGCAAGGCGCGGCGGACCCTAGCGTTTTGAGGAGTCGGCATCGGGCCAACATTTCCGCTTAACAAACCATCGGGCTACTCTGCGGATTCGAGGTGCCAGGCCTGTGACGCAAGACGGGGACTATCCATGCAATTGAGCCGCGAAGCGCTGCTGCGCGCCTATCGCCAAATGAAGATCATCCGCGAATTCGAGGAACGGCTCCACGTCGAGATCCAGACCGGCGAGATTGCGGGCTTCACGCACCTTTATTGCGGGCAGGAAGCCGTCGCGGTCGGGGTGTGCGAGCATCTGAGCGTCGATGACAAGATCGTCAGCACCCATCGCGGCCATGGCCACTGCCTGGCCAAGGGCTGCGACGTCAACGGGATGATGGCGGAGATCTGGGGCAGCCGCGAGGGATTGTGCAAGGGCAAGGGCGGCTCGATGCACATTGCCGACATCGACCTGGGCATGCTTGGTGCCAACGGCATCGTCGGCGCAGGCTCGCCGATCGGGGTCGGGGCCGCGCTGGCGGCCAAGCTGGATGGCAAGGGAAATGTCGCCATCACTTTTTCCGGCGATGGCGCCTGCAACCAGGGCACGACGTTCGAGGCGATGAACCTGGCCGTGGTGACCAAGGCGCCGTGCATCTTCCTGTTCGAGAACAACCATTATTCCGAACACACCGGGTTTGAATACGCGGTCGGAACCCAGCGCGACATCGCCAGCCGTGCCGAGGCGTTCGGCATGAAAGTCTGGCGCGGGGATGGAACCGATTTCTTCTCGGTCCACGACACGATGCGCGAAGTGCTGGACTATGTCCGCGCGGGCAATGGCCCGGCCGCGGTCGAATTCGATACCGAGCGCTTCTTCGGGCATTTCGAAGGCGATCCGCAGCGCTATCGCGGCCCGGGCGAACTCGATCGGATCCGCGAGACCCGCGATTGCCTGAAAATCTTCCGCACCAGCGTCACCGGAGCAGGCCTGCTCAGCGACGCCGATCTCGACGCGATCGACGCGGACGCACTCGAAGCCATCGAGAACGCGGTCGTCGCAGCACGCGCCGCAGCCAGGCCCACCGCCGAAGACGTCCTCGCCGACGTCTACATCGCATACTGAGGGGCCGGACGATGGCACAGATGATGTACCGCGACGCCGTGCTCAGCACGATCGCCGAGGAAATGGAGCGCGACGCCAACGTCGTCGTGCTGGGCGAAGACGTGGTCGGCGGCATGGGCACCGCGGGCGGACCCGAGGCGATCGGCGGGATCTGGTCGACCTCGACCGGGCTGTTCGGCAAGTTCGGGGCTGACCGGGTGATCGACACCCCGATCTCCGAAAGCGCCATCATGGGCGCCGCGGCGGGCCTTGCGCTGGCCGGCAAGCGCCCGGTTGCAGAACTGATGTTCGCCGACTTCATCGGGGTCAGCCTCGATCAGATCTGGAACCAGATGGCCAAGTTCCGCTATATGTTCGGCGGCAAGACCAAATGCCCGGCGGTGATCCGCATGGCTTACGGCGCGGGCTACAATGCCGCGGCCCAGCACAGCCAGTCGGTCCACCAGATCCTGACCGGGATGCCCGGCCTCAAGGTGGTGATGCCGTCCACCCCGGGCGACGTGAAGGGCTTGCTCCGCACTGCGATCCGCGACGACGATCCCGTGATTTTCCTCGAGCACAAGGCGCTTTACGGGACGAGCGGCGAGGTGTCCGACGATCCGGACTTCACCATTCCCTTCGGCCACGCCCGCCTCGCCCGCGCTGGCGAGGACATCACCATTGTTTCGTCGGGCCTGCTGCTGGGGTTCTGCGTGGCGGTGGCCGACAAGCTCGCCGCCGAAGGCATCGGCTGCGATGTGATCGACCTGCGCACCACCAGCCCGCTCGACGAGGAAGCGATCCTCGATTCGGTCGAGGTCACCGGGCGGCTCGTGGTGGTCGACGAGGCCCCGCCGCGGTGTGGACTGGCGGTCGATATCTGCGCGCTGGTGGCGCGCCAGGCCTTCGCCAGCCTCAAGGCACCGCCGCAGATGGTTACCCCGCCGCACACCCCGATCCCCTTCGCGCGCGAGCTCGAGAGCGCGTACCTCCCCTCGACCGACAAGATCGAAGCGGCGGTGCGTGCCGTGCTCGCGTGGCGCTGAGGAGCCCGCGATGAGCGATATCCGACCATTCTGCATGCCCAAGTGGGGCATCGAGATGACCGAAGGCACGATCGCCGAGTGGATGGTGAGCGAGGGCCAGGCCTTTACGCGCGGGCAGACGCTGTGCCTGATCGAGACGGCCAAGATCACTAACGAGGTCGAAGCCGAATACGATGCGGTGGTCCGCAAGGTGCTGGTCGGCGCGGGCGACGAGGTTCAGCCGGTCGGAACGCTGCTCGCGGTGTTCGCCGATGCCGCCGCGAGCGAAGCCGAGATCGAGGCGTTCATCGCCGGGTTCCGGCCTGCGGACACCGCGGTCGCGGCGAAGCAAGCCGAACTGGCCGATGCGCCTGCGCCAGCCGCCGCGGCACCGCGGAAAATCGTCACCAACCGCCCGATCAGCGCCCAGGCCCTCGCGCTTGCCGAGGCAGAAGGATTCGACCTTGCCGACGTCGCAGGATCGGGCCGCAACGGCCGGATCACGCATCAGGATGTCCAGCAGGCACTGCGCCCCGCCGCCAGTCCCGCGCTGCGCGGACCAGCGAAAATCGTCTCCGAACTCGAGACCGTCTTCGCCTCGCCGCTGGCCCGCCGGATCGCGGCGCTCCACGGGATCGATCTCGCGCCGATCCACGGCACCGGGCCGCGCGGACGGATCTCCAAAGCCGACGTGTTGTCGCGGCTCCAGGCTCCCGCCACAGCCGGAACCCAGCCGTTCGTCGCGGGAGAAAACCGCCCGGAAATCTTTGCCTTCGACCGCATTCGCAAGGTCGTTGCGCGGCGATTGACCGAGGCCAAGCAGACCATTCCGCACTTCTACCTGCGGACCAGCGCCTCGGCCGATGCGCTGATGGCTCTGCGGAAAACTGCCAACCTCGTGCTCGGCTGCAAGGCCTCGCTCAACGACTATCTGATCAAGGCCGCCGCGCTGGCGCTGGTTCGCCATCCAGACGTCAACGTCCGGGTCCACGGCGAGGAGCTCCACCGCTTTCCCCGCGCCGACATCGCGGTGGCGGTCGCCAGCCCCAAGGGCCTGGTCACTCCGGTGGTCCGCAGCGCCGACGCGATGCGGATCGACCAGCTCGCCGCCGAAACCCGCCGCCTGATCGACAAGGCGCAAGCCGGGCGGTTGGGCTTCGAGGACATGGAAGGCGGGACCTTCTCCATCTCCAACCTGGGGATGTTCGGGATCGACAATTTCGATGCGATCATCAATCGGCCGCAAGGCGCGATCCTTGCCGTCGGTGCCGCCAATCGCGCGGCGTGCGAGCGCGACGACGGCTCGATCGGCTTCGAAACCCGCATCGGGCTGACGCTTTCGGTCGATCATCGCGCGATCGACGGGGCAACCGGCGCCGAATTCCTCGCCACCCTCAAGAACCTGATCGAAGCCCCCGAACAACTGTTCGCCTGACAGGACCCAGCCCATGCCTTTGCCCGGCAGCATCGCCGCACTCGGACCGATCGTGCAGCTGGCCTTTGTGCCGAGCGACTGGGACGGCGCGCTCCAGTACTGGACCAGGACGATGGGGGTCGGCCCGTTTTTCCTGATCGAGAATATCGCGCTCGAGGACATGCGCTATCGCGGCGAACCGAGCGACGCGCGCTTTACCATAGCGATCGCCTATTGGGGCGATATCCAGATCGAGTTGGTCCGCGCCGAAAACGATGCTCCCGCTCATTGTAACGGCGAATACGGGGTCAAGGACCAGCTCCACCATGTGCTGATCGTCGCCGATGACTGGGCAAAGGTGGAGCAAGCGATCGCGGAGGCGGGCGCGGAAGTGATCGTATCGGGCAGGTTCGGCACAGGCCAGGTGGCTTATGTCGATCCGGGCAGCGGTCCGGGCGGGCTGGTCGAAATCCTCGTGCAGGGAGGGGGCGGGCCCGAATTGTTCGCGATGATGAAGGCCGCCTCGGTCGATTGGGATGGCAGCGACCCGGTGCGAAAACTGGGGTAAGGCCCCAGGGCTGGCTGCGCGGTCCAGGTCCGAAGGGCGGGCCTTCGCCCTCGCCTCTACGGTTTTCGACGGCTGCGTCCGCGCGTCATCGAATGGGGCTTTGCCGGACGAACCCAGTCCGGGGGAGGCGTGACCCTCTGATGATTGGTTCCCAGCCCCATGGCACCTGGCCGTTGCCGCTCGATCCCGGCCATGTCTGCTGCTTTGGCGTTATCGGCACTCGCACCTGCGCGCATCAGGCTGATCTGGTCCCGCAGGCGGCGCGCTTCCTCGAAGTCTTCCGCCATCGCAGCGGCCTCCATCCGTTGCCGAAGATCATCGATAGTATTGGGCATCTGAAGAATTCCTGCGAATTCGGCCTCATTTGCAGGCCTGGTCCCGCGCGACGAAGTGAAGATCGGCAAAGGCGGCACGAGCGATGCTCTTGGTGTTGTCGGTGTCCGACGCGACCGCAATCTGGATCGACTTGCCGGGACGATTGCCGAACGCCGACGCGAAATCTGCGGCGACATCGGCGCGTTCGCTGACCCATGTGCCGGCCCGTGCCGTCCCGGTTTCGGCCACGATCACTTCGGCGCGATCGGTGTAGGCGCTCTTGCGGCGGGTTCCGACCGGGTTGCGATTGTCCCACACATAATTGACCGCAGCATCGGGTACGTTGGCGCCGAACACCCGCCGTCCGAGGCCAAGCTTGAGGCGCGTGCCTGCACTCAACGCCTTGTCGGGCATGTCGAACGCGACATAGAGCCGGGCGGCATAGTCGTCGCCGCTCTTCTTGGTCATGTCGCCGCGCGCGACGGGCGCATCGACCAGCCAGCGCCAGCACAGGATCGGGGTTGCGCCAAGATCGACGCTCAGGGGGCGGGCCAAAAGCGCCATGCTGCCGTTGGCGCGTGCCTCGATTGCAGTGACCCCGGATATCGTCGCGAGCCGATAGGTCGTCGGCTTGACCTTCTTGTCGATCTGCACCACCCGCCAGGGCGCGGGCAAGGCCCCGCTGCCGGCGAATTTACCGATCCAGACGGTGTCTCCAGCCGCGATCAGCATCGTGGCGGCAGCAAGTTTGAGAACGGTTTTCATGGCAACGCCTGTGCTCGCTGAAGATCGGATGGTTCGTCGATATCGTTTAATGGCTCGCCGATAAACAACGACCAGCCCAGCGTCCTGATCCGGGCAATCGTGGTTTCGGCCACGGTATCGGTGCTCCAGGCAATATCGGCAAATAGCGAAGGATCGGTGCGGGAAAGGCCCAGCAGGACGTAGCCGCCGTCCGTCGCCGGGATAATCACCGCGTCGTGCCGGTCCAGCGCTGCGGCCGCGTCGTTCAGCCGCGCGCTGCCGAGTTCCGGGCAATCGGTGCCGATCAGCAAAACCCGTTCGCCGCCGCTCAGGACACGCGTAGCGGCGAACGCCAGCCGCTGGCCCAGATCGCCCTCGCCCTGGTCCGTCAGCCCCACCCCCGCCGGCAGATGCCCCGCCCATTGCGGGTCCGCGGGATGCGGCGCAGCGCACAGCTCGACGCTTTCCGGCGCGGCGGCGAGCGCGCGGCCGACCGTGTCAGCCAGCATACGCTGCGCCAGCAGCGCCGCGCCCTCCTCGCCGAGCGCGGGAACAAGCCGCGTCTTGACCTTGCCCGGGACCGGAGCCTTGGCGAAAATGACGATCCGCGTCGTCGCGGCGCTCATCTGCGGCGCCAGCGATGATAGCGTTCGACCCACTTCAGCAACCGCTCGGGCTGATTGGCCTTTTTCCACTCGCCGGCCGCATATTTGTTGGCTTCGGCCATGGTCGGATAGGCGTGGATCGTCCCGAGGATCTTGCCCAGCCCCAGCCCGTGCTTCATCGCCAGCACATATTCGGCGAGCAACTCGCCGGCTTGTGCCGCCACGATGGTCACGCCCAGGATCGTATCCTTGCCGGGCTGTACCAGCAGCTTGACGAAACCCCGGTTGGCCCCTTCGGCAACGGCGCGATCAAGATGGCCAAGGTCGTAGCGGACCACTTCGTAAGCGATCCCGGCCGCGGTGGCGGTTGCGACGGTGTGGCCGACATGGGCGACTTCGGGATCGGTAAACGTGGTCCACGGGATCACCGAGTAGTCCGCGCGGAACGTGCGAAAACGCCCGAACAGCGCGTTGACCGCAGCGTACCACGCCTGATGGGAAGCGACGTGGGTGAACTGGTAAGGTCCAGCGACATCGCCGACCGCGAAGATATTGGGGTAGATGGTCTGAAGCGTCTCATCGACCACAACGGTCTTGCCGGTTTCGATCCCAAGCTCCTCGAGCCCATAGCCCGTCAACCGCGCCTTGCGCCCAACCGCGACGATGATGTCGTCGAAAGCGAACGCGCTCTCCGTATCGCCATGTCTGGCGATCAGCGATTTCGCCTCACAGCGCACCGCTTCATGCCCGGTTCGAATAGCGACCCCCTCGCCACGCAGCACGTCGGAGATGAAGGTCGAGACGTCCTCGTCCTCGTTGGGCAGAATCCGGGGGCCGGCCTCGATCAGCGTCACCGCACTGCCGAGCCGGGCGAAGGCCTGCGCCATCTCGGTGCCGATCGGCCCGCCGCCGATGATGACCAGCCGGGGGGGAACCCTGTCGCGCGTTTCGAGCGCGTCCCACATCGTATCGCTGGTAAGGAAGCCAGCCTCGGCCAGCCCGGGGATAGCGGGCACGAACGGATCCGCCCCCGCCGCGATCACGATCGAGCGGGCGGTAAGGCGCTGGGCGGCACCATCGCGATCGGTAATCTCGACCGTCCACGGATCGACGATTTTGGCGTGACCGAGGCGGACGTCGACCCCAAGCTGGGTATAGCGCTCCACGCTGTCTGCCGGGGCAATCGTGGCAATTACCTCGCGCACCCGCGACATGACCGCCTTGAAATCGACGTTCGGCGCGCCGGAGGTTAGCCCGAACGCGTTCGCATGACGGATGTCGTGTGCCAGACGCGCGCTGCGGATCAGCGCCTTGGAAGGGACGCATCCGGTGTTGAGGCAATCGCCGCCCATGCTCCCGGCTTCGACCAACGTCACCTTGGCGCGGACCACGGCGGCGATATAAGCCGTGACCAATCCGCCCGCTCCGGCCCCGATTACCACCAGGTTGCGGTCGAAATGGCGGGGGCGATCATAGTTTCTGTAAACGCGGCGACGCTTGATCAGGCCGATGACCCATTTCGCGATCAGGGGAAATATCCCGAGCAGGATAAACGAACCGATCAGTTCGGGCGAA
>JBBSKI010000020.1:0-26585 GCA_038256425.1 Sphingomonadales bacterium
CGCATCCGCGCCGAGATTGCCGACATCGCCAGCGCCACCGGCATGTCGCTCCCCGAATTCCGGCGGATCGTCAACATGGTCCAGAAGGGCGAGCGCGAGGCGCGCATCGCCAAGAAGGAAATGGTCGAGGCGAACCTGCGCCTCGTGATCTCGATCGCCAAGAAATACACCAACCGCGGGCTGCAGTTCCTCGACCTGATCCAGGAAGGGAACATCGGGCTGATGAAGGCGGTCGACAAGTTCGAATACCGCCGCGGCTACAAGTTCAGCACTTACGCCACGTGGTGGATCCGGCAGGCGATCACCCGCTCGATTGCCGATCAGGCGCGAACGATCCGCATCCCGGTGCACATGATCGAAACGATCAACAAGCTGGTCCGCACCAGCCGCCAGTTCCTTCACGAGCAGGGCCGCGAGCCGACCCCCGAAGAAATGGCCGAACGCCTTTCCATGCCTTTGGAAAAGGTGCGGAAGGTCATGAAGATCGCCAAGGAGCCGATCTCCCTGGAAACGCCGATCGGGGACGAGGAAGACAGCCACCTGGGCGACTTCATCGAGGACAAGAACGCGGTGATCCCGGTCGACGCCGCGATCCAGGCCAACCTCAAGGAAACAGTCACCCGCGTGCTGGCGAGCCTGACCCCGCGCGAGGAACGCGTGCTGCGGATGCGCTTCGGCATCGGCATGAACACCGATCACACGCTCGAGGAAGTCGGCCAGCAATTCTCGGTCACGCGCGAGCGCATCCGCCAGATCGAGGCCAAGGCGCTGCGCAAGCTCAAGCACCCGAGCCGGTCACGCAAGATGCGTAGCTTCCTGGATCAGTAATCCGCGCGGAGGATCACGCTACAAGCCGCCGACTGCGGAGTCTGCGGGTGCTGGGTTTGGGCTGCGTGCGATCGGCCCCCAGCAGATATTGTTGCGATGCCACCAGCGGCATCGGGGCCGCAAACAGGTAGCCCTGACCGTAATCCACCCCGATTTCGGCCAGCACGGCGCGTTCGGCCGCCTGCTCGACCCCTTCGGCCACCAGCTTGCAGCCGATTCCCCGCGCGAGCCGCACCATCGCGGCCGTCAATTCCTGGCGCGCCGGGTCCTTGTCAACGTCGCGGGTCAGGCTGATGTCGAGCTTGAGCAGATCGGGTTCCAGATCGACGATGAAACGCAGCCCGGCATAGCCCGCGCCGACATCGTCGATGGCGATCCGCGCGTGCTGCCGGAGTCGAGATAATGACCCTTTCAGGTGTTCGAAGTCGGTCACCTGATGATGCTCGGTCACCTCGACAACCAATCGCTTGGGATCGTGACCGTCCAGCGCGCGTTCGAGTTCGCCCGACAGGATCGTTTCGGGCGAGGCGTTGATCGAAATATAGCAGCCAGCGGGCACATAGGGCAGCGTCTCGAGCGCGCGCCGCACTGCAAACATTTCAACCTCGACCCCGCGCCCGATCTCGCAAGCTTCGGCGAACCATTTGTCCGGGCCCCGCTCCAGCATGTCGGGAAAGCGGGCGAGACATTCGACCCCCACCGCCACGCCATCGCGCAAATCGACGATCGGCTGGTGCACGATCCGCAGATCGCCGCCGTCAAGCAGTTGCCCGATCGCCGCTTCGATCACATCGCGCCGTCCGTCGACAGCGATTGTTGCTTCGATCTGCTCGGCTGCCAGGGCGGCAAAGGCGCGCAAGACGCCCATATCGCGTTCGGTCATCGAACGATCGGGTGTACGGCTCAGGCAACAAAAGCTTCCGTACACGGTCCCGTCGGACAGTCGCAGCGGCGTGTTCAGATGACACCCGACCGGCAGGAACTTGGTGAGTGCCAGGGTCTGCGCGAACGGATGATCGGCCGGATCGTGGATCAGTTCGGGAAGACGGCCCTCCAGAACGTGCCAGCAATAGCTGTCCTCGCGCGAATCGCGATATCCCGGTCCCATCGGCAGCTCGAGATCGGAGCTGACGTGGGTTAGTTCCTTTTGATCGCCCGCCACATAGCGCGACACGAAGGCAATCTCTGCCCCGAGGTGATCGCGCACCGCCCTGAGAATGCGATCGATCGGTGCGGTATGGAGCGGCTCCTGGCGCGCATTGGCTCGCGTAAGGAACGGAGCAATAACATTTTCTGACCCGTGCGACATGACCGGAGAGGTAGGGTTCAATTCCTAACATTCTGCAAATCCAGCAGACATTCCGGAATCGACCGGATGAACTTCTCTTTGCTGCGGGGTGGCGCGCTGCCGTGGCAACGATTAAGGGCTCCCCATGCGTATCGCCATCGCCTCCGACCATGCCGCCTTCGCGCTCAAACGCGAGCTGGCGGCTTGGCTGCGCGAGGCGGGGCACGAGGTTACGGATCTGGGGCCGGACAGTGAGGCCAGCGTCGATTACCCCGATTACGGCTACCTCCTCGCCGATGCCATCGCGCAGGGCGATGCGGAGCGCGGCGTTGCGCTGTGCGGTAGCGGGATCGGCATTTCGATCGCGGTCAATCGCCACCCCGCCGTCCGCTGCGCGCTGGTATCCGAGCCGCTCTCGGCCCGGCTGGCGCGCGAACACAACGATGCCAACGCGGTCGCGCTCGGCGCGCGGTTGATCGGTGCCGATATGGCCAAGGCCTGTATCGAAGCGTTCCTGGCCACGCCATTCGCCGGTGGCCGCCACCACGGGCGGGTCGAAAAGCTTGCCCATTCTCCCCTGCCCCCGCTCAAGACCGGAGTTCCCGCATGACCCTGACCGCCGAAGCCCCTGTCGAAGAGATTGCCGTGACCGGGCCGGGCTTCTTCACCGAAACCCTCGCCAGCGCGGATCCCGATGTCTTTGCAGCGATCCGGGGCGAGCTGCATCGCCAGCAGACCAAGATCGAGCTGATCGCCAGCGAGAACGTTGCCAGCGCCGCCGTTCTCGAGGCGACCGGCAGCGTCTTCACCAACAAATATGCCGAGGGCTATCCGGGCAAGCGCTATTACGGCGGCTGCGAATATGCCGATGTGGTCGAAAATCTTGCGATCGAGCGGGCCAAGGCGCTGTTCGGATGCGATTTTGCCAATGTCCAGCCCAACAGCGGCAGCCAGATGAACCAGGCGGTATTCCTGGCGCTGTTGACGCCGGGTGATACCTTCATGGGGCTCGATCTCAACGGCGGCGGGCATCTGACCCATGGTTCGCCAGTCAACATGAGCGGCAAGTGGTTCAAGCCGATTCCTTACGGCGTCCGGCCCGAGGACGAGCTGCTCGACATGGAGGCGGTCGCCGCGACGGCTCGCGAACACCGGCCCAAGCTCATCATCGCGGGCGGCACGGCCTATTCCCGCACCTGGGATTTCGCGCGGTTCCGCGAGATCGCCGACGAGGTGGGCGCGATCCTGATGGTCGATATGTCGCACATTTCCGGGTTGGTCGCGGGCGGTGCCCACCCCTCGCCCTTTCCCCACGCCCATGTCGTCACCACGACCACGCACAAATCGCTCCGGGGCCCGCGCTCCGGCGTGATCCTGACCAACGACGAGGGCATCGCCAAGAAGGTCAACTCCGCGGTGTTTCCGGGGATGCAGGGGGGGCCGCTGGTCCATGTCATTGCCGCCAAGGCGGTCGCGTTTGGCGAAGCATTGCGCCCCGAATTCAGGGCCTATGCGCACCAGATCGTCGCCAACGCCCGCGCGCTTGCCGCCAGCCTGTCCGATAATGGCCTGCGGATCGTCTCGGGCGGGACCGACAATCACCTGATGCTGGTTGATCTGACCGCCAAGAACGTCACCGGCAAATCGGCCGAAAAGGCCCTCGACCGCGCCTGGCTCACCTGCAACAAGAACGGCGTACCGTTCGACACGCGCTCGCCGTTCGTCACCTCGGGGATCCGCCTCGGTACTCCGGCGGGCACGACCCGGGGCTTCCGCGAAGCCGAATTCCGCGCCATCGGTGCGCTGATCGCCGAGGTAGTCGATGGCCTTGCCCGCAACGGCGACGACGGCGACGCCCAGGTCGAGGAGCGCGTGCGCGGCCGGGTCGAAGAGCTGTGCAACGCCTTCCCGATCTATCCGGAGATGTGACATGAACGACTACAAGGACCCCAACGACCCCGGCAACGAGGGCGGCAGCCTGCTTTCCGACGCTGGCGACGAGATCAAGGGCATGGCCAAGGACGGGATGCACCATCCCTCGACCAAGCCGGTGCTGATCGGCGCCGGGGTTGGCGCTGTAGCGGGGCTGATCCTGCCGGTGGTGAGCGTGCCGATCGGCCTGCTCGCCGGGGCGGCATTCATGCTTTACCGCCGGGTCCGCCCGTGAGTCCCTTGGCTTAAGCTGTGCGTTGCCCGTTCTGTGCGCATGACGACAGCCAGGTAAAGGATTCGCGCCCCACCGAGGACAACACCGCGATCCGCCGCCGCCGCCAGTGCGAAGGCTGCGGCGCGCGTTTCACCACGTTCGAGCGCGTCCAGCTGCGCGAAATCGTGGTGGTCAAGTCTGGCGAGCAGCGCGAGGCTTTCGACCGGACCAAGCTCGATCAGTCGGTCGCGCTCGCCTGCCGCAAGCGGGGGATCGCGCAGGAACGGCTCGATCAGCTCGTCTCGGGGATACAGCGCCGGATCGAAACGCTGGGCGAAAGCGAGATCTCGTCCAAGGCCATCGGCGAGATGGTGATGGACGGTTTGCGCGCGCTGGATAGCGTGGCCTACATCCGCTTTGCCAGCGTCTATCGCGACTTTACCGAGGCACGCGATTTCGAGGAATTCGCCAGTTCGGTGAAGGACGTGGGGGGGAATTGAGCAACCATCCCGTCATCGTCCTCGTCCGCCCGCAGCTTGGCGAGAACATCGGCAAGGCGGCGCGGGCAATGCTCAATTTCGGGCTGACCGAACTGCGCCTGGTGGAGCCCCGCGATGGGTGGCCCAATCCTTCAGCCGGGCCGGCAGCCGCCGGGGCGGACGTGGTGCTGGAACGCGCGACGGTGTTCCCCACCCTCGCCGCGGCGGTGGCGGACTGCACGCAGGTCTATGCCACCACGGTGCGCAAGCGCGGGGTGACCAAGCCGGTGCTGACCCCGGCAAAGGCGGCCGAGGAGATCCACCGCGAACCGGGGCTATCGGCGCTGGTGTTCGGGCCGGAACGGTCCGGGCTGGATAGCGATGACGTTGCGCTGGCCCGGGCAATCGTCACGGTGCCGATCAACCCCGAATTCGGCTCGCTCAATCTCGCCCAGGCGGTGATCCTGTGCGCTTACGAATGGTCGAAGGGTCAGGGCCTCGCCCAGCCCCCGCTCGAAGACCTGCTACCCCCCGCCTTGCAGGAGGAGTTGGAGGGGATGATCGCGCAGCTCGACGCGTTGCTGGTCGAACGCGATTTCTTTCGCCCGCCCGCCCGCGCCCCGGTTACGCGCCGGACGCTGCGGACGATGCTGACCAAGCCGGGCTGGAGCCACCTGGAGGTGCGGACGATGCGCGGGGTGCTGACTTCGCTGGGCAAGCCGCCGCGCGCACCGCGCCCCAGGGCGCCGCGCAAGCCGCGTTAGATGGCCCTCAGGCGGTCCCATTCGGCCAGTTCGTAAGCGATCGAGGCCTCGACCAGCCGTTCCCAGGTCTCAGCCACAAACGCCTCGGGCACCCCCGCCGAAATTGCCTGCGCGCGCGCTGCCGCGATTACCGCCGCCTTGCGCGTTTCATCGCGGACCTGGCCGCGCTCTGGCTTGATCCGTGCCGCCGCGCGCATATAGGCAAAGCGGCGGGCGAGCAGCGCGACCAGCGCGGCATCGACCGCATCGACCCCGGCGCGCACTTCGGGCATGGCGGTGCAGACATCGGGATCGATCATCAGCGCCCCTTGGCGTGCCGCCCGGCGGTTGTCGAGGGCCGGAACTTGTCGAAAGCCGGAACGTGTCGAAAGCTTGACTTTCCCGCCCCCTTCGCACAAGCGCGCGCCTTCGCAATTGGCTCCGCACCCCGGTGAAGCGGCAGCCGCGCATGGCTTCAATGCCATGCGGTGCGGTTCCGGGTTACAAGACAGGCGATAATCGCCGGTTACAGCAAATGGAGTGATGGCGCATGTCGAAGCGCAATTCGTCGAAGTATAAACTCGATCGCCGCATGGGCGAGAACATCTGGGGTCGTCCCAAAAGCTCGGTCAACCGCCGCGCCTATGGCCCCGGCCAGCATGGTCAGCGCCGCAAGTCGAAGGTTTCGGACTTCGGCATCCAGCTTCGCGCCAAGCAGAAGCTCAAGGGCTATTACGGCGACGTCACCGAAAAGCAGTTCAAGCGGACCTATGCCGAAGCCAGCCGGATCAAGGGCGATACCGGACAGAACCTGATCGGCCTGCTCGAGCAGCGGCTCGACATGGTGGTCTATCGCGCCAAGTTCTCGCCGACGATCTTCTCGGCCCGCCAGATCGTCAGCCACGGTCACATCCGCGTCAACGGCGTCAAGTGCAACATCGCCTCACGCCGGGTCATGCCGGGCGACGTGGTCAGCCTGGGCGAGAAGGCCAAGGAAATGGCGCTGATCATCGAGGCGCAGAGCCTGCCCGAGCGCGATATCCCCGATTATGTCGCGCCCGACGGCAACGACAAGATCACCTTCGTCCGCGTCCCCACGCTCGATGAAGTGCCCTATCCGGTGAAGATGGAGCCCAACCTGGTGGTCGAGTTCTACTCGCGCTGAATCGGGTCGCATGAATTACGAACGAGGCGGGGAGCGATCGCCGCCTTTTTCGTTTTTGCGCAGACACTTGGCCTTTTGGAATCGTCAAGCGGAATATTTCGTTCGAGTGATCCGCTGCACCGGAACGGACACCGGTTTGTGGCATTGAGAGCGGGCCACTCATCGGGATATGCCCATGACCCGCTTTCGCTTTGTTACCCCACACCGCCATGGAAAATGGTATCCGGATCTCCAGCTCGCCCAGCGCTTTGCTGCGGCAATCGGTGCGGGATTTCTCGACGCGAAGACCGGCCAGTTCGTGCTCTATCGCGATGCGCGGCTGGAAACGACGGGTGAGGCCGACGCAGGTTAGCGTCCCTTCGCAGCTCAGCGCGTGGTTTTTGATCGGCCCCGACCCGGCCAGCTTTTGACCGTCCCGAACCAGCGTACCAGCGCGAGGTGGAACGCGACGTCATCGGCTGCGCCTCCCAGTTGCAGGCCCGGTCCAGCCTGGTCGCCGGGCCGGTGATAGGTCTCTTCCATGAAGCGCTCGACCATTCCGGCGTCGGAATAGCTTGAACTGACCATTACCGCGGGAATGTCATGCTGGAGCAGCGCCCAGCCGTCCTGCCGCCGCAGAAAGGTTTCGGCTGCGCTCGATTGCTCCAACCGCCGCTTCTCGCGCTTGGCGACTTTGGCGATATCGCCATCGAGCGGGGTGAGGCCGTGGCCGATAATCGTGATCGGACGGCCGCGCGGGGCCAGCGCCGGGCTATCTATGTTGAACGCGGCAACGATCCCGTCGAGCGGCAGCGGCGGGTTCTCGGCAAAGGCGTGCGCCCCGAGCAGGCCCAGTTCCTCGGCGGTGGTGGCGAGAAAGTAGACGTCGCGGTCGAGCTTCTTGCCCCTGGCGAGGCCGCGCGCGATCTCGGTAAGCACGGCCAGTCCGCTCGCATTGTCGATCGCGCCGTTGCAGACCAGATCTTCGGCGGGCGGCTCGGCGCAGATCCCGAAGTGATCCCAGTGCGCCGAAATCAGCACCGCACCGCGTTCGGGGAAGCGACCCGGCAGACGGCCGATCAGGTTGTGGGTGGAGATCCGCGTCTCGCGCGTGGTGGCCTCCAGCGTGCCGGTGAACGGCAAGACGCGCGGCGTGAACCCTGCCTCGGCGGCAGCCCGGCGCAGCGGTTCGTAATCGGCGCCCAGCAGGCGCATGGCATAGTCGCGATCGGCAAAAGCCTCCAGATCGCCACCCAGCGCATCACCCGCCAGCGCATAGCCCGCGCGGCCCCGCCGAGCGCGGATCGTCTCGAGATTGCGCTCACCATCCAGCAGCGTCAGCACCGCCGAGGCGCCCGCATCCAGCAGCTTGTCCTGACGGCCATCGGCAATCGCAGGATCGGTGCCGGTGGGCACGCTATCGAGCAGCACCGCGATCCGCCCGGCCAACTCGCCGCGCATCGGCGGCGGTCCGAGCGCGTGTCCGACGAACAGCAAGGGGGCATTTTCAAGAAGCTGGCGCGAGCCCGAAGTTAAGGCCAGCACGCCATCGGCGGGCAACGGCAGGGCGCGACGGTTGCGCTGAAATGCGGCCAAGGAGCGCGCCGGTTCGCGCTCGATCAGTTCGACCGGGGCAAACCAGGCGTTGCCTGGATCGTTGGTGCCCGAGACCAGTCCGATCCGGAACCACTCGCGCGCCAGATAGCGCAGCGTCAGGTTTTCGCCATTGGTTCCCGGCTCGCGCCCCTCGAACGCGTCGCTGGCGAGAACCTCGATATGAGCGCGCAAGGCGGCTTCCACGGGGTTCTCCCGGCGCGGCGGATCTTTACCCCCACCCGGAGCGGCAAACGCCAGCGCGGCAAACGCAAGAGCGAGCGCGGCGGGAAACAGGACAGGACCCACCGGGCGAAGCACCTCGAACCTCCTGTTTCACGACCTGGCACTCGGCCTTGGCACTCGACTAGTCGCGCGTCGATTGCGCTTCATCGCATGAAGGAGACCTTGCGCAAAGCGGGGTGCGGCGAAAAAACCAGCCTTTCCGGTTCAGTAGCCGTGTTTCCGGTTCTATTCGGCCGTCCAGCCACCATCCATGCTGAAGTTTGCGCCGGTAACCTGTGAGGCCGCATCGCTGCACAGGAACAGCGCCATCGCCGCCACCTGTTCGGGCAGGACGAACTGACGCGTCGGCTGGCGCACCAGCATGACGTCGTTGAGCACCTGCTCGCGGGTCAATCCGCGCGCCGCCATCGTGTCGGGGATCTGGTTTTCAACCAGCGGCGTCCAGACATAGCCGGGGCTGATGCAGTTGGCGGTGACCCCGCTGGTCGCCAGTTCCAGGGCCAGCGTCTTGGTCAGCCCGGCGAGGCCATGCTTGGCCGCGACATAGGCCGCCTTGAACGGCGATGCGGTGAGCGAATGCGCGCTGGCGGTTGCGATAATCCGGCCCCAGCCCTGCGCCTTCATGTGCGGGATCGCCAATCGCGCGGTATCGAACGCGGCGGTGAGGTTGAGCGCGATAATCGCGTCCCATTTCTCGACCGGGAACTCCTCGACCGGGGCGACATGCTGCATCCCGGCATTGTTGATCAGGATATCGACCCCGCCGAATTCGGCTGCCGCCGCCGCCATCAGCGCCTCGACTCCGTCGCGGCGGGTCAGGTCGGCGGCGACATGGACCGCCCCCGCGCCGCTTGCCGCGCCCAGTTCCGCGCATTGGCGCGCGATGTCCGCCGCATCGCCGAATCCGTTGATGACCAGGCTCGCACCCTCGGCGGCGAGCGCCTTGGCATAGGCCAGCCCGATCCCCGAGGTCGAGCCGGTAACCAGCGCGCATTTGCCCTTCAGGAACATTCGCCAAACTCCGCGTTTCTATGCAACAACAGTGTCGAGGCCTTTGCGGCACCACTGCGGCTTGTCCAGCAACAACGCTTGGCGACACCAGGGAGAGTTTCATGCGGCTCGACGATTTCGATCCCAACAGCGTCAACATCGGCGATCAGCGCGGCAGCAAATTTTCGGTCGGCGGCGCCGGGGGCAAGGTCGGCTGCGGATCGATCGTCATCGCGATCATCGCGGCGGTGTTTTTCGGGGTCGATCCCGGCCAGATGCTCGGCACCATGCAGGAAGCGGGCGGCGGCGGTCAGGTGGCGACCCAGGGCGGCCAGACGGCGACCGAGAGTTGCACCGTCGATGCGGTCAGCCGCGAAACCTGCAACGCGCTGTCCTCGCTCAACAAGACCTGGCAGCCGTTGTTCGAGCAGGCCAACCTGCCGTTTTCCCCGCCCAAGCTGGTGTTCTATTCGCAGGCCGGGCAATCGGGCTGCGGCGCGGCGCAGAGCGCGATGGGGCCGTTCTATTGCCCCCCCGACCAGGGCATCTACATCGACACCGATTTCTATCGCGAGATGGAAACCAAGCTGGGCGCGAAGGGCGATTTTGCCCGCATGTATGTCATCGCGCACGAGTACGGACACCACATCCAGACGATAGTCGGCATGTCCGAACAGGTGCGCAGCGCACAGTCTCAGAACCCCAGCGGGGCCAACCGGTTGCAGGTGGCGATGGAGCTCCAGGCCGATTGCTATGCCGGGGTCTGGGCCGCGCGCAATCGCGACCGGATCGAGCCGGGCGATATCGAGGAAGGCCTGACCGCCGCGCACTCGATCGGCGACGATGTGTTGACCGGCGGTCGGCTGGCCGAAGCCTCGTTCACGCATGGCTCGGCAGCGCAGCGGATGGAGTGGCTGCGCAAGGGGCTGGAGACTGGCGACGATGAGCAGTGCGACACCTTTGCCGCATTCCGGCGGTAATCGCGGCACCCCTTCAATTCGTTGGGGTGTCCTGGCCCTGACGGGTCAGGGGAACGCGCGGGTCTTCCAGGCGTTGTTCGTCTGAACGGACGGGGGTGCCTTGCTCCCGTTCCACACCGTTCGGGGGAAATATCATGCGTACCATCGCCACGCTCGCTGCAATCGGGGTTTCTCTCTCGACGGTCACCGCCCACGCGCAGACCGTCGTCGCACCCCAAAACGTCAGGGCGCAAGACATTGCGATGTCGCCGCTGAGCGACATCAATATCCGCAAGAAGGATGTGCCCGTCGTCCTCGATATGGCGATGATCAAGCCGTACGATCTCACCGGGATCAAATCGTGCAAGGGATTCACGACCGCGATCATGGATCTCGATGGCGCGCTGGGTGACGATATCGACGTTGCGACCGGCGAGAAGTCCGATGAAGAGAAGATGGGCAACGGCGCGGGCGCGATCGCCAAGTCGGTGCTGGGCAGCTTCATTCCGTTTCGCGGCATCATCCGCGAGGTATCGGGCGCCAATGCCCAGGAACGCCTGTGGGACCGCGCTCTTTACGCCGGAGCAGTGCGCCGCGCGTTCCTGAAAGGCGTGGGACAGCAGCGCGGCTGCGCCTGGCCGGCCCGTTCGGCCACCCCGGCAGTGCTCGCCAAACTGGCGACGGAGCGTGAGAACCTGAAACTCGCGAGGTCCGACGAGAAAGATCAAAAGAACAAGCGCAAGGACGAGAAAACCTCGGGCGAGCCGACGGACGTCAGCTTCGAGACCAAGCCGGTGGTCCAGTCCACGGGCGGCAAGCGCTGAGGGTTTCCCCGCAACACTTGCGTGAGGGGCCGGCGCGGGCTTAGGCCCCTGCCATGCGCCTGACCGATTGCCACAATGTCGACGATTTCCGCTTGCTGGCCAAGGCACGGCTGCCCTGGCCGGTGTTCGATTATATCGACGGCGGCGCCGACGACGAACTGACCAGGCAGCGCAACACCGCCGCCTTCGCCGATGTCGATCTGGTTCCCGATGTGCTTGCAGGGGTGGCCGAGATCGACACTTCATGCACCATCATGGGCCGTGCCAGCGCGCTCCCGCTGATGCTCTCGCCCACCGCGCTCCAGCGCATCTTCCACTGGCAGGGCGAACGCGCGGTGGCCCGCGCGGCGGACAAGTTCGGGGTGTGGTTCGGGATCTCCAGCCTCGCCACGGTGAGCATCGAGGAAATCGCCGCGCTGACCAGCGGCCCCAAGCTGTTCCAGCTCTATGTCCACAAGGACAAGGGCCTGAACCGCAGCATGATCGAGCGCTGCCAGGCCGCGAAGTTCGATGCGATCGCGCTGACCGTGGACACGATCGTCTCGGGCAAACGCGAACGATGTGCGCGCAGCGGCTTTACCTCGCCGCCCAAATTCACCGCTTCTTCGGCGCTGAGCTATGCGATCAAGCCACGCTGGGCGCTGGACTACATGTTCCGTGAGAAGTTCTCGCTGCCCAATCTCGATACCCACGTGGCCGAAGGCACCGGCGAGGCGGTATCGATCGCCGGCTATTTCAACACCATGCTCGACCAGTCGATGAACTGGGCCACCGCCGCCAAAATTCGCGAGGACTGGGGCGGCACTTTTTGCCTCAAGGGCGTGATGAGCGCCGCCGATGCGCGCCGCGCGGTTGAAATCGGGGCCGATGCGATCATGATCTCCAACCACGGCGGCCGTCAGCTCGACGGCAGCCGCGCGCCGTTCGACCAGCTTTCCGAGATCGTCAACGCGGTGGGCGGCGAGATCGAGATCATCTGCGACGGCGGGGTACGGCGTGGCACCCATGTGCTCAAGGCGCTGGCGACGGGGGCAACGTCGGCCTCGGGCGGCAGGCTCTATCTTTACGCGCTGGCCGCCGCCGGACAAGCGGGTGTCGAACGTGCGCTGGCGATCCTCAAGGACGAGATCGAACGCGGGATGAAGCTGATGGGGGTGACCTCCGTAGGGCAGCTGACGAAGGAACGATTACGGCTTCGTTAATCCGGGCATCCGCGAGTTATAACGATTTCGGATTAAATTCAATGAAACCAAATGAATGATTGGCCGTTAATGTCAGTTAAGATCGGGGTGACGTGGGCAAATCAGCGAAAAATAGGCGCCGCAGGCGTGTGGGAGTAGTCCTCCCTGTCGCCATCGTATTGCTCGTCGGCGGGGTGATCGGCGGCGGACTTGCGTTGGTCGATGGGACGCTCGATCCGGGGGGTGACGCTGTCCGTGCCGGTGAAACGGTCAGTTCTGGTGGGAATTCCGGTCTCATCTTGGGTTTTGCCGGACATACTGCCGAACCTTTTGTTCCGTGCAGCAGCAACGTACTCGATTGCTTCAGCAAGGCTGATCTCGCCTATCGCGCTGGCTCACGCTGGGGCAGCGGCTCAGTTGCAGGCCTGGGCACGCGCCAGCCTCGCGCAACGCGCAGCCGGTTCATTCCCGGGCGAGATGAGACCGCCCAACCGGGGTTTCTGTTGGGCATCGATCCCCTGGACGCCGCAGTTTCGGCGCCGCTGAGCTTCCTCGCCGAAGAGATTGCCCCGTTCACCGGCGGTGCCAGCGGCAGCGCGGCCCAGTCGCAGCGGTTCGATATTTTCCCCCAGAACGGGGGGATCGGCGGGATCGGTGGCGAGGTCATCGCCATCCCCGTTCCCACGCCAACGCCAACACCAGAGCCAACGCCCACGACCACGCCAACGCCTAGCCCGACGACCATGCCGCCGATGATCGAGACACCGGTTTCCGCAGTTCCCGAACCCGCCACCTGGCTGCAGATGCTGATCGGGTTCGCAATCGTCGGCGCCATGCTGCGGTGGCATCGCGGGCGGCGCGGCGCCAGGCAGTTCAGCTGACTTCCACTCGCTTACCAACACTCCCCCAATCGACCTTGCGGGTGGCGAACATCACCCCGGCCAGCGCCACGAACAGCAGCACCGCGCCGATCAGCAGCGACCACGCCTCGAGATTGAGCAGCACGAACAGCAGCGCATAGAGCCCCACCAGCAGCGCGCCGATAAATCGCGCGCGTTTCCAACTGCCCAGCACCGCCGCGCTGTAAGCCGTCAGCAGTCCGATGATCGCCGCGCTGGCGAGCAGGTAGGCCGGGGTGAAACCGATCACTTCGGCAAAGGCCAGCAGCAGCACGAAGAACAGCACCAGCGCCGCGCCGGTCAGCAGGTACTCGGCCGCCGCGACCCGCGCCCCGCCGACCACGTCGAACAGGAAGAACGCCAGGAACGTGAAGCCGATGAACAGGAACCCGTATTTAACCGCGCGATCGACCTTGGAATAAAGATTGACCGGCTCGATCAGCCCCACCGTTACCGCGCGGGCGGGTCCGCCGATAACGTCCGATGCTCCGCCAGAGGCAGGGTCGCGCGCCGATGGTGCCATGGCCATTTCGGTCGTCGCGTAACGGGCCGATCCGTCAGCATCGTCGATCATCGGCGGCCCTGGATCCTCGGTCATCACGGGGGCCTGGCCCAGCGCGAGCTTGTCGATATTGTAGCTGGCGGCAAACCCGGCAACGCTAACCTTCGGTTTCTCGGGCAGGAACGCGCCGCTGAAGCTGGGGCTTTGCCATTTGGAATCGACTGTCCACTGGGTCGAGCCACCACGCGGAACCAGACTGAGCGAGCGACTGCCGCGAAGCCCGAAAGCGTATTCGACGGTCATTTCGCCGACCCCGTCCCACGGCAGGAAGGCGAAGAAGCCCTGTCCGCCACTCGCTGCCGGTCCCTTGCCCGGTTGCAGCGCAAGGCTCTGACCATTGGCCTTGAGGGTGCCGCCAGTGGTCAGCCCGCGCGCGTCGGATGCCCCCATGCGCAGTTCGGCGCGATCCCACAGCAGCCGCTCGCGGGTTACGCCGAAGCGCTCAAGATCGGCGGGCAGCGCAAACTTCGCGGTGCCGCCCACCTGCGCGGTGTAAAGCACCGAGCGATAGATCGATTTGCGCCGTTCCTGCGGCAGGATCGTGGTGATGGCGCGGTTCTCGACCGGCGAGATATACAGCAGCTTTTCGACCTCGACCGCGCGGGTGACGGCCTTCCCGCCGATCTCCTCGGTCTGCGTCTGGGTCGTCCGGAACGGCACCACCAGCACCGGCCCGGCGATCACCTGCGGCCCGCCCCACCCCGCATTGATCGCGTTCTGCGCGGTCTGTGACTGCTCCTGCCGATCATAGACCAGCGCATAGACCAGCATCAGCGGGATGATCAGCACCGCCGCGATGATCGCGGTGAACAGCAGCTTCATTCCCGGCGTGCGGTCCTTCAGGGCGGGAGAATCGACGGCTGCGGTCATGCGGTCCTCGCTCGGCTCATCGATGAAAACTCACGCTTCATCGCTCAACCGACGGTGATTGTCGAGGGGCTCAGTTCGCGTCACGTTCCATCCGCGCGATCGACGCGTCCAGCTCCTGCAATACTTTCTCCCTGATGGACCCGCTGACCGCACTGTCATCGGCGATGCTCACGCGGGCCTGGCGCATCGCTTTCAAGGCCGTGTCCTTGTGCGCTCCGGCTCCGCACGTAACGATCCGCACGATCTGGCGCTGGCCGTTTTCGTCGGCCTTGGCTTCGACCTGGGCCCCCTCACCCGCCGCGCAATCCTTCCCCGCCATGGCCAATGCGAATGCTCGCGGTGCTTGACCGGGCGCAAGGCCGCGACGCAGCATCACCGTGCGCGGGCCCTCGCCCAGACCCTTCAGATCCTTCAGACCTTTCAGATCGCCCAGTTCGGCCAGCTGCGTATCCATCTGCGCCAGCTTGGCTTCGAGTTCCGCTTCGTCGAACGCGCGGTCGCTGCGCAGGATGATGGTCTTGCCGTCGCGCTCGATGCGCCGCTCGAACTTTGCATCCTGCTCGCCCAGCGCGTGACCTTCGGCACCCTTGGCATCCTCGTGGATCACGATCACCCGCTTGACGACCTTGGGTGCTTTGGGTGCCTCGGGCGCGGCCGGGGCCTCGGGAGCATCGGGAGCATCGGGCGCAGCCGGAGCCGCAGGCACGGCGGGAGCTACTGGAGCCTCGCGCCCGGCATAAACCACGGTTGCGGTCAGCGGCAGCGCGAGCGCGGTCCCCGCCCCCAGCAGCCAGCGGGCGGCACGGCGGCGGCGTGGTGAAATGTCGCTCATGGTCAGGCTCCTCAAACGGTGGACTATGGATTTGTCGCCCAGCACCGGGCCCCAAATGTCGACATTGGCCATCGGT
The DNA here is from genome assembly GCA_038256425.1 of Sphingomonadales bacterium. Taxonomy (GTDB): domain Bacteria; phylum Pseudomonadota; class Alphaproteobacteria; order Sphingomonadales; family Sphingomonadaceae; genus Novosphingobium. Next base: position 15,661 of record JBBSKI010000020.1, read on the forward strand.
GCGGCCAGCGCGGCGCGCCCGAACCTCGACGAATTCAGGCGCTCACCCGCTGCGAAGCTGGCGATGACCTGGGCATAGGCGGCGCGGGTCGGCAGATCGCGCCCGGCCATCGCCCGCGCGTCGCAGGCTGCTTCCTGATCGCGCCGCATGGCGCTCCACGCCGCCCAGGCGAGCGGATTGAACCAGTGCAGCGCCAGCAGGCCCTGGGCGAGCATGTTGGCCAGCAAATCGCGTCCGCGGTGGTGCGCCAGTTCGTGTTGCAAGGCGAGCTCGCGCTCGGCCAGCGCGCCGCTGATGAGGAACCGGGGCGGCAGCGCGATCACCTTGTCGCGCACCCCGAATGCCACCGGGGCATCGACCGCCGGGGTCTCAACGATCCGCACGCCCTCGCGCAGATCGACGGTGAGCGCCTGGGCCAGCAACCGCTCGCGCATTCCGCGGTATTCGATCACCCGTGCGATCAGGAACAGCGCCGCCCCGCCCAGCCAGGCGGCGCTCAGCAGCAGTTCCCAGGGCAGCGCCAGTGCGGGGGCGACGGGCTCGGTCAGGGTCAGCGTCAAGATCTCGCTCGATTGGACCGGGGCAGCCCGCGGCGGGGCGGCGGTCGGCAGGACCAGCGGCGGCATGAACAACCGCAGCAGCGGCAGCAGCCACAGCGCATAGGCCATCCCCGCACCGAAGATCCGTGCGACCGGGCGGCGCAACACCAGCACGACCGCGATCAGCAGGCCCGACCAGACCAGCGTGTCGATGAACCAGCCCATCATCGGCCTTCTCCCCCAACCTGTCCCTGGGACTTGAGCGTTTCGAGCAGCGCTTCGATCTCGGCGATATCGCGGTCGCTGAGCGCCTCAGTCTCGGCCAGGTGGGCGAACAATGGCGCGGCGCGCCCGCCGAACAGCCGATCGACCAGGCGCCGCGATTCGCCGCCGAGATAGTTGCCGCGCTTGAGCACCGGCGAATAAAGGAAGCGCTTGCCGTCGGCCTCGGTTTTCACCGCGTTCTTGACGACCAGGCGGGAAAGCAGCGTCTTGACCGTGGCGAGCGTCCAGTCGCGGCTCGCGCAGACTTCTTCGCATACCTCCGCCGCCGTCAACGGCGAGCGCGACCACAGCGCCTCCATGACGGCATGCTCAGCCTCGGATATCCGCTCGCCCTCGGAGGCCACTGCCGCTCCCTCACCGTTTACATCCGTAATCGACTACGTCTGTAAACCTGAAGCTCGGATGAACGGCGTCCGACTAGCTTGGGGTGCCGATCAGCGCGGCAGCCAGTTCGGCCAGTCGATAGGGCTTCTTGATGAAGTGGGTCGAAGGCAGCGGGTCAACCGTCTCTCCCGGGTAACCGCTGACGTAGACGATCCCGATCCCGGGCAGCGCCGCCCGGGCTCTGCGGGCCAGTTCCCAGCCGTCGATCGATCCAGACATTCTGATGTCCGTCACCAAAACGTCGAACTCGGCTCCGGAGGCGAGGATCGCAGAGGCCGCCTCGCCATCGCCGGCAGCGGTTACAACGCAACCCAGTTCGGCAAGATCTTCCTCTGCCATTACCCGCAATATCGCTTCGTCTTCGGCCAGCAGTACGCGCTTCATTCACGGTTCCCGGGTACCCGCGCGAAGAACAGCCGAACCGTGGTGCCGGTTCCCGGAATAGATTCGATCGTCATCCGCCCGCCGATCTGCTCCATCATTCCGTACACCTGACTGAGCCCCAGTCCGGCCCCCTCGCCGATCGGCTTGGTGGTAAAGAATGGTTCGGTCGCGTGTTCGAGCGTTGGGGTGTCCATGCCATTGCCGGTGTCCTCGATCCGCACTTCGACCGTTTCCTCGTCCCGATGGCACGAAATCCGCAATTCGCCGCCGGTTGGCATCGCATCGCGCGCATTGATGGCGAGATTGAGCAACGCGTTTTCCAGCTGATGACGGTCCGCCAGGATCGCCGCCCCTTCGACTTCCGGCGCAAAGACATAAGTGATTTTCTCGCCGATCGCGCGCTCGATCAATGGACCGACATTGCGCACAGTCTCGACCGGATCGATCGGCTTGGGATCGAGCGGCTGGCGCCGTGCGAAGGCGAGCAACTGGTCGGTCAGCTTGGCGGCGCGTTCTGCTCCCGACAGTGCCTGAGTCAACGCCCGGTCGAGCGCCGGAGTGGCTTCGCCCGCCGATCGCCGCGCGCGATCGAGATTGCCGATGATGACCTGGAGCAGGTTGTTGAAGTCATGCGCAACGCCCCCGGTAAGCCGTCCGATCGCTTCGAGTTTTTGCGATTGCCGGAGCATTTCGGCGGTACGCTCACGCTCCGTGGATTCAGCGACAAGCTGCTCGTTGACTGCCTGGAGCTGGGCCGGCGACGGAAGCGCGATCAGCTTCGGCAAAAGCGGCACCAGCAGGACTGCGGTTCCGATCGAGGCGAGCGCGGTAACCGTCTTGACCGCCGCTTCGATGCCGTAGGCGGGCACCCACAGCACGTAGATGTTGATGAGATGGGTGGTGCCACACGCCAGAATAAAGGTCGCGAACATTCCCACCATCCAGCCGAATTCGATGTCCGGGCGCGCCCGCAGGAAGCGCCACAGCACGAAGGGGATCGAGAAATAGGCTGCCGCGATCACCCCGTCGGCGACCACATGGGTCCAGACCAGCGTGGGGTCCCACAACAGGCAATAGCCGTGCGGAGGAAGCCCCCGCATGGCAAGGAAGCTGTTCAAACTATCCCACACCAATCCGACTCCGTAACACAACGCCTCGATAGGGCGCGTTACGCGGTTAGGTAACCGGCCTTGGTGCGAAAGGCGCTGAAAAAATTGCTCAATACACCCGTTTCTTCGGCTTGATGTATTCGGCGTCGTCGGTGAGCGTGTATTCGTGCACCGGGCGGTAATCGATCTTCACGCCGCCGCCCTTGCCGCCCCAGCCGTCGAACCACACCGCGGTGTGCTTCATCCATTCGGCGTCGTTGCGGTCGGGGAAATCCTCGTGGGCGTGAGCGCCGCGGCTTTCCTTGCGGTTGTGCGCGCCGTGGAGGGTGCAGGTGGCCTGGCTGATCAGGTTGTCGAGCTCCATCGTCTCGATCAGGTCCGAATTCCAGATCAGCGAGCGGTCGGAGACGTGGATGTCTTCCATCCGCTTGTAGGTTGCGGCCAGCTTGTCCTTGCCTTCGGTCATCAGCTCGTCGTTGCGGAACACCGCCGCGTGGGCGGACATCGTGCGCTGCATTTCGGCGCGGATGTCTGCGGTCGGTGAGCCGCCCTTGGCGTTGCGGAAGTGATCGAGCCGGCCCAGCGAGAGGTCGGCGCTGTCCTTGGGCAAGGCGTCGTGGGCGGAATTCGGCTTGATCAGTTGGGCCAGCCGGTGCCCGGTGGCGCGGCCGAACACGACCAGATCGATCAGCGAGTTGGAGCCCAGCCGGTTGGCCCCGTGAACCGAGACGCAGGCCGCCTCGCCCACCGCGAACAGCCCCGGCACGATGGTTTCGGGATTGCCGTCGGCGCCGATGGTCATGACCTCGCCGTGGTAGTTACACGGTATCCCGCCCATGTTGTAATGGACCGTGGGGACGACCGGGAGCGGCTGGCGGGTCAGGTCGACGCCTGCGAACACCTTGCCGCTTTCGGTGATGCCGGGCAGCCGCTCGGCCAGCACCTTGGGATCGATGTGATCGAGGTGGAGGTAGATGTGGTCCTTGTCCGGCCCCACGCCGCGCCCTTCGCGGATTTCCAGCGCCATCGAGCGACTTACCACGTCGCGTGACGCAAGGTCCTTGGCCGATGGAGCATAGCGTTCCATGAACCGCTCGCCCTCGGAATTGGTCAGGTAGCCGCCTTCACCGCGCGCGCCCTCGGTAATCAGCACGCCCGCGCCGTAAATCCCGGTCGGGTGGAACTGGACGAACTCCATGTCCTGCAAAGGGAGCCCCGCGCGCAGGACCATCGCCCCGCCATCGCCGGTGCAGGTGTGCGCGCTGGTCGCGGTGTAATAGCTGCGGCCATAGCCGCCGGTGGCGAGGACCACCGCGTGGCTCTTGAAGCGGTGGATCGAGCCATCGTCCATGCACATCGCGATCACGCCGCGACACTTGCCGTTCTCCATGATCAGGTCGATCGCGAAGTATTCGATGAAGAAGTCGGCGGCGTACTTCAGGCTCTGTTGATACAACGCGTGAAGCATCGCGTGGCCGGTGCGATCGGCGGCGGCGCAAGTGCGCTGGACCGGCGGCCCCTCGCCCATGTTCTGCATGTGCCCGCCGAACGGCCGCTGGTAGATCGTGCCCTCGGCATTGCGCGAGAACGGCACGCCCGCGTGTTCCAGTTCATAGACCGCCTGCGGTGCCTCGCGCACCATGTATTCGATCGCGTCCTGATCGCCCAGCCAGTCCGATCCCTTGACCGTATCGAACATGTGCCAGGTCCAGTGGTCCGGACTGTTGTTGCCAAGGCTCGCGGCGATCCCGCCTTGCGCGGCGACGGTATGCGAGCGGGTAGGGAACACCTTGGTGATGCAGGCGGTTTTCAGGCCCGCCTCGGCGCTGCCCATCGTGGCGCGCAGGCCCGATCCGCCCGCGCCGACGACGACGGTGTCATAGGTGTGGTCGATGATCTTGTAGGCGGGCTGAGTGCCAGTGGCGGATGATGCTGCGGTTGCCATGGCTCAGGCCCCCCCGGTCGTCGTCGTCAGGGCGATGCGGAGCACCGAAAGCACGCCGAACGCGGCCCCGGCCAGCGCCAGCACGTTGAGCGCGGCGAGCGAGGCGAATTTCAGCCCGTGATCGTACACATAGTCTTCCATGAATACCTGCACGCCCAAACGCGCGTGCCAGAAGGTCGAAACGATCAGCAGGATCATCGCGGTGGCGGGAATCGGTTTCACCAGCCAGGCTTGCATCGTTGCGTAATCGAAGGCCGGCATCAGCGCGAGGCTGACCACCAGCCAGACCACCAGGATCAGGTTGCCGATCGCGGTAAAGCGCTGGAGCAGCCAGTGATGCGCGCCGTGCTGCGACGAGCCCAGCCCGCGCACCCGGCCGATCGAGGTTCCATTGCCCATCTAAAAGTCCCCCAGAAAATACGCTCAGCGCAGCAGAATAGCTGCCCAGAACAGCGCCGTCAGCGCAATGGCGATGACCGGCACCAGCCACGACCAGAAATTGTTGGTATCGAGCTCGTATCCCGCGCCCAGATCGAGCACGAAGTGACGCAGACCCGAGGTCATGTGTTCGAAAAATGCCCACGACAGCCCGGCCAGCACGACCAGCCCGTACCACGAACCGGCATGGTCCTGGAACGTGGCATAGGACGCTTCGCCCCCCGCCACCGCAGCGAGGAACCACAGCAACACCGGCAGGCCAACGAAGGCCATGCCCTGTCCCGCGGCGCGGTGCAGGATCGACACCGCCATGGCCGGACCCCAGCGCCAGATCGACAGATGCGGCGACATGGGCCGGGATGACTGGCTGGTCGATGCGGACATTTGAATACCCCCGGAAGGCTGGGCCCTGGACCGAACGCCCTGAGCCCGCACGCCCTGCGTCCGGAAGACACCGGAAGCGCAGCGCCAGCAGCGGCGCCCAACCGGTAATAATCGGTTTCGGGCACGGTGCAAGCGAAGCCCGCGCGCTTTTTTAAGCGCCAGCGCGGGACGTGATTGCGATACCTGGCTGCGATGGCCTAGAGTTGCCCGATGTCGCTTGGCCTCATTGCACTCGTCACCGGATCGACCCGCGGGATCGGCGCCGCCATTGCCACGGCGCTGGAGCTGCGCGGGGTCACCGTTATCGGCCACGGATCACGTCCGCCCTCGTTGGCGGAAGCGGAAATCATCGGCGCGGACCTCGTGGAACCAAGCGCTCCGCAGGCTTTGTGGGAGGAAGCGCTCGACCGTGCCAAACAGCATGGGAGCGGGCGGATCGACATCCTCGTCAACAACGCCGGGCTGTTTGCCGCCAACCCGATCGACGCCAGCGACATCGCCTGGCTCGATGCCTGGGAAGATACCCAACGGATCAACCTGACCAGCGCCGCGCAATTGTGCCGGTTCGCGGTGCGGCAATGGCTCGGTGAAGGGTCGAAGGGCCGCATCGTCAACATCGCCAGCCGCGCCGCCTATCGCGGCGATTCGCCCGATCACTGGCACTATGCCGCCGCCAAGGCGGGCATGGTGGCGATGACGAAAACGATCGCCCGCGCCTATGCCGCCAAGGGCGTGCTGACCTTTGCGGTCTGCCCCGGCTTTACCGACACATCGATGGCGGACGACTATCTGGCAACGCGTGGCGGGCCGGGCCTGGTGGCGGACATTCCGTTGGGCCGGGTGGCGACGCCCGACGAAATCGCGACCATCGCCGCGTTCTGCGCGCTCGACGCACCGCCCAGCATGACCGGTGCGGTGCTCGATGCGAACGGGGCCAGCTATGTTCGCTGACGCCGGCTGAGATGAGCTGGAAAGTCACCGCCGAAGGTTCGCAGGCACAGGTAACCGCCGCGCTGCTTGCCCACGAAGAAGCGCACGATTGGGACCCCGATATCGTGCTGGGCGGCTGCGAGATGGCCGAGGATCGCCCGCTCGACTGGCGGCTCGAGGCGTGGCTGGCGGATGAGCCGGGCGAGGCCGAGCTGGCCGCCATCGCCGCGTTGTTTGCAGGGGTCACCCCGCCACTCGAAGTCGAAAAGCTCCCCGCAACCGATTGGGTCACCGCCAGCCAGCAGGGCATGGAGCCGATCCGCGCCGGGCGGTTTCATGTCCGCACGCCCGATCACCCGCCCATTCCCCTTGGCGGCCCTGCGCTGATCGACTTCGTCATCCCCGCCAGCCAGGCGTTCGGCACCGGCCAGCACGCGACCACCGCCGGGTGCCTCGAAATGCTCTCGGCGATGAAGGCGCGCGGGGTGCAGGTGAAAAACTGCGCCGACATCGGCACCGGCACCGGGCTGCTCGCGTTTGCTGCGCGCGCGCTGTGGCGCCAAGCGCTGCTGACCGCGAGCGACATCGATCCGGTCTGCCTCGCGGTGGTGCTAGAAAACGCCGCCGCCAATGCCGTGCCGCTGGGCGGCGGGCGCGGCGCGCTGACGATGGCGGTCGCGGCGGGGCTGGATCACTCGCTGCTGGCCGCGCGCGCGCCTTACGACCTGCTGATCGCCAACATCCTCGCCGGGCCACTGGTCGAGCTGATGCCGGACTTTGCGCGCGCGGTGTTGCCGGGTGGGCATCTGGTGCTCGCCGGGCTGCTGACGACGCAGGAGGGGGCGGTGCGCCGCGCTGGCTTGCGCGCCGGGTTCCGGCTGGCGGCCCGGCTGGAGCGCGGCGACTGGAGCATCCTGTGGCTGCGACGGCGCGCCGCGCGCTGAGGATCGCACGGGCGGCGGGCGCCTGGCTGGCGCTCGCCATCGGCCTGTTCATGCTGGCGGCGTGGATCGGATCGTCGCTCCCGCGCAACCCCGATTGGCGCGAGCCGGGCGCCAATGACTTTGGGGCAGTCGAAATCTTCGTCGAAACCAACGGCGTCCACACCGCGCTGGTCCTGCCGCGCTTTCACCCGCTAAAAGACTGGAGCGCGGACTTCCCGGTGCGAGATCTGGCCGATCCGGCGCGACCCTACACCCACGTCTCGATCAGTTGGGGCGATCGCGAAGTGTTTCTCAACACCCCGACCTGGGCCGATCTCCGCCCGCGAACGGTAGCGCGGATTGCGTTCGGCAGCGGCGAAGGCCTGCTCCACATCGCCCATTATGTACATCCCGCGCCCGGCCTGGACATCCGTCCGCTGCGGCTGACGCCAGCACAATATGTCGCGCTGGTTCGCCAGATCGAAGCGATGCTTCCCCCCGTAGAGCCGGCTGAGCCGCGCCGGCACTGGCCCGGCTACGCCAGCTACGACACGTTCTACGAAGCCCGGGGCCGCTACACCATGGCCAACACCTGCAACCAGTGGACCAGCGACGCCCTTGCGGCGGCAGGCGTGCGGACCGGGCGGTGGACGCCGTTCGCAGGCGGGGTGATGAAGTGGGTCAAGCCGCTTGATCGAGGGTTCCGAGCAACGGGTACAGAAGGCGGTCCTCGCGCTCGATACGCTCGATCAGGGCATCGGTGATCGCGCGGGTTTCGCGACAAAAGTCTGTCCAGTTCTCACCAATCGGGACCTTCATCCACCGCTCCGAATAATTCAGAAATGTTTTGGAAAGGTCGCCCATTTCCGCACAGAACCGGCGTGCCAGCAAGACGATCCTGGGATCGCTGTTATTGAGAAGGTCGGGATAAAGCAGCCAGTCCTCCGATTGGAGATGCCCGATCAGGGTAGTTGCCAGATTGAGTCGAAGCGTCTGGAGCTCGACATCTGGCGGCGGCGCATCCGCCGCGATCACGACATTCAACCGACCAACCATCGCGATCAGGCGGGTATGCTCGTCGCGTAATTTGGCTATTCGGTACATGATATAACCCCACCTATAACAAGGAGTTACCGGAAAATGGCGTGGGGGACGTGAAGGCCCGGTAAGCGGAAACCCGTAAAGTATTTTCATTACTCCGCCGCGCGAACGATCTCCGCCCAGGCCGCTTCGTCGATCACCTCTATCCCCAACATCGCCGCCTGCTTGAGCTTGCTGCCCGCGCCCGGCCCGGCCACCACCAGATCGGACTTGGCGCTGACCGAGCCTGCCGCGCGCGCGCCGAGCCGTTCGGCCTGGGCCTTGGCCTCGTCGCGGCTCATGGTCTCCAGCTTGCCGGTGAACACCACGGTCTTGCCCGCGACCGCGCTGTCTCGGGTTTCGACCAGGTAAGGCGGCGGGGTGACTTCGGAGAGCAGATCGTCCCACACTGAACGGTTGTGCGGTTCATGGAAGAAATCGCCCAGCGCCTCGACCACCACCGGGCCGACCCCGTCGATGGCCAGCAATTCGGCGCGCGCCTCGTCCTCGCCGCCCACCGCCCGCTCGGCCACAACCCGCTCGACCACCGCCCGCAGCGCTTCCAGCGTCCCGAAGCGCTTCAGCAGATCCCGCGCGGTCACCGCGCCGACATGGCGGATGCCCAGCCCGAACAGCAGCCGCGCCGCGCCGGGCGCACGCTTGGCCTCGATCGCTGCCAACAGGTTGTCCACAGACTTGTCCTGCCACCCGGCCCGTCCGACCAGATCGCCGCGATGGTCCTTCAATCGGAAGATGTCCGCCGGGCTTTCCAGCCAGCCCAGTTCGAGGAACTCGACAATCGACTTCTCGCCCAGCCCCTCGATTTCGAGCGCGGGGCGGCTGACGAAGTGGCGCAGGCGTTCGAAGCGCTGGGCCGGGCAGGTCAGCCCGCCGGTGCAGCGCACGTCGACCTCGCCCTCCTCCGCCACTGCTTCGGCGCGGCACTGCGGGCAGTGATCGGGGAACGCGTAAGGATCGCGCGGGGTCTCGCGGGTCAGGTTGTCAACCACTTGCGGGATCACGTCACCGGCACGCTGGAGCACCACGCGGTCGCCCACCCGCAAGCCCAGCCGGGCGATCTCGTCGCGGTTGTGCAGCGTCACGTTGGTGACGGTCACCCCGCCCACCAGCACCGGCGCCAACCGCCCGACCGGGGTCAGCTTGCCGGTCCGGCCGACCTGGATGTCGATCGCCTCGAGTACCGTCTCGGCCTGCTCCGCCGGGAACTTGTGCGCCAATGCCCAGCGCGGCGCCTTGCCGATCGAGCCTAGCCGCGCCTGCCAGTCGAGCCGCTCGACCTTGTAGACCACCCCGTCGATATCATAGGGCAACCCCGCCCTGCGCTCGCCGATACCGCGATAATGGTGCAGCATTTCTTCGAGCGAATTGCAGCGCACCAGATCGGGCGAGACCGGCAGGCCCCAACTTTCGATCGCTCTCATCACGTCGAACTGGCTGTCCGCCGGCAGCCCCGAGACCGCGCCCCAACCATGCGCGAGGAACCGCAGCGGCCGCGCAGCGGTAACGCTCGCGTCCTTCTGCCGCAGCGATCCGGCCGCAGCATTGCGCGGAGTCGCGAACAATCGCGCCTCGGCCTTTTGCTGCACCGCGTTGAGTGCAGCAAAGTCTTGTTTCGCCATATAAACTTCGCCGCGAACCTCGAACAACGGCGGCACTGTTCCGTGCAGCATTTGCGGGATATCGGCGATATGGACCACATTGGCGGTGACGTCCTCACCGACCTCGCCATCGCCGCGCGTCGCCGCCTTGACCAGCCGCCCGTCCTCATACCGCAGCGAGCATGACAGGCCGTCGATCTTGTCCTCCGCAGTCACCGCAATCCCGGCGTCGACCGGCAGGTTCAGGAACCGCCGCACCCGCGCCAGGAACTCCGCCACCTCCTCGTCGGCAAAGGCGTTGTCGAGGCTCATCATCCGCACCGCGTGGCGGACCTTCGAAAGCGGGGACGCAGCGACCTCGTGACCGACCGCGCGGCTTGGGCTGTCGGCGCGGATCAGGTGCGGGAACGCGGCCTCGAGCTCGGCATTGCGCCGCACCAGCGCATCGTATTGGGCGTCCGAAACCTCGGGCGTGTCCTCGGCATGATACAACCGATTATGCCGCGCGATCTCCCGCGCAAGACGCATCAGTTGGTTGGCGGCATCGGCTTCTGTGGAGGCGTTCACGAGCCGTAAAGTCCACCAACAAACACAATCGCAAAAAAGACGCTCCCCAGGATCATTCCGGCCTTCAACCCTTCCATGATTTCTGCACCTGGCGATTGCCGATCTTTTCGCAACGGCCTGGTGACCAGTAAGAAAAATAACGCCAGGAAAGATCCGGCGACCAGGAATCCGCCGAGCATACCGAACCAGTCCAAGGCCACTAAACCCCCTCCAGCAGTCGGTCGGCCTGCGCCCGTGCCTCGCTGGTGATTTCCGCGCCCGACAGCATCCGCGCAATTTCCTCTTGCCGGCCGGCCGCATCGAGGCAGGCCACACCGGTGCGGGTGACCGTGCCTTCA
>JBBSKI010000021.1:0-25904 GCA_038256425.1 Sphingomonadales bacterium
CTGGAGGTGGAACAGGTCCATCTCCGCGCCAAGCTTGCGATGATCGCGCTTCGCGGCCTCCTCCAGCCGGACCAGATGCGCGTCGAGCTGCTTCTTGCTGAGCCAGCCGGTGCCGTAGATGCGGCTGAGCATCGCGTTGGCCTGATCGCCGCGCCAGTAAGCCCCCGAAACGCGTGTCAGCCGGAACGCCGCCGAATCGAGCTTTCCGGTCGAGGCCAGATGCGGACCCCGGCACATATCGAGCCACGCGTCCTCGCCCGATCCGGCGCGATAGACCGTCAGCTCCTCGCCTTCAGGCAGTTCGCAAGCCCATTCGGCCTTAAAGCTCTCACCCCGCGCCTGCCAGCGCGCGATCAGGTCGGCCCGGCTCCACACTTCGCGGATCAGCGGCTGGTCGGCGGCGATGATCCGGCGCATTTCGGCTTCGATCGCGGGCAGATCCTCGTCGGTGAACGGCCCGCGCCCTGGTGCGGGGGCGAAGTCATAGTAAAAGCCGTCGTCGGTCGAAGGGCCGAAGGTGATCTGGGTGCCGGGGAACAGGAGCTGAACCGCCTCGGCGAGGATATGCGCGAAATCGTGGCGGGCGAGTTCGAGCGCGTCGGCCTCGTCGCGCGCGGTGACCAGCGCCAACTGGGCGTCGCCCTCGAACGGCCGCCCGATGTCGCGCAGTTCCGCCCCCAAGCCATGATCGACCCGCGCGGCGATCGCCGCCTTGGCGAGGCCAGGGCCGATCGCGGCGGCAATGTCCGCCGGGGTGGTGCCGCGCGGCACCTCGCGCACCGAACCGTCGGGCAGGGAAATTTTCAGCAGTTCGGACATGGATCACCGTCAGTTTGGTCGGCGGGCCTTTGGCACAAGCCTGGGCGGGCCGGAAGGGGCGGCGTCGTTGGTGACAGATCCAGGAGGTGACGCCAGTGCCGCCCGAACCCGGGCAGCGCGACCGTCGCTAGCGCGCGACAATCCGCCCCCGGCGAACCGGGGTGGTGGTAGTGCTCGGACAGGCGAACGATTGCATCATCGATCCTGCCATAGCTCGAAACAGGTTAACCGTCACCCCCCCAGCGTGTTGGCCCCCGCCGCCACGCTCAGCCGGTGGGTGCCCGACAGTTTTGTCGAACGTTCGCGGATCGTATCCATGAAGACGAATTCGGTGCTCGCCCGCGCCTTGGTCAGTTCGACCGTCAGATAACCACGACGGCTGGTGTCGGTCCACTTCAGCCCCGGATTGCGCCCGACCGCCTCGCGCGCGAACCGGGCGGGATCCAGCCAGCCGACCGACCGCTCGATGCCCGGCGAGGTTACGCCCGAAACCGCGAATTCCACCCCGGCCGGGTCCTTGCCGTCGGCCAGTTCGAAGCTCCAGGCGTTGTGGCTGTCGCCCGCAAGCACCAGCAGATTGGCGTCGGCGCGGCGCGCCGCTTTCAACAGTCGCGCCCGCGCCGCCGGATAGCCATCCCATGCGTCGAGATTGACCGGGAGCCCCAGCTTGCTGCCGATCGCGCCGTTCGCGATCCGCTCGCTCACCTGCGCCGGGATGTCGGCGGGCATGGTTTCGGAGACGACCAGCGGCAGGACCAGCTCGCCCATGATCACTTGCTGCGCAAGAATCTGCCAGGTCTTGCCAGCGCGCCGCGAGGCGGAAAGCGTGCGATCCAGCCACTGTTCCTGCGCTGCGCCCAGCAAGGTGCGCGCCGGGTCCTGCCACACTCCGTCGCGGAACTTGCGGACTGCGGCCTCGCGCTCGGCGGGCGCCACTCCGGCCAACACTTCGGGCAGTTCGAACGGTTTTTCGCGTCCTGCCAACCGCGTGTCGAGCCGCACCAGGGTTGCCAGATCGCCGATGTCATAACTTGCCCAGTCGTCGTCGCTGACCGGCAACCATTCGCGATAAGCGCGTTTCGCCGCGATCTTGCGCGCGTCCCACGAGCCTTCGGTTTCGGGCTGATGGTTCTGCGCGCCATCCCGCCAGCTGTCATTGGCGCTTTCGTGATCGTCCCACATCACGATCATCGGGAACAGCTGGTGGATCCGCTGGAGATCGGGATCGGCCCGATAGGCGGCGTGGCGCAGGCGATAGTCGGTCAGCGCAACGATCTCGTTCTGCGGGTCGAGCACGCGCCCGGCCACGGTCTGCTTGGCCGAGGGGTAATTTCCCGCCTGGTATTCGTAGAGATAATCGCCGAGGTGAACCGTCAGGTCGATATCGTCGCGCTGCGCGGCGTGGGCATAGGCGTTGAACCAGCCGAACCCCAGGTTCGAGCACGAGAACGCGGCAAGACGGAATTTTTCCGTGCGGCTGGCGGGTAACGTCCGGGTGCGGCCAATGGCCGAACGCTCGCCTGAGGGAGCGGTGAAGCGATAATAATACCAGCGCCCCGGCGCGAGACCCGCGGCGACCGGCTTGACGCAGCCGTCGCGGTCCCGGCTGGCGGTGACGTTGCCGCCCGCGACGATCCTGGCGAAATCGATTGTTTCGGAAACCTCCCAGTCAAGCCGCGTCTCGCCCCCGGCATGGCGGGTCCACAACAATACGCTGTCCTGCCCCGGCTCGCCGCTGGCGACTCCGTGGGTAAAGCCGCGCGCGGCCTGCGCGGCGAGCGCGCCGGGATAAGCGAGCGCGCCCAGCCCCAGCGCGCCGAGCCGCAGGATCGTGCGCCGATCGGTGCGGGGGGACGAGGCTGGCGGCGGCGCGGCGGCAAGGGTCTGGATCATTGACACGCGATAGCCTCCAAAATGCGTCCCTTGTGTGACACGGTTGAGCCATCTGCAAAACAGTGCTCGCGGACAGCGAAGCAAAAAACCTGCAGGTTGCAGGGCAGGCGCAGATTGCCCATGACCGGGGTATGAGCGAAGTTTGCTTTCACATCCGGCCCGGCGGAGACCGGATCGCCTTTCGCCAATGCGATGGCGCGGGGCCGGCTTGGGTATTCCTGCCCGGCTATATGTCCGACATGACCGGGAGCAAGGCCACCGCACTGTTCGAACGTGCGCGTGCCTCCGGGCGGGCCGGCCTGCTGCTCGACTATTCGGGCTGCGGCGCGAGCGACGGGGCGTTTGCCGACAGCACGCTGAGCCGCTGGCGCGATGACGTAGTGGCACTGATCGAAGCGCAGATCGCCGGGCCGGTGGTGCTGGTGGGCTCGTCGATGGGCGGGTGGCTGATGCTGCTGGTGGCGCGGACGATTCCTGAGCGGATCGCCGGGCTGGTCGGCATCGCCGCAGCGCCCGATTTCACCGACTGGGGCTATGACCAAGGCCAGAAAGCCGCCCTGGCTACTGGCGAAACGGTTTATCAGGACAATCCCTACGGAAGTTCGCCGACTCCAACCCATGCCGGACTGTGGGCGGATGGTCAGGCCAACCTTCTGCTAAGCGCGGAACTCCCGCTCGCTTGCCCGGTGCGGCTGATCCACGGCCAGCGGGATCGCGACGTGCCGTTTGAAACATCGCTGAGGCTTGCCGCAGCGCTGCATTCGGCGGATGTTCAGGTGACGCTGGTCAAGGACGGCGATCATCGCCTGTCGCGCGATCCAGACATTGCGCTGCTGCTCCGCACAATCGAAGCCCTATGATTACAGCAGAAAGCGCGACACCAGCCGAAAGCCCCGCCCAATTGTTCCTGCCCCTTCCCCTGTTTGCGCCCATAGCGGTTTCGGCCGCAACCGAAACTCCCTTCGCCGTCCCGACCGTGGAGGACGACCGGCTGCGGATGTGCATCGAACAGGCCGCCTCGGACCCGGCCAGCGCACTGGCCGAAGCGGGCAGATGGGTCGCGCAGACCCGCGGGAGCGCCCGTTCCAAGCCGCTCCAATGCCTCGGCCACGTCCATGCGATATTGCTGCGCTGGGATGCTGCCGAAGCTGCCTTTGCCGAAGCGGCCGCGGTCGCAGCGGCGGGCGATCCGCTGCGACTAGCAGCGGTGCTCGGCCAGGCGGGCAACGCCGCGCTGGCGGGCAACCAGGCAGAGCGTGCGCTGGCCCACTTCGACGCCGCGCTAAAGCAACCGAGCGGAGGGCCGGCCGCACGTGGCCAGCTTCAGCTCGACCGGGCGCGCGCGCTAGTGGCACTTGGCCGGGCCGACGCGGCTGGGGCCGCTTTCGCCGCCGCGCAGCGCGACGCGCCGGAGGAACCGCTGGTCTGGCTGCTCTCAGCCACCTTTGCGCGGCGCAGCAATGATCTGGCCGCCGCGCAACGCCTGGTCGAATTCGCGTCGAACCTGGCTCCCAGCGATCCCGACATCGGGCTTGAGGCCGGGGTGATCGCGGTGCTGGGCGGACGCGAGGCGGCGGCCCGCCAATCGTGGCAGTCGGTCCGCCGGATTGCGCCGACCAGCAAGGCCGCCGAAACCGCACGCGCCTATCTCGATCAGCTCGATCCGGCCCGGCCCGATTCGGCGGATTCAGGACGATGACCAAATTCTCGGTGCTCGATCTGGTCCCGGTGCGCGAGGGCGGGACGGTTCGCGAGGCACTGGACGACGCCGCCGCGCTGGCCAAAGCGGCAGAGGATCACGCCTACACCCGCTTCTGGGTGGCCGAGCATCACGCCATGCCGGGAATCGCCGGGGCCGCCACGTCGGTCGCGCTCGCCCATATCGGCCATGCTACCTCGACCATCCGGATCGGCTCGGGCGGGATCATGCTGCCCAATCACAGCCCGTTCGTGATTGCCGAGCAGTTCGGCACGCTCGACGCGCTGTTTCCGGGGCGGATCGATCTGGGGCTGGGCCGCGCGCCGGGCGCAGATAGCCGGATCGCACGGATGCTGCGCAAGGATCTGCATGCCAGCGCCGAGGCATTCCCCAACGACGTGGTCGAACTCGACGCGCTGTTTGCAGGCGATGCGCGGCTGCCGCTGCAGGCGACACCTGGTCAGGGCGCGGATATCCAGCTGTGGATCCTGGGCTCCAGCCTGTTCGGGGCGCAGCTCGCTGCGCTGCTCGGGCTGCCTTATGCCTTCGCATCGCACTTCGCCCCCGCCGCGCTCGACCGGGCGCTGGCGCTGTACCGGCGCGATTTTCAGCCTTCGGCGCGGCTCGACAAGCCCTATGCCATCGCCGCGATCAACGTCATCGCGGCTGACACCGACGACGAGGCGGTGCTGCTCGGCTCGTCGATGGACCAGGCTTTCGTGGCCTTGCGGACCGGCACGCCGGGGCGGCTCAAGCCGCCGGTCGCGGGCTATCGCGAAAGCTTGCCGCCGCAAGCCCTGGCGATGCTCGAATCGTTCCGCGAGGCCAGCGCAGTCGGCGCGCCGGCAACCGTGCGCGCGAGCCTTGCCGCGTTTATCGAGCGGACCGGGGCGGACGAGTTGATCTTCGCGGGATCGACTTACGACCCCGCAGCACGCGTACGCGGGCTCGAACTGGCGATGGAGGCGGCACGGGGCCTGTAGGACAAACCTCCAAACCGGCGACAACCCCGGTTGCGGGCCCGCTGGCACGGTTCTAACATGCGAATTATTGCTTCACGAAAACGCAATTAAATAATAATACCGTGCTGCCCGTTCCGACAGGAGGGACGGCATTTCGCAGCACTTACCAAGGCGAGGAACGTTGCCGATGGCCGACGCAGCCGCTCCAGCTCCGAAGTCGCGCCGCAAGGTGCCTGCGCCATCGGGCGAGACCCTCGCCGCCCAGCTTGCGGCGACTTTGGTCGAATCGCTGTTGCCCGATGAGCGCGCGGCGATCGCTTCCGAACGGATCGCCGATGCCGCGCGTTATACCCTGGAGGTACTGGCCCAGCGCCAGGCGGGCACGCCCGCCATGGCTATCGAAAGCGTTGGCGGAAGCACTGGCGAGCGGTTCATGCGGATCGCCATCGTCAACGATGACATGCCGTTCCTGGTCGATTCGGTCGCGGCGCTGGTCGCCGAACACGGTCTGGGGATCGAGTGGCTGGCGCACCCGGTGCTGACGGTCGAGCGGGACAAGGGCGGCAAGCTCAAGGGACTTTCCGGGCAGACCCGCGAATCGGTGATCTATTTCGAGACCCCGCGCGCCGATGCCCGCCAGCGCCGCGAACTGGCCGCCGCGCTCGTCACCGTGCTGGGCGATGTTTACGCGGCAGTTGCCGACTGGCCGAAAATGCAGGCGGCGATCGAGGCCGACGCGCAGTCCATCGTGGCGAGCGACGGCGAAGGTGCGGCGCTGCTGCGCTGGCTGGGCGGGGGCATGCTCACTCAGCTCGGCCATGTCACCCGGCGGCGCGATGGCGGGCAATCCGGCCTGCTCGGGATCTGCCGCAAAAGTGCGCGCACCCTGCTCGCCGAAGCCAGCTACGATCGCGCGTTCGCCTGGTTCGACAAGGCCCCAAAAACGTCCGGCGGAAAAGGCAACCGCAGCGTTGCGATGCCCCTGATCGTCAAGGCCAACCGGATCGCCAACGTTCACCGCCGCGTCCCGCTCGACCTGTTCATCGTCCCGGTCCTCGAGGCTGGAAAAGTCGTCGCGCTGTCGGTCCACGCCGGGGTCTGGACCAGCGCCGCGCTGGCCGCGCCGCCCGACCGCATCCCGCGCCTGCGCGATGGGTTGACCGCGCTGATGACCAAGTTCGAATTCGATCCATCGGGCCATGCCGGCAAGGCGCTGGTCCACGCGCTGACCGCGCTGCCGCATGATTTGCTGATCGGCTTCGCGGCGCCCGAACTGGAACGGATCGCGACCGCGATGATGAGCCTGGTCGACCGCCCCCGGCCCAAGCTCGCCCTGGTCCGCGCCCCGCTCGCCCGCCATCTGTTCGCCTTCGTGTGGCTGCCGCGCGATGCGGTGTCGACCACGCTGCGCGGCCAGGTGATCGATCTGCTGACTTCGCACACCGGTGCCGACGTGCTCGACTGGAGCCTGTCGATCGAGGGGAGCAGCCTCGCGCTGCTGCGCTTCGTGCTGGATATCCGCGAGACGCGAGGCTCGGCCGACGAGGACGCCCTCGACGCCGAATTGCAGGCCATGGTGCGCGGCTGGGTCGCGGCGGTCGAGGCCGAACTGGCCAGGGGCGAGGACGCCGGCCGCGCCGCCGCCATCGCCGCGCGCTATGCCGAGGCGTTCCCGCTGGCCTATCGCACTGCCTATGGTGCCGCCGAAGCCGCGCGCGACATCCGCCAGATTCGCGCGCTTCAGGCGCAGGCCGATGCCCCGGCGATGCTGCGCGCGGCGCGGCTCCACACCCGCGAGGATGGCGATCCCGCAGGCTCGCGTGGGCTGCGGCTCAAGCTGTACCAGCGCGAAGGCAGCCTCGCGCTGTCCGATGCTGTGCCGGTGCTGGAGAATTTCGGTTTCCGGGTGCTGGAGGAACTGCCGACCGCGCTCGACGAGGGACGGATCGCCTATATCCACGATTTCCTGCTGGCGTGCCCTGCCGGGACCGATCCCGAGGAGCTGCTGGCGCGCAGCGGCGAAATAGAGGCGGCGCTGACGGCCGTGCTAAACGGCGCGGCCGAGGACGATCCGTTCAATCGCCTGATCGTCGCCACCGGGCTCGCGGCGCGTGAGGCCGACTGGCTGCGCGCGTGGTTCCGCTATCTCCGCCAGGCCGGGGCCGGTTACGGCATCGCCACGGTGGTCGATGCGCTGCGGGCTGCACCCGAGGCGACCCGCGCGCTACTGGCGCTGTTCGTCGCCTGCCACGATCCCGACTTTGCCGGAGAGCGCGAGACTGCTGCCAAGCTGGCCTCCGACGATTTCCGCCAGGCACTCGCCAAAGTCGCGGCGATCAATGACGATCGCTTGTTGCGGCTCTATCGCAGCCTGGTCGATGCGATCCTGCGGACCAATGCCTTCGCCCCCGCCGCGCAGGAAGCCGTCGCCTTCAAGCTCGATCCGGCGCAGGTCCCCGGCCTGCCCAAGCCGCTGCCGTGGCGCGAGATTTTCGTTTATTCGCGGCGGGTCGAGGGCATTCACCTGCGCGCCGGACCGATCGCGCGCGGGGGCCTGCGCTGGTCCGACCGGCGCGACGATTTCCGCACCGAAGTGCTCGGCCTGATGAAGGCGCAGCGGGTCAAGAATGCGGTGATTGTGCCCACCGGCGCGAAGGGCGGGTTCTATCCCAAGCAATTGCCCGATCCGGTGCTCAACCGCGATGGCTGGCTGGCCGAGGGCAAGGCGAGCTACCAGGTGTTCATTCGCACGCTGCTGTCGATCACCGACAACATCGTCGGGACCCGGGTGGTCCACCCGCCGCGCGTGGTGATTCACGACGGTGAGGATCCCTATTTCGTGGTCGCCGCCGACAAGGGCACCGCAACCTTCTCCGATGTCGCCAATGCGATTGCTGAAGATGCCGATTTCTGGCTCGACGACGCTTTCGCCAGCGGCGGCTCGAACGGCTACGATCACAAGGCGATGGGGATAACCGCCAAGGGTGCATGGCTCTCGGTCCAGCGCCATTTCCTCGAGATGGGGGTCGATGTTCAGGCCGATCCTGTGCGCGTGGCGGGCTGCGGCGACATGTCGGGCGACGTGTTCGGCAACGGAATGCTGTTGTCGAAGGCGATCACATTGGTCGCAGCGTTCGACCACCGCCATATCTTCCTCGATCCCAATCCCGATTCCGCCAGAAGCTGGGCAGAGCGGGCGCGACTGTTCGCGCTGCCGCGTTCGAGCTGGGCGGATTACAACCCGAAGCTGATCTCGCCCGGGGGCGGAGTGTTCCCGCGTTCGATGAAGGCAATCCCGCTCTCGGCGGAAGTCCGCGCGATGCTGGGGCTGGAGAACACCCACATCGATCCCGATGGACTGATCCACGCGATCCTCGCCGCCGACGTCGACCTGATATGGTTCGGCGGGATCGGGACTTACGTGAAGGCCAGCGCTGAAAGCCACGCGCAGGTCGGCGACCCGGCCAACGACGCGGTGCGCGTCGATGCGACCCAAGTGCGCGCAAAGGTCATCGGCGAAGGCGCGAACCTGGGGATTACCCAGGCCGCGCGGATCGAATACGCGCTGCACGGTGCGCATCTCGGGGCCGGCCGGATCAACACCGATTTCATCGACAATTCGGCCGGGGTCGATTGCTCGGACAACGAGGTCAACATCAAGATCGCGCTGGCCTCGGCGCGGCGGGCCGGGCGGATCACGCTGCCCGCGCGCAACCGCCTGCTCGAATCGATGACCGAAGCAGTCGGCGCGCATGTGCTCGAGGATAACCGGCTGCAGGCGCTGGCGCTGTCGATCGCGCAGGCGGCCGGGGCACGCGCAACCCCCTCGGCAATCCGCCTGATCGAACAGATGGAGGATCGCGGCAGTCTGGACCGCAAGACCGAAGGCCTGTCCGATAGCGAGGACTTTACCCGCCGCGCCGCGGAGGGCGCGGGGCTGACCCGGCCCGAGCTGGCGGTTTTGCTGTCCAGCGCCAAACTGGTGCTCCAGGCGGCAATCGAGGATTCGGCGCTGCCCGCGGATCCGGGCCTCGCCGACGAACTGCTCGCGGCCTTTCCGCCCGCGATGCGCAAGAAATTTCGCGCCGACATTCTGGGCCACCGCCTGGCGCGCGAGATCATCGCCACGCGGATTGCCAACCGGCTGGTCAACCGGCTCGGCGCGATCCATCCGTTCGAGCTGGTCGAGGAAGAAGGCGCAACGCTGGCGCAAGTCGCCAGCGCGTTCGTTGCCGCCGAGCGCCTGTTTGGCATGGCCGCGATCTGGGCCGAGCTGGAAAGCGCCGCGATGCCCGAGGCGGCGCGGCTGCTGCTGTTCGACCGCGCGGCGGCGGCGCTGCGGACCCAGATTGCCGATCTGCTGCGGACCGGGCGGGCGCCGGCCCGACCCTCGCAACTGGTCGCCGAGCTGGCCCCCGGGGTGGCGCGGCTCGCTGGGCAGACCGGCAAGCTGCTCAACGCCGAAGGCCGCGCCCATTCGGCTCGGATGCTCGACGAGTTGCGCGCGGGCGGCGCGCCGGACGGTGCGGCGGCATCGGTCGCCAAGCTGTTCGACATGGACGGCGCGGTGGGCCTCGCCCAACTCGCGCGCGCCAGCAAGACCGATCCGATCGCCCTGACCCGCGCCTTCATCCATCTCGGCGCGCTGCTCGGGCTCGACTGGGCGCAGATGACCGCGACGCGAATGAGCCCGTCGGACCCGTGGGAGCGGCTGCTGGTCGCGGGTCTCGCGCGCGATTTCCAGCAGGTTCGGCTCGAATTCCTCCGCCGCGCCAAGGGCGGTGCGCCCGCCGAACTGGTCGAGCGCTGGGGCGATCAAAATTCGGAGGCGGTCCGTCAGTTTCGCGCGCTGGTCACGCGGGCCCAGGCCGCCGCTCCGGTCACCCCGGCGATGCTGGCGCAGATTGCCAGCCAGGCGCGCAATTTGCTGGGGCGGTAGAGTGCTGACGCGGGGGACTTCGACCGGTTCAGCCTGAGCTTGTCGAAGGACGCGCAGTGCCAACCCCTTGACCTGCCCGCACCCATTCCCCCAAGCGCGCGGCATGGACTATTCAGACATCGTGATCGTGGGCGGCGGGCACGGCGGGGCGCAGGCCGGACTGGCGCTGCGCCAGCAGGGCTTTGCGGGCCGCATCGTGCTGGTTGGGCGCGAGAACGAGCCACCGTACGAGCGCCCGCCGCTTTCCAAGGAATACCTCGCGCGTCAAAAGGAGTTTTCGCGGCTCTACATCCGTCCGCCACAGTTCTGGGCCGACAAGGCGGTCGAACTGCGGCTTGGCAAGACTGTCACCGCGCTCGATCCCGTCGCCAAATTTCTCACTATCGATGACGGCACGACGCTCGGCTACGGCCAGCTGATCTGGGCGACCGGGGGCGATCCGCGGCGGCTGACCTGCGACGGCGGGAGCTTTGCCGGGGTCCATGCGGTGCGCGACCGCGCCGACGTCGACCGGATGATGGCCGAGATCGATGCCGGGGCAAACCGCGTGGTGGTAATCGGCGGCGGCTATATCGGGCTGGAAGCGGCGGCAGTGCTGACCAAGCTGGGGCTCCATGTCACCCTGCTCGAAGCCTTGCCGCGCGTGCTGGCGCGGGTCGCAGGCGAGGAACTGTCGGCGTTCTACGAGGCCGAGCATCGCGCGCACGGGGTCGATCTGCGAACCGGGGTGACGGTCGAGTGCATCGAGGGTGCGGATGGTAAAGCCACTGGCGTTCGCCTCGCCGACGGCACCCATTTGCTGGCCGACATGGTCATCGTCGGGATCGGGATCGTCCCTTCGGTCGCGCCGCTGCTGTTGGCCGGCGCGGCAGGCGGCAACGGGGTCGAGGTCGACGAATTGTGCCGCACCTCGCTGCCCGATGTCTATGCGATCGGCGATTGCGCCGCCCATGCCAACGATTTCGCCGAGGGGCAGGTGATCCGGCTCGAATCGGTCCAGAATGCCAACGATCAGGCGACCACCGTGGCCAAGACGATCTGCGGCGATCCGCAGCCCTACCACGCGACGCCGTGGTTCTGGTCCAACCAGTATGACCTCAAACTGCAGACCGCCGGGCTCAACATCGGCTACGACGCAACCGTGCTGCGCGGCGATCCGGCAACCCGTTCGTTCTCGGTGATCTATCTGAAAGGCGGCCGGATCGTCGCGCTCGACTGCGTCAATTCGGTCAAGGACTATGTTCAGGGGCGCAAGCTGGTGGAGGCGCGTATTTCGCCCGATGTGGAGCGGCTGGCGGATGTGTCGGTGCCGCTCAAGGAGCTGCTGTAGAATTTTGCGCCTGCAAAGGCGCAAAGGAGCCGCGCTCGCGGCGAAGCCGCCCCCAATTTCTTTCGATGCTCCAGACCACAAAATTCACAATGCCTGCGGCGCATTGCCCTCTCTTTGCGACTTTGCGTCTTTGCGAGCGCATCCTTCTTTCCGTTTCAATTCTCTCAGCGCCCACATGGCCGCCTCCCGCACCACTTCGTCGTCATCGTCCAGCAACGACCGTACTGCCTCCACCAGCCCCTCGTCACCCGAATTGCCCGCCGCATAAAGGCAATTGCGGATGAACCGGTTGCGCCCGATGCGCTTGATCGGCGAACCGGAAAACAACCGCCGGAACCCAGCATCGTCGAGCGCCAGCAATTCACCCAGCCTGGGCGCGGCGAGTTCGGCGCGGGGGAGGAAGGCGCGGTTGGCGGCGGCGGCATCGGCGAACGAGTTCCACGGACAGACGCTGAGGCAATCGTCGCAGCCGTAGATGCGATTTCCCAGCGCCTTGCGGAATTCGAGCGGGATCGCACCCTTGTGCTCGATCGTCAGGTAACTGATGCAGCGCCGCGCATCGAGGCGGCCGGGTGCGGGAAAGGCGTCGGTCGGGCAGGCGGCGAGACAGCGCGTACAACTGCCGCAGCGGTCCGGGTGCGCCTCGTCGGGCGGCAGGTCGAGGGTGGTATAGACCGCACCGAGGAACAGCCACGAGCCGTGCGCGCGGCTGACCATATTGGTGTGCTTGCCCTGCCAACCCAGCCCGGCGGCGGCACCCAGCGGCTTTTCCATCACCGGCGCGGTATCGACGAACACCTTGACGCCCGCGTCTCCCAGCCCGCGCCGCGCGGCTTCGGCGATCAGCCAGCGGGCCAGCGCCTTGAGCGCCTTCTTGACCGTATCGTGATAGTCGGACCCTTGCGCATAGACCGAAATCCGCCCCCGCCCGGGATGGGCGGCAAGCGCCAGCGGATCGGCCTTGGGGGCATAGCTCATCCCCAGCGCGATCACGCTGCGCGCCTGGGGCCACAACACCTGCGGCGCGGCGCGCTGGTCCTGGCGCGCTTCCATCCACTCCATTGTGCCGTGGTGGCCCTCGCCGAGCCACTCGCCCAGCCGCGCGGCGCGCGCGGGATCGGGCGCGGCTGCCGCAATCCCGCAAGCGGCAAAGCCCAGCCGCGCCGCTTCGGCGGCCAAATCGCCTTTCAAATCGGCCAAAGTTTCCGGATTAACCAAACTTGCTGTCGCTCCCGTTCACCCCTGCTAGGTAGCGCAGGCATGATGAAGCACGAGCTAGGCCCCGCCGCCGGAGGCGGCAACTATTCTGCAATCCCGCTCGCCATCGAGGCGCGTGGGCTGGTCAAGCGGTTCGACGGCTTCACCGCGGTCGACGGGATCGATCTGGAAGTGCCGCGCGGATCAATCTTCGGTGTGCTCGGCCCCAACGGCGCGGGCAAGACCACCACGCTGCGGATGCTGCTGGGCATCATCGACCCCGATGAGGGCCTGCGCCGCACGCTGGGGCATGAGCGCCCCCACGAGATCGCTCACCGGATCGGCTACCTGCCCGAGGAGCGCGGGCTGTATCCATCGATGAAGGCGTTCGAGGCGATCGCTTTCCTCGGCCATTTACGCGGGGTGCCGCTGAAGGAAGGGCGCAAGCGGGCGCGCGCCATGCTGGCGGAATACGGTCTGGACTATGCCGCCGAGCGCCAGATCCGCCAGCTCTCCAAAGGCATGGCCCAGACCGTGCAATTGCTCGGCACGCTGATCCACGAGCCCGAACTGGTCGTGCTGGACGAGCCGTTCTCGGGGCTCGACGCGCTCAATCAGGGCAAGCTGGAAGGCATGATCCGCGCTCTGGCAGCGCGCGGCACGACGGTGATTTTCTCGACCCACGTCATCGCTCACGCCGAACGATTGTGCGAGCGGATCGCGATTATCGCCGGGGGCAAGGTGCCGTTCACCGGGCTGGTGTCCGAAGCGCGCGATCGCCTGCCGCAACAAGTCCGCCTCGAGCTGACCCGGGAGGGTGGCCCGTGGCGCAAGGCGCTGCCTGACGACGCGCGGCAAGATGGCCGGTTCTGGCATTTCAGCCTGCCACCCGGCGGGGTCGAGCCGCTGCTGCGCGCGCTGATCGAGGGGGAGGCGGGCATCCTCTCGCTGTCGATCGAGCGCCCCGGTCTGCACGATGCCTTCGTCGCAATCGCCGGCGAAGCGGCGGCGCGGGCGCTGGCCGATGAGAAGGAAGTTATCAAGTGACCCGCACCCCCCGCTTCCGCACCGTGCGTGCCGGATGGGTGGTCGCCCGCCGCGATTTCGTGGCAGTGACCTTTTCCAAGACCTTCATATTCTTCCTCCTGGGACCGCTGTTCATGATCCTGGTCAGCGGGCTGGCCGGAGGGATCGGGGCGCAGGTCCGGCAGGGGATGGACCGGCCGCAACTCGGCATCGCGCTGCCCACCGACGAAATTGCGCCGCTGGTTGCCGCGCACAAGGCGATGCAGGACCAGCTCGCCGGGCCGGTGCCCGATCTGGTGGTGCTGGCGAGGCTGGCTCCGGGCGAGCGCTTCGATGCCCGCGCGGCACTGGGCGAGAACCGCCCGCGCCTTGCCGCCGTGCTGGGCGGCACCCTTGCTGCGCCACGCCTGACCGGCACTGAAGAGCGGGTCGGCCAGTGGCAGGGGATGATCGCAACGCTGTCCGCCGCCGCACGCAAAGGGATCGACACCCCGGCCGCAGCCCCCACGACCGAAATCGTCGCGAGCAGCGCGGCCAAGGTCGAACGCGGGCGCCTTGCCACCGCGCAGGCCGGGCAGACGGTATTGTTCCTGCTGACGATGCTGCTGGCGGGCATGGTCCTGTCCAACCTGGTCGAGGAAAAGGGCAACAAGATCATCGAAGTGCTCGCCGCCGCGATCCCGCTCGATGCCCTGTTCCTGGGCAAGCTGTTTGCGATGCTGGCGGTGAGCCTGGTTGGAATCGCGGTGTGGTTCTCGGTCGGCGGCGCGGTCGTGCTGGCGGGCGGCTCGGCCCTGCCCGTGCTGCCGGTCCCGGCGGTGGGCTGGCCGCTGTTCCTGGCGCTGGGGCTCGTCTATTTCGCGATGGCCTATCTGCTGCTTGGCTCGCTGTTCCTGAGCATCGGCTCGATGGCTGCGACGGTCCGCGAGGTCCAGACGATGTCGATGCCGGTAACGATGCTCCAGCTGCTGGTGTTCTTCTTCGCCAGCTACACCGTCGCCCAGCCGGGTTCGACGATGGAGCTGCTAGCTGTCGCGATGCCGTTCAGCTCGCCCTTCGCGATGCTCGCGCGCGCCGCGCAATCGCCTGCGCTGTGGCCGCATCTGGCAGCGCTGACCTGGCAAGCGGTGTGCGTCCTGGCGATCATCCGGATCGGCTCGACGGTGTTCCGTCGCAGCGTGATGAAGTCCGGTCCGTCCCGCGGCAAAACCCAAAAGCGCCGCTGGTTCACCAAGGCAAGTCCTGTTATTGACAGTGCTGCAGGTTTGGCAGGATAAGTTCCTACAAGAAACCTAATCGGAGCGCCCACCGGGCCTTCCGAATCGACCGACCGGGAGAGTACCAGCATGGCCACCCAGCTCGCGCCCGAGGCGCCGACGACCTATCGCACCACGCCCAATGCGGCTGAAGAGCTTGACCGCTGGATGCGTGAACATCCCGAGGCGCAGCCGGTCCACACTCATCCGGCGGACGTCAGCCGTTCGGACATTTATGTCGAGAACCGCTGGCAGCCGATTTTCACGGCAATGCGCGCGAGCAATCCGGTCAACAAGGTGACCGGCACGCCCTATGGCGATTTCTGGAACGTGACGACGATCAAGGCGATCCAGCACGTCGAGGCGCTGCCCGAACTGTATTCTTCGTCGTGGGAAAACGGCGGGATCACCATCGGCGAACGCCCCGAGGGGATCGAGGAAGAATTCCAGCTACCGATGTTCATTGCGATGGACCGGCCCCAGCACACCGGCCAGCGCCGTACCGTCGCACCCGCGTTCACGCCGGCGGAAATGGAGCGGATGTCGTCCGAAATCCGCGCGCGCACTGCCGAGGTGCTAGACAGCCTGCCGTGGGGCGAAAAGTTCGACTGGGTCGACAAGGTTTCGATCGAGCTGACCACCGGGATGCTCGCGCTGTTGTTCGGCTTCCCCTGGAAAGACCGCCGCCTGCTGACCTACTGGTCCGATTGGGCCGGCGATGTCGAGCTGGGCCTCGCGCCCGATCTGGTTAAATATCGCCACGAAATCCTGATGGAGATGGGCCACTATTTCCAGCAGCTGTGGCAGGAACGGGTCAACGCCGAGCCGACCCCCGACCTCATCTCGATGATGATCCATTCCGATGCGATGAAGGACATGAGCTTCAACGAATTCGTCGGAAACCTGATCCTGCTGATCGTCGGCGGAAACGACACGACGCGCAACACGATGTCGGGCATCGTCGAGGCGCTGCACACCTTCCCCGACCAGCGCGAACTGATCGAAAACGACCCATCGCTGATCCCCAATGCGGTGCAGGAATGCATCCGCTACGTCACCCCGCTGGCGCACATGCGGCGCACCGCGCTGGCCGATGCCGACCTGTTCGGCAACGCGATCAAGGCGGGCGACAAGGTGGTGCTGTGGTACATCTCCGCCAATCGCGACGAGACCGTGTTCGAGAACCCCGACAAGCTGATCGTCACCCGCCCCAATGCGCGGCGTCATCTGGCGTTCGGTTACGGCATCCACCGCTGCGTCGGGGCAAGGCTGGCCGAGCTGCAGCTGCGCATCCTGCTGGAAGAAATGCACAAGCGGCGGATGCGGGTGAATGTGGTCGGCAAGGTCGAACGGGTCCGCGCCAATTTCGTGCATGGGTTCCGCAAGCTGGAAGTCGAGCTGGAGAAGTTCTGAGCGCGTCCGAGGGGGCATTCAGCGCCGGGCAAGGGCAAGGCTGTAACCCGTCGGCGCTATCGCGCGAAAGGTGTTTGCGCGCTTAATGTGACGGAGACCCTTCATGGCCCCCCTGGAACGTCGTAATTTCCTCGCCTGGCTTGGCGCTTCGGCGGCGATGGGGCTGGCGACCGCCTGTCATGCGGCGCCGGCGACCAAGGCCCGGTCATTCCCTGTCACCAAGAGTGACGCTCAATGGCGCAAGCTGCTTACCGCCGATCAGTATGCGATCCTCCGCAAGGAAGGGACCGAGCGTCCGTTCAGCTCGCCGCTCGACAAGGAAGAGCGCAAGGGCGTGTTCGTTTGCGCCGCTGACCGGAACCCGCTGTACTCCTCCGCGACCAAGTTCGACAGCAGGACCGGCTGGCCCAGCTTCTGGAAGCCGCTGGCGGGTGCGATCGTGACTCACAAGGGCCCGATCTTCGATCCGCGCGTCGAGGTGCTGTGCGCGCAATGCGGCGGCCATCTGGGGCATGTGTTCGAGGATGGCCCCAAACCGACCGGGCTGCGATATTGCATGAACGGCGACGCGATGCTGTTTGTGCCGGCGAAAGCCTAGCCAACCACTCGCCAGACCCGCAAAGACCCGTCGCCCGGCACTTCGACCGGCTCCAGCCACTGCGGCGGTCGTCCGGCGATCAGTTGGGCGGCAAAGCCCTCGGGGGCGCTTTCGGCATAGATCCGCGCCTCGGCCAGCGCCGGACACAGCGCGACGAAGCCGATCTTGCGACGCTCCACCAGAAGGTGGGCCGCATCGGCATTGCCCCGGAACGTCGCAATGACATCGTGGATCGCCTCCCCCGCGCGATGATGGCCGGTTGCGACGACGTGGTGCGGCGTGGCCAGCAGCAGGCGCGGGCCGATATCGAGCGGGGCGAGGATGCCGGTTGCCTCCAGCCCGGCCAGTGGAACAGCCCCCGCTTCGATGGCGCAGCCCGATACCATTATCGGTACGGCAGCTGTGATGGCATCTTCCCCCGTTCGGGCCTGACCGGGCGCCGCGCTCATCAGCAGGGTCAGCGGCACCGCGGGGGCGAGCGCGAGGACGACCCCGCCCAGCACCAGCACCCGGCGGGCGGTGTGGCGGGCATTGCGCGCGGTGCGAATCCAGCTGCGTAATTGCACCCCGATCGGCAGCGCGGCGAGGACGCCGGCCGCCGCTGCGCCGCGCGCGACAAACAGCGATACCAGCAGCGCGGCCGCGAGCAGCACGGCATATTCGAGCCACCAGCGCCGCAGCCAGTCGCGCGAACTCGCGAACAGCGAAAGACAGATGAACAGTCCCAGCAACGGCGGGGCGAGCATCCTTGCCGCTTCGCCCGGCTCTTGCCGCCAGATCGGCATACCCTCGACCACGGAGTCGAACCAGAATGTGCGGACCAGCGGGTCGAGCCCGCCGAACGCTCCGGTCGTGCATTGCGGTGCGGCCAGCGCGATCGTGGCGACGCCGCCCAGCGCGGCGAGCGCGAGTCCCGCCAGGGTCAAGCCGCGCGGTTGCGGCTCGCGCAACGCTGTCGCCCAGACCACCAGCGCGCCCAGCGCGAATACCGCGAGATGCGGGGGAGCGATCGCGTCGCAATGCGCGGCAAGGTCGGAAAGTCCGCGCGTCGCCACGAACAACAGCGCGGACACTGCGGCGAGTGCCTGCATCGTCGCCACCATCCACACCCGGTCGGCGCGGTTGCGCAGCCAGCGCAGCGCGGTCAATCCCACGAGGACGACAGCTATCGGCAAAACTTCGAGGCTGATCGACAGTCCGAATGCGAGCGCGGTTCCCATCGCCCAGCCGCCGCGCCGCGCGTCGCGCGCAGCCAGCCCGTTGACCGCAACCAGCAGCGCGACCAGTTGCCACCCATGATGGTCGATCCGCAGCGGTCGCAACTGGTGGATCACCGGTACGGCCATCAGGCAGGTCAGCGCAGCGAGCCCGGCGATTTCCTCGTCGGCCAGCTTCCACGCCAGCCGCCCGACCAGCAGCAACACGCAGCCCAGCGTCACCAGCGGGACAACGATCATCGCGGTGAGTTCGGCGGCGCTGTTGCCGACCAGCGGGGCCAGCAGACCGATGATTACCAGCAGCGGCAGATCGACCAGCCGCGACCAGTGCATCGGCACGCCGCGGGGCGCATCGATGCGGTACTGGTGGAGATCGAACCAGGACTGGCCGGCCAGCAGATCGCGGACTTGCAGCAGTCGCAGTGCGTCGTCGGGATCGGGAAACCGGCGGTCCCAGATCGCCCCGGCGTTGACGATCAGCAGCAGCGCACAACCGAAAACCCAGACCAGCGCGATCCGCCGGACCATAACGGGATCGAACCCGGCGCGGCGGCGCTCGCCGAGCTGGGACCCGATCATGGGGCGGTACCGGTCATGCGGCGTTACCGGTCATGGGGCGACCCCGGTTGCATCGGGAAGCCCGCGCCGCGTCACGACAGAATTCCCGCCCCCAGCAGCCATGCCCGCGTTCTCCGGTCCCAACGGCCGATCTGTTGATGGCCGTCCGGCGGTAGAATGAAGGAAATTCCCTAACAGCCGGTTATGCCCTCATTGAGAGCGCCACCTCCTTATCGGCGGGGCAATGCAGCGACGCGGTAAGGCGGGCGAGATCGTCGAAACGGAAGGCTTGCGTGAAGATCACCCCATACAGCGGTGCACGGCGCCAACGGACATGTGCTTCGAGCGAAGGAAGAATGGCGCTGGCCAGCTCGATCCGCGCGTTTACCGGCAGCCGCTCCTCGCAGTGCAGACAGGCACCATGCTGCGAGATGTCGCGATAGGTCGCCGGGATTTTACGACCCGCGACGGTCAGGGTGACGGGCAGTGCCAGCCGCAGCCGGACCGAGCGCTTGCGCAGGCCTTCGGGCGCATCGGCGAGCAGGCGGTCGATTGCGACCGGTTCAAGAAAACGAAATCCCGCGATGTCGCCCTCCTGCCAGATCTTGATCACGTGGAGGCGCTCGCCATTGCCGAATTCGACGATCAGCGGCGTGTTTTCGGGAATGGGCACGGGCAGGAAGACCCGCGCCCTCATTCCGTCCTGCGAGGCATCGCGGACCACGCACAAAAACTCGCCAACTGGCGCGATCAGCTTGGCGGTGCGGATCAGCAGGGTGAAGCGCGGCGCCGCGCGCTTTTCCGTCGCGGGCTCGGCTTCGTTCCAGCCGATCCTGGATGCTGAATTTTCGATCGCGAGTTTCGCTGTCAACATAAGTGCTCCCCACTCACATTTTGGGGACAATGTGCTGTCACAAGGTTTCCGCAAATGGTTAGTATTGCGTAACGCCAGTCACCAAAATCGGACAGAACCCCGCTTCATTAGCGTGATACCGCTATTCCGGGCGCTTTCGGATCGCCGCCCCGTCCTCGTCCAGCAGCGGCGGGACGCGGCGCGGGCGGTCGGCCCAGGCCCCGAACTTGACCGGGTGCTTCATGTCGAGGAAACCGCCTTCGGTGGGATGGTCGCGGTGGGTGAAGAACCCGGTTGCGACCAGATGCGGGTCGGAGCGGATATCGGCAATGTCACGCGCGATGCGCGCCGGTATATCGATTTCCACGCAAATCGCCTCAAGCTCTGCCGAGCTGAACCGGGGTGTCATCCGCGCGAGCTCACGATACAACTCGCCGCTGTGCGCGAGGCGCGCCTCGCGGGTCGCAAAGCGTGGGTCGTTCATCATCTCCGGCTCGCCCAGCGCGGCGAACAGCGCGGGCCAGGCTGCCTCGGTATAGGGCACGATGCTGACATAGCCGTCGCTGCTCGGGAACGGCTGGCGATCGGGGTCGATCTGGCGGAAATAGCACGGCGGGCCGTTGGGCGGATCGAAGGTCAGCCCGCCCAGATGCTCGATCAGCATGAAGCGGGTGAACGCTTCGAACATCGGAACCTCGACCCGCTGCCCCTCGCCCGTCCGCAGCTTGTGAATCAGCGCGGCGAGCGCGGCATAGGCCCCGTGCAGCCCCGAGACCTTGTCGGCGATCAGCGAGGGAAAATAGCGCGCGCGCGGATCGCCGTCGACGCGCGAAAGCAGGCTGGTGGTCCCGCTCGCAGCCTGGATCACATCGTCGTAAGCAGGCATCCCGGCATAGGGTCCATCCTCGCCGAAACCGACGCAGTGGACATAGACTATGCCGGGATTGAGCGCGCGCACCGCCTCGTAATCGAGCCCCAGCCGCGCCGCCGCAGCGCCGCGCACGTTGAGCACGAACACATCGGCATCGGCAAGCAGCGTGTGCATCGTCGCCAGGTCGGTCGGATTCTTGAGGTCGAGCGCGACCGAACGCTTGCCCCCGTTGATCGCGAAAAACGTCGGCGACATTCCCGGCGTGGCAACCGATTTGCCCAGATGCCGTGAGATGTCGCCCATGCCGGGGGTCTCGACCTTGATCACATCGGCGCCCAGGTCGCAGAGTATTTGCGTCGCATAGGGGCCGAACACGACAGTCGTGAGGTCGATCACCTTGACGCCCGCAAGCATCGACCCTCCATCATTTCCCGCAAACGCCATCAATGCTTCTCCCCGCCGATCCAACCTAGCCGAGGGGCGGGCGCGCTCAAGCGGAAAGCTGATAGGCGGGGCTTGCCGGATTCAACCGAACGCCTCCGCCACGAAATCCCGGCCCAACCTCAGGCCGACCGGATCGACGCTGTGCGGCACTCCGAACGAAACGTGCGTGGTGACCGGCACGCCGAGCCGCCTGAGTTCACTTTCGGCCATATGGAGCGCGGCGACCGGGACCACCGGATCGGCCGACCCATGCACCAGCAGCACCGGCGGTTTGGGAATGTCCCGGCGCGCAAGATCGGCCACGCTGGTCAGCATTCCCGAATACCCGATGACCGCAGCCACGGCTTTCGGGCGGCGCAAGCCGATGTGTAGCGCCATCATCGTGCCCTGGCTGAACCCGATCAGCGCCAGCTCGCTCTCGCTCAGCCCATACTGATCGAGCTTGCGATCGATGAATGCGTCGATCGCGGGGGCAGCGGAAGCCGCACCGGCGGCCAGCGCCGCGGGTGCAAGGCCCGACAACCCCCACCACTGATAGCCGCCCCCCATGAAACCGCACCGCTGCGGGGCGTGGGGCGCAATGAACAGCGCGTCGGGCAGCGCATCCTGCCAGTGTGGGGCCAGGGCGATCATGTCTGCGCCGCTCGATCCGAAGCCGTGAAGCAGCACGACGATCTGCCTGGGCGTTGCGCCCGAGCGGGGCTTCAGGCTCTTGCCGTTGACGATCTTGGACAAGGATGCACCATTCTGCAGGTTGGAGGGCTCCGGCCCCGTGGCGGCGATCGCCACATGCCGCTATGGCACCGCCATGGCCTTTGTGAAAATCGATCATTGGATCGGCAAGACGCTGTTCGTCCCGCCAATCGTCAAGCTGTGCCAGTTGACCGGGCAGAGCCAGTTCGCCGTATCCCGGCTGTTCTGGTTCATCGCGGCGCTGGACGGCTTCTATCGGGCGGAAACGCTATTCGGCTCGTTCCTGTGGGGCGGGATCAGTATCGTTATGTTGATTTCGGCCGGGTGGCGAGCAGACACGCCAACCAGCAGCTTCATGTTTTTCCGCCTGCTGGCGGTCGTTCTGCTCATCCTCGATCTGGGGCAAGGCGCAGCCACCGGGGAGTGGGCGGGAGCCGAGTTCTGGATATTTGTCCTGGTTGCCGAATATGCGGCGATCATCCGCACGATCCCGCCACGAGAGGCGACCAAGCCGTCGGTCAAGGCTTCGGAGGCAAAGTGAGTTCGCGTTGCGAGGCGCTGCGTGCGGCGGTCCGGTCGCTGTTATCTTCGCTGCGAGATCACGACCGGATCATGGCCTCGTGAAACGCGGCCTTTAGTTGGAGTTCGCTGAGGCAGGGTCAGCGTAAGCGACGAGCCGCAAGCTCAATCGGGCGGAGCGAACTGGGCAGGAGTCGACCAGAGGCCGCCGTCTTGAAAGGCCGCCAGGTCAGTCACGCTGGCTTTCGGCGCAGGCGTGGGGGCGATCCCGGCTGGCCCGGGTTCCTGGTTGGTTGGCGGCAGCAGCACGTAGGAGGGTGGTACTTCCTTCATGCCGCCGCCACCCTCGCCGAGCGCCACGACCAGAGCCAGCCCTGCGAACACGGCCACCCCAAGCCCGATGGCCATGGTCGCACCCTTTGAAGGGGTCATCGCCCTACCGCCCGGTCACCCGCGGCCGGGTCGAGACATAAATGTCGTTTCCGCCCTCTCCTCCAGCCCTTGACGAGCCGAACAGCAGGAAAGTCCCGTCGAATGACAGCGAGGCGCGCGTGTCGGGCGCGGCGCTGCTCAGCGCCGCGAGGTGCTCGGGCGGCGACCAGGCGGCGGTGTTCGATTGTCGCGTCGCGATCCACAGGTCGGGTCCACCGAGCGTTCCCGGCCGGGTTGAATCGAACACAATCTCGCGATCGTCGTGGCGGACATTGGGGCGCGAATCATCGAACCCGGTGTTGAGCTCGGCGATCGGCTGGGCGGGGCCGAAGTTGCGGCTGGCATATATGTCCTGCGTTCCGGCGCGGGTGCTCGAAAAGACGAGAACCTCGTTGCCGTCATCGTCCTCGTAATACGACGGACTCCATTCCTGCGAGTTCGAGTTCACGTTTGGGCCGAACCGCGTCGGCACGTCGTAGCCATCCTTGTGCAGGCGGGTGACATAGATGTCCCCATTGGGATCGTCGCGACGGCTTACGAAGAACAGGCGTTTGCCGGTGGCCGGGGTTGGGCAGAAGTCATCGACAGCGCTGTTGACAGGTGCTCCCGGGTTGACCGGCGGCCCCCATCCAGCGGTGGTGCTTTCCCGTCGGGCAATCCAGATATCCTGGCCGCCAAGCCCGCCGTCACGATTGGTTGCCATGAACAGGCTGAGCCCGTCGGGCGAGAGGATCGGGCAGCCGTCGTTGAACGTTGTATTGAGGGTTGGGTCGGAGCGGATCTCGGCACTGACCGGGGCACTAAATTCTCCGAACTCCTTGGCGAACAGGGCGGTGGCCAGCGCAGTGCTGGCAATTCCTGCAACCAAAACTAGCTTTATGCTGCGGCGGCCATTCGACGAATTTTGCATGACGGGTTTCCTTGCAATGCGACAACCCCGCCAAGTTGAGCCGCTTGGTGTCCAAAGTCCTGACTGGAAGCTGAGCGTTTCCTGATTTCTGCCTGACTTTTCCATGTTACAAGGTTCGGCCGGACAATTGCGGCGAGGAAGATCATCGGTGGGCGACGAAGGCCTTAAGTTCGATCTTGGCGGAGCAGATCTTCCCGCGCGGGCACCGCTTGCGCATGTCGCTGACTTCGCGCTCGGATCGCTGTCGATCGAGCCGGCGCTGCGCCGAGTCTCGCGCGGCGAAACCATCAGTGAACAGATCGAACCGCTGATAATGCAGGTATTGATCACGCTGGCCTCCGCCAGAGAGTCGACGTTGTCGCGCGATGACCTGATTGCGGCTTGTTGGGACGGGCGCTTCGTAAGCGACGATGCGATAAATCAGGTGATCTCGCGCTTGCGGCGGATCCTCGATCGGGTCGACGATGGCTCTGTGCGGCTCGAGACGGTCGCAAAGGTCGGTTACCGGCTGTCGATTGGTTCGGAACAAGCACGTAACGCGGTGCCCAAGGTGGCCGCCGTGCCAGAACAGTCGAACCGGCGGTGGCCGATCCCGGGCACGATGCTAGCGGCTGGTGGGGCTTTGCTTGCGATGGGGGCCAGCGTGATGGCCGTGAGTGCGTTCGATCGGAGCGCGGGATTGGTGTTGATCGCGGTCGAATCGAGTTCGGTCAGACCCGGAGATCGCGAGGCGGAACGCTTTTCCAGCGATCTGACTTCCGATCTGGCCCGGATGGCCGGAGCGATCAGCCTGGTCAATGTGATCGATGCCGGACAAGGCCGCGTACCGGGCAAACCCGATTTTCTGGTGCGAGTTTCGGTCGAGCGAGACGGTAGCAACCTGACCGCGCAAGCACGCCTGGTCGATGCTGCCGATGGTTCAGTGCTGTGGTCGGACCGCTTCGAGGACGACAGCGGAGTCGCCTCGCGGCTGCGCGAGCGAGTGGCGATCGGAACCGCCGAGGTGATGCGCTGCGGCCTCGAACGCTCTGCGGCTATGCTCGACGATCCCGCCAGCGTTCGTTTATTTTTCGCGGGGTGCGACGCAATCCGCAACGAAGATTTCGCGCGCGCACAAAGTTTTGCGCGCCAAGTCGTGGCTCGGCAGCCCGACTCAGCGGCCGCTTGGGCCTGTTTGGCGATGACCGTACTACTAGCCGCCGAAATGACGGAAGATGGCAGCCTGCCACTATCCGCGCGGCGTCAGGCGACGGCATATGCGAAAACGGCCATCGCGCTCGACCCACATGTCGGTCGCGCTTATATCGCGTTGGCAACTGCCGCCGGAGACAAAGATCCGCGAAGCATCGATTTGCTCCGCCAAGGCATTCGAGCCGATATTGAACTTCCGGCGACCCACCGAGCCTACAGCCAGGCCCTATATAATCTCGGCTATGTACGAGCGAGTGTTGCGCCCGCGCTGCGCGGACTGGCGCTCGATCCTGCGTCGCGCGCCGCGCATGAACTCGCGATGCGACGGTTGCTCGCGGTGGGCAGGGTCGACCAGGCGATGGCCATGCAAGCGCGCGCCGAGCGGTTGTGGCCGGGCCATCCCGGGTTGCTCGATCACAGGATTCGGATGTTGCCGGCATATCCCGATCCAGGTGCCGCCCTGCGTCTGGTAGAAAGCCTGGGCCTCGACGAATCGGCCATGCCGCCTTTGATGCAAGCAGTCGTGAGATGGCGCGCCGAACAGGCATCGCTCGATCACGCAACGCTCGACAGGCAAGCAGAAGCCTGGTTTCAGAGTGGGCAGAGCAGCGCATGGGCCATTGCAGCCGCGATGAGCCTGCTGGGCGAGCGTGAACGGGCCTTTGCATGGCTCGCCCGTGCGCCGCGCAAAGGCGCGATGAAGCAATGGTCTGTACTCTTCACGCCGCCGCATGCTGCACTGCGACGTGACCGGCGATTTTTCGCCGCGATGGCCGAGCTTGGACTGGTCGAAGTCTGGCGTAAGCGCAACCAATGGCCGGACTTCTGTTCGGAACCGGGTTTGGCTTATGATTGCCGACGCGAGGCCGCGCGCATGGAACCCATCACGACTTAGCGCAATTCGTCCGACGCCGGCCGCGCGCTTCGCGGCTTGCAAACCTCCCAATCCTACTCCGGTATTGCCCCAAAAACGCGCGATCCAGCTCGCCCGACTGGTGCAGCGCGCGCAGCCGTAAATTTCGCTTGGCCTATGAAAACTGGAGCGGGCGAAGGGATTCGAACCCTCGACCCCAACCTTGGCAAG
>JBBSKI010000022.1:0-25364 GCA_038256425.1 Sphingomonadales bacterium
GCGTGCCGGGCGGTTCAGCAAATAGTGCCGCCGATCCGGCGCAGACCGGTGTGCCGGAGCAATTCACTGCGCTCGGCACCGAGCCGTTCTGGGCCGCCAAGGTCGATGGCGGCGTCCTGCTGTATCAGACCCCGGAGGACCAGGCGGGCCAGCGAGTCGCGGTGACCCGCCGGGTTATCGGCCTCCGTACCGAATTTTCGGGAACGTTGGGCGGCGCCCCGTTAACCCTCAACGTGGGCGCGGGTCCGTGCAGCGATGGAATGTCCGACACGGTCTATTCCCACTCGGCGGGATTGCGAATCGGTGCGCAGGAACTGCGGGGTTGCGCAAAAGCGCGCTGACGAGCGGGTGCAGTGCAGCGCAACCGCGCTGAAATGGCGGCGCGGGCAGCCGCAAAAAGCCGGACTGCCAAGAACTAAGATGCTGCAATCGCTGGAAGTGAGCCAGAAATGCAACCAGGATTGCAAATTTCTCACCCGCAAGGCTCAGTTCGCACTTGCACAAAAACCAGGTCTGAATCATACCGAACGTGCCTTTCAGGCATCCTCTCCCAAAACTTTACAAGCCCGGTCGGCAACGACCGGGCTTTTTTTCGCGCTCCGCGTCTGGCCGAGTGGCGCCGCCGCCCGTTTGTATAAATGGGCGAGCATCCCTAGCTTTGCCGAGCTGACAATCGACGGGACTGAAAAATGGCGGATACAGGCGCGGCGACTATCGAACGGGACGACACCGTCAGACTCCAGGTGGCGGGCGCGCGGCAGGAGGAGAGTGGCCAGGGGTTCGCCCGGATCAGCCGCGACATCATGGTCAAGCTCGGCATTGTCGAGGGCGACATCATCGAGATCGAGGGCAAGCGCCGCACCGCCGCGCGCGCGTTGCTGCCCTATCCGGAGGACGAGGGCCTGCAACTGATCCGGCTCGACGGGCTCCAGCGCGCCAATGCAGAGGTCGGCTCGGGCGATCATGTCCACCTGCGCAAGCCCGATGCCAAGCCCGCCCAGCGCGTCGTCTTTGCCCCCGCGCAGAAGGAATTGCGGCTGCAGGGGCCGGCACAGGCGCTCAAGCGCAACTTCTTCCAGCGCCCGCTGACCGCCGGCGATCTGGTCGCCACCGCCGGGCAGCAGCAGGTCGACCGCAGCGATATGCCGCCGCAGGTCCGCCAGATGCTCAATGTTCCGGCCTTTGCGCTGACCCAGATCCGGCTTTCGGTGGTCTCGACCGTGCCCAAGGGCATCGTGTTCATCGACGAGAATACCGAAATCGAATTGCGGGCGGAATATCAGGAGCCGCGCGACGGCCGCGCCGAGATCAATTACGACGATCTTGGCGGGATGGGGGAGACCATCCGCCAGCTGCGCGAAATGGTCGAGCTGCCCTTGCGCTATCCCGAATTGTTCACCCGGCTCGGGGTCGATCCGCCCAAGGGCGTGCTGCTGCATGGCCCCCCCGGCACCGGCAAGACCCGGCTGGCCAAGGCGGTCGCCAACGAAAGCGACGCCAGCTTTTTCGCCATCAACGGGCCCGAGATCATGGGCTCGGCCTATGGCGAGAGCGAAAAGCGGCTGCGCGATGTCTTCGAGGAA
Organism: Sphingomonadales bacterium; assembly: GCA_038256425.1. GTDB lineage: Bacteria > Pseudomonadota > Alphaproteobacteria > Sphingomonadales > Sphingomonadaceae > Novosphingobium. The sequence goes on from JBBSKI010000022.1 coordinate 1,584, forward strand.
GCGGCCAAGGCGGCTCCGGCGATCGTGTTCATCGACGAAATCGATTCGATCGCGCCAAAGCGTGACCAGGTCCACGGCGAGGCGGAAAAGCGGCTGGTCGCCCAGTTGCTGACGCTGATGGACGGGATCGCCTCGCGCGCCAGCCTGGTGGTGATCGCCGCGACCAACCGCCCCGATGCGATCGACGAGGCATTGCGTCGACCCGGCCGGTTCGACCGCGAGATCGTCATCGGGGTGCCCGACGAAAGCGGGCGGCGCGAAGTGCTCGGCATCCACACCCGCGGGATGCCGCTGGAAAAGGACGTCGATCTCAAGGAACTGGCGCGCACCACCCATGGCTTCGTGGGTGCCGATCTTGCGGCGTTGACCCGCGAGGCGGCGATCGAGGCGGTCCGGCGGATCATGCCTCAGCTCGATCTGGAAGCGCAGACGATCCCGCCCGAGGTGCTCGACAGCCTGCGCGTCACCCGCGACGATTTCGTCGAGGCGCTCAAGCGGGTCCAGCCCAGCGCGATGCGCGAAGTCATGGTGCAGGCCCCTACCGTCGGCTGGGACGATATCGGCGGGCTCGACGAGGCGCAGGAAAAACTGCGCGAGGGCGTCGAACTGCCGCTGAAGCATCCCGAGGCGTTTCACCGGCTCGGCATCCGCCCGGCCAAGGGCTTCCTGCTGTATGGCCCGCCCGGCACCGGCAAGACCTTGCTGGCCAAGGCAGTCGCCAAGGAAGCCGAAGCCAATTTCATCGCGATCAAATCGTCCGACCTGCTCAGCAAATGGTTCGGCGAGAGCGAACAGCAGATCGCCAAGCTGTTCGCCCGTGCTCGTCAGGTTGCGCCGTGCGTGGTGTTCATCGACGAGATCGACAGCCTGGTGCCGGCGCGCGGTTCGGGCGGGGGAAGCGAGCCGCAAGTCACCGCGCGGGTGGTCAACACGATCCTGGCCGAGATGGACGGGCTGGAGGAATTGCAGTCGGTGGTGGTGATCGGCGCGACCAATCGCCCCAACCTGGTCGATCCGGCGCTGTTGCGGCCGGGGCGGTTCGACGAGCTGGTCTATGTCGGCACCCCGAGCGAGGCGGGGAGAGTGCGCATCCTTGGCATCCACACCGGCGGGATGCCGCTCGCGAAAGACGTCGATTTGGCCAGGATTGCCAGCGAAACCGAGCGTTTTACCGGGGCAGATCTGGAAGACGTGGTGCGCCGTGCCGGGCTGGCTGCGATCCGGCGTGACGGGGCCAAGGTGACCAAGGTCACCGCCGCCGACTTTGCCGCCGCGCTGGAAGATTCGCGCGCCACGGTGACCGCCGAAATGGAGGAGGACTATGCCAAGATGAAAGGCGAGCTCAAGAAGCGCGCGATGGCGGTCGGCCCGATCGGATTCATCGCGCCCGGCATGGTCAGCTCAACCCGTGAGGCCAAGCATTCTTAGAACGTCCGGATCAATCGCGTTTGCACTTGCGCCGTTCGCCCAGCGGCGGCAGCGCTCGACCGAAGTTGTCGGTGAACGGGCTCCTGCCCATGCCCGCCGAACGGCGCGCGGTGGGAGCCGGAGTGCAGGGCTGGGGGTCGGTAAGGTCGTCGGACAAATCTGCGCCTTTCATGCATTCTGCAGGAAGCGCGACCCCGTTTTCTATGGCTTAGCCGGCGGGAGTTAACGGGGCGTAAACGGCCGCGCAATTTTCGCGCGGGATCATACCGGAAAGGACAGCCTCACCTCGATTCCGGTGGCATGGAATTCCCGCTCGATCGTTCCACCAAATTGTTGTGCCGAGGTGGCGATCAACCTTGAGCCGAACCCTTCGCGGCTCGATTGCGGGCCGAGCGGCTCGCCGCTTTCACGCCAACTCAGGCGGACGGTGTCGTCGTCGCGCTGCCAGCGTACCGCGACGGTACCGCCGGCTCCGCGCCACGCGCCGTATTTGACCGCGTTGGTGACCAGCTCATGCAATACCAGTCCCAGCGGAACCGCCAACTTGGCCGACAATGTCACTTCCTCGCCTTCGACCTCGCAGGCCTCAATTGTCGAACAATAGGGGGCGATGGCGGTCTCGATCAGTTCGCGCAGGTCCACCACCGGGCGGTCGAGCGCGCCTTGGGTCACTTCGTGCGCGGTAACCAGCGCATGGATCCGCGCGGAGATTTTCTCGATCACCGGCTTGGCTTCGGGCGAGCCCCGCGCGCTCATCCGGATGATCGCCAGGATCATTGAAAACAGGTTCTTGACCCGATGATTGAGCTCACGGGCAAGCAAATCTGAGCGGTCCCGGGCTTCCGCAAGCGATTGCGCCTGTGCCGCCGCCGCCTCGGCGCGGGCGGTTCGCACCACCTGAAACAGGCCCAGCGCCAGCGTTGCGAGCATGGCTGCCAGCAACAGTCCGAGCAACGGGACGACCCGCGCTTCGGCGGCCTCGGTGTCGGCGGCCGCATTGGTTAGCAGCGTGCGTTCGATCGCTTCGAATTCGGCGATGGTTCCTCGCAACCGCACCATTGCACGCTGGCCCTCGTCGCTGAGCAAGCGAACTTCGGCATCCATCCGCTCGCCACGTTCCAATTGCGCGACGGTATCCCTCAGTTCGGTCCATTTCTGGCGGGACAGCCGCTTCACCTCGCGCAACAGTTCGCGCTGGCGCGGGGTCGAGCCGGTCGCCATCAAAGCGTCCAGCCGCGCGAGCGCCGGGTCCGCCTGCCCTTCGCCAAGGAGGTAGGGCTCGAGATAGCGCTTGTCGCCGGTGAGGAAGTAGCCTCGCTGCCCAGTTTCGCCGTTGATCGCGGCGCGGCCGATGTCGCTCAGCGCACGCAGCACCTCGGTGGTTCGGGCGACCTGGGCCCGATGGCCGCGCTCGTTCTGGATCGTCCCGAAGATCAGCGCGACGGCGGCCAGCAGCGTGATTGCCACCAGCAAGAGAAGCGCCAGACTCGGTAAACGCGGCCCTTCGCGCCACCGCGCCGAGCGGCGCTGCATCGCCGACCCGTCGAGTTTTTCGTCCATCCGGGTCGATCTAGAAGTGAGGGACCGGCGCGGCAAGCCGTCGCAGGATTGCCCGGGATGCGATCAATGCGCCGCGCCCCAGGAATGGCCGGTGCCGATATCGATCCCCAGCGGCACGCTGAGGGTCACGGCGGGCAGCGCCGCATCGGCCATCGTCTGGCGAATGACCGGGGAAGCGGCTGCGACATCGCCCTCGGGCAGCTCGAACACCAGTTCGTCGTGAACCTGGAGCAGCATGCGGACGTGTCCGAGACCCGCCGCCTCCAGCGCGGGCATCATCCGTGCCATTGCACGCTTGATAATGTCGGCCGAAGTGCCCTGGATCGGGGCGTTGATCGCGGCGCGCTCGCTGCCCGTGCGTTCGTTGGGATTGCGCGACGAGATACGCGGAAACCAGGTCTTGCGCCCGAACAGGGTCAGCGAATGACCGCGTTCGCGGACCTCCTCCAGCGTCGCGACGATATAGCGCTGAATGCCGGGGAAGCGCTCGAAATAGCGATCGATCATCGCCTGCGCCTCGTCCGAGGAAACCCCCAGTCGCCCGGCCAGCCCCCACCGCGAGATGCCGTAAAGGATCGCGAAGTTGATCGTCTTGGCCCGCCCGCGGGTGTCGCGGTCGACCGTCCCGAACATTTCCAGCGCGGTGCGCGCGTGGATGTCCTCGCCGTTTTCGAACGCCTCGCGCAGAGGCGGTACGTCGGCCATGTGCGCCGCTAGGCGCAATTCGATCTGGCTGTAATCGGCGGCGAGCAGCACGTTGCCAGGTTCGGCCACGAAAGCCTCGCGGATCTGGCGGCCGATCTCGGTGCGGATCGGAATGTTCTGGAGGTTGGGGTCGGTCGATGAAAGCCGCCCGGTCTGCGCTCCGACCAGGCTGTAACTGGTGTGGACCCGCCCGGTGTCCGGGTTGATCGCGGCCTGCAGTGCCTCGGTATAGGTCGAGCGGAGCTTGGAAAGCTGACGCCACTCGAGCACCTTGCCGGGAATTTCCGCGCCGCGCTCGTTGGGCTGGGACGCCAGCCCTTCGAGGATCGCCTGATCGGTCGAATAGAGCCCGCTCTTGCCCTTGCGGCCACCCTTGTAGCCCATCCGGTCGAACAGCACTTCGCCCAGCTGTTTGGGGCTGCCGATTGAGAACGGGCCGCCCGCCAGGCCATGGATTTCGCCTTCCAGCGCGGCGATGGTCTCTGCAAATTCGCCCGACAGCCGCGCCAGCCGATCACGGTCGACCTTGATCCCGTGGCGCTCCATTTGCGCGACCACGGCGATCAGCGGGCGATCGACCGTCTGATAGACCCGCGTCGCAGCCTCTTCGGCGAGCCGGGGCTTGAGCAGGCGGTGCAGCCGCCAGGTGACGTCGGCATCTTCGGCGGCATATCGGGTGGCTCGGTCGAGCGGAACTTCGCCGAACGGGATCGCCTTCTTCCCGGTACCGCAAATGTCCTTGTAGGTCATCGTAGTGTGGCCAAGGTGCCGGGTGGCCAGTTCGTCCATCCCATGGCCCCCGCCGATGCCGTCCTCGCTGCGCCCCGCGTCGAGATCGAAGCTCATCACCATCGTGTCATCGATCGGGGCCACCGCGATCCCGTGCCGGGCAAGGATCGTGAGATCGTATTTGATGTTCTGGCCGATCTTCAGCACCGCATCGCTTTCCAGCAGCGGTTTGAGCAGCGTCAGCGCCTCGGCCCGGTCGATCTGGACCGGCTTCTCGGCAAACATGTCGTTGCCGCCGTGTCTTAGCGGAATGTAGCAGGCATCGTTCGGGCCCAGCGCGAGGCTGATCCCGACAAGTTCGGCGCGCATCGGATCGAGCGCGCTGGTCTCGGTATCGATCGCGATGGCGCGCGCGGCAAAGCCCCGCGCGATCCACGCGGCAAGCCGTTCGGCGGTCTGGACGCATTCGTAAGCTCCCAGATCGACCGGCGGCAAGGCGGGCAGGGGCTGGCGGTTGCCCCCGGGCGAGGTGGCCGCCCCCGGCGTCGTCGGCTTGGCCGGGTTGAGCTGGGTCTTGGGACCAGGCGCGGTTCCGCCTGCATCCAGCCGCTTCAGCAGGCTGGTGAAGCCGTGCTCGGTCAGAAAGGCGGCGAGCGGCGCTGGCGGGATCGCCTGCAACGCAAAATCCTCCAGCGCAATCGGCAGGTCGCAGTCTTCCTTGAGCTGGACCAGCACGCGGCTGAGGCGCGCCATCTCGGCCTGGTCGATCAGGCTTTGCTGCATTTTCGATGGCTTCATCGCCGGTGCCGCAGCGAGCGCCGATTCGAGATCGCCGTAGTCCTGGATCAATTTGGTGGCCGTCTTCGGCCCGATCCCGCGAATGCCGGGGACGTTATCGACCGCGTCCCCCATCAGCGCGAGCACATCGCCGACCAGTTCGGGCAGCACGCCGAACTTCTCGACAACCTCGGGAACGCCGATCCGCAGGTTCTTCATCGTATCGAGCATGTCGATGCAGCCGCCACCTTCTGCGCACTTGCCGACCAACTGCATCAGGTCCTTGTCCGAGCTGACGATGGTCACGTCCCAGCCGCGCAGCGTGGCGGCGCGGGCATAGCTGGCGATCAGGTCGTCGGCCTCGAGATCGTCCTCCTCGATGCAGGCCAGGCTAAACGCGCGGGTTGCATCCCGGATTAGCGGGAACTGGGGGATCAGATCCTCGGGCGGAGGCGGGCGATGGGCCTTGTACTGGTCATACAGCTTGTTGCGGAAACTGGTTGAACCCTTGTCGAGAATCACCGCCAGATGAGTTGGACCGTCGGCCTTGTTGAGATCTTCGGCCAGGCGCCACAGCATCGTGGTGTAGCCGTAAACTGCGCCGACCGGCACGCCGTGCGGATTGGTCAGTGGTGGAAGCCGATGATAGGCGCGGAAGATGTAGGCCGATCCATCGACCAGAAAGAGATGCTGGCGGGTGCTCATGTACCGGGCCTAGCAGCGGCGCACCGGCACGTCACCAGCTTGCCAACGGCGCAATCGTGGCGCGAAATCGAAACGCCCTGTCGCAGTGGTCATAGCGCTGCCACATTCGGCGATTAGCGTCCCTACCGACCAATTGCGGCGAGCCGTTGCGCTCGGCGCTTGCACGCGCCTGCGCAAGGCTCTAATGGGCGCGTGAAGTCTTCCGATTTGGTAGACTTTACGCCCGAGACCGCCGACCGGTCCGCAAGCGTGGTTTATTCCCACAGTTCAAGGAACTTACCCATGCGCAAAATGATTCTGGCCGCGATCGTCGGCACCTCGTTCGCTCTCGCCGGTTGCTCGGAAAAGACCGAAGACGCCGCTGCCGAAACCGCCGATGCCGCGGCCGCCGATACGGCTGCCAACGTTGACGCCGCCGGTGCCGCCGTCGAAGGCGCCGCTGACGATGTGGCCGGTGCCGCTCAGGAAGCCGGCAAGGCGACCGAGAACATCGACGATGCCGCTGCCAATGCAGCTGCCAACACCGAAGCCGCCGTTCAGGGCGAGACTGCGGCCGAAGCCAAGGCCGACTGATTCGACGTTCGGTTCAGCAAGACAAGGGAAAGGGCGCGGCCGATGGTCGCGCCCTTTTCTATTGCCGATTGCAAGCGGCCCATGCCGCCCATCACAAGCGATCGCAGCGCTGCTAGCGGCGCGCGACCTGGCTGGCCTCGTAGGATCCGCTGTTGAAGTTGTCGTAAACCGCGCGCGCAATAGCGGCGATCTGGCGGTTGTGCGCGGCGTGGCTTTCGGGACCGGCGATGAACACTGCCAGCGCAACACTGCGCCCGTCGGGCAGGCGGATGATCCCGACATCGCTCGTCTGGCTGAACAGGGTTCCGGTCTTGTGCGCGACGAGCGTTCCGGCCGGGAGCAGCGCGGGGATGCGGGTCTTGCCTGTCTGGCAGCGGCTCATCGCGCCGAGCAGCACCGCACGGCTCTGAGCGCTCAGCACCTCGCCGCGGTGCAGCGCGCCGAGCAACTGTGCCATCGCGGCCGGCGTGCTCGAATCGCGCTTGTCGATTCCCAGCGAAGGATCGTTCTTTTCCAGATCGTCGCGCAGCAAGGTGGCAATATCGCGATCGATCCGCTGGCCCATGATCCCCGCCGAAGCCAGCCAGCGGTTGACCGCTGCCGGTCCGCCGACGGCCTGGAGCAGCGCATCGGTCGCCTGATTGTTACTCTTGGTGATCATCAGTTCGATCAGGCTCTGCGCGGTCAGGCTCATCCCCGGACGCGTAACGATGCGTCCGTCGGGCCCGGTCACGCCGGTTCCGATCCGCAGCGGATATTCGCTGTCGAGCGCCAGGCGCTGTTCGTCGACCCCTTGCAGGTAAGCGGCAGCGACCGCGATTTTCATCGTGCTGGCCATCGGGAAGGCGTGATCGCGGTTAATCGCGACCTGGCGTGCGCCGTCGATCTCGGCGGCGTAGATCCCGACTTTGCCGGAAGTTTGGGAAGCGATCATCGCGAGCTGGCGTTCAAGCTCGCGATCGAGCGACGAGGGAGTGAAACTGGCCGAGGCTGTTTCGTAGCTGTCCCGCGCTGAAGCGGATGGCGCGGCGACGAGCGCCAGCGCGGCCAGGCCGATGCTCAACGATGTGCGCGCGAAGGCTCCACCCATAACTGCCAGTCCCATGTTCAACCCTTCACAAATAAACGAGTTTAACGCGTCCTTGGCAAGCCGCCGGTTCCACGGATCATCGGAATGCTGGCTCGACTGGGCTGGATAATGTGCACGACACGGCTAACGAAGGATGAATGGGCGAGGCGAATCGACAGTTGGAGGATGTCCTCATCAAAGGCCTCGGGACGGTTCTGGGGCGCGCCGGGATCGCCGGCGAAGTCGCGCGGCTCGAACGGTTGAGCGGCGGCGCCAACATGGAAAGCTGGGCCTTTGCCTGCGGTAAGGAGGAATTCGTCCTGCGCCGGGCGCCCTCGGCGGAAATGATGGCGGGGCGCAGCCTCGATCATGCGGGCGAGGCTGCCGTGATCCGCATGGCGCGGGCGACCGGCGTTCCCGCTCCCGAAGTGGTCGCCGAACTCGGGCCGGACGATGCCCTCGGCTCAGGCTTCGTGATGCGCCGGATTGCCGGGAGCGCGGTACCTGCCAGCCTGCTCGATAGGGGCGGGGCAGAGCTGCTAAGCGACCTCGGCGCGGCGCTGGCAGCGATCCACCGGGTCGATCCGGATAAGCTCGCGCATCTGCCCCGCCTCGATGCAGCCGCTGGAGTCGAGGGGCTCGCCGCAGAATTCGCTACTTATGGCGGGGACCGGCCCATCATCGCACTGGGCCTTGCCTGGCTGCGGGCCAACCTGCCTGCTCCTGGCGAGCCGCGCCTGATCCACGGCGATTTCCGGATCGGCAACCTGATGGCGCAGGCCGAAGGCGAGGTCGTCCGGCTGACCGGGGTGCTCGACTGGGAGCTGGCCCATCTCGGCGATTTCCACGAGGATCTTGCGTTCGGCTGCATGGCGGTGTGGCGGTTCGGGCGGCTCGACCGGCCGGGCTTTGGACTGGGATCGCTGGACGATCTGTTTGCCGCCTACCGCGAGGCCGGGGGCGCACCAGTGGACCCGGCGCGGTTCCGCTTCTGGCTGGTCTATCGTACCGTCTGGTGGGCGCTGGGCTGTCTGAAGATGGGGGCTTATTGGCGTTCGGGCGCGGATCGTAGCATCGAGCGCGTGGTCGTCGCACGGCGCGCTGCCGAGCAGGAACTCGACCTCCTGCTGCTTCTCGAGATCGAGGCCCCGCTGGCCGAGCAAGAGCGCGCCATGCCGCCATCGCCGGTCAGGCTCCCAGCGTCCACCGGGGAGCCTGACACTGGCGAACTATTGGCAGCGGTTTCCGAATGGCTGGCCAGTATCAAGGAGCGCTTCTCCGGACGCGACCGCTTCGACCTTGCCGTCGCACGCAATGCGCTGGGGATCGCTGCACGCGAACTGGCACTGCGACCCGATCCGCACGACCGCATTCTCGCCGACGCGCTGCTCGCCGGCGAAACGACGCTTGCCGAGCCCGGTCTGCTCACCCGGCTGCGGCGCATGGCGCTGGACAAACTCATCGCCGATCAGCCCAAATACCCTTCGATCGCGCCCGCGCGCGAAAGATGGTCCGCCTGAAACAGGGAGCTTAATAATGGATTTCGATCTGCCCGCCGATCTCGTGGCCTATCTCGCCGAACTCGATACATTCATCGCCGATGAGATCGCGCCGCTCGAGGCCGCCGACGACAACATTCGGTTCTTCGACCACCGGCGCGAATGGGCGCGCACCGATTTCGAGGATCAGGGCCTCCCCCGGCCCGAGTGGGAGGCGCTGCTGCGCGAGGCCACCGCCCGCGCCGACAAGGCCGGGCACTGGCGGTTTTCGGCGCCCAGGCAGTATGGCGGCAAGGATGGCGCGAACCTGTGGATGGCGGTCATCCGCGACCGCTTTGCCGCCAAGGGCCTCGGCCTCCACAACGATCTCCAGAACGAGCACTCAATCGTCGGCAACTTTCCGTTCGTCGCAATGTTCGACCAGTTCGGGACCGAGGCGCAGAAGCAGGAATTCATCCTTGGCGGGTTCGCGCGTGAACGACGGGTCGCCTTCGGGCTGACCGAACCCGATCACGGCTCCGATGCCACCCACATGGAGACGCGGGCCGTGCCCGAAGTGCGCGATGGCGTCTCCGGCTGGCGGATCGACGGATCGAAAATGTGGATCACGGGGATGCACATTGCCAGCCACGTCGCGCTGTTCGCGCGCACCGGCGGCGCGGCAGGCGATGCGAAGGGGATCACCTGCTTCCTGGTTCCCAACCCGACTCCGGGGCTGAAAATCGACGAGTACCTGTGGACCTTCAACATGCCGACCGATCACGCGCGGTTCTTTCTCAACGACGTGTGGGTGCCCGACAGTGCGATCCTCGGTGAGGAAGGCCGCGGCCTCAGCCTGGCACAGAGCTTCGTCCACCAGAACCGGATCCGCCAAGCGGCATCGAGCCTCGGCGCGGCGACCTTCTGCGTCGAGGAAAGCATCAGATATGCCCGGATACGCAAGCCGTTCGGGGCAGAGCTTGCGCGCAACCAGGCCATCCAGTTCCCGCTCGTCGAGCTGGCGACCCAGTGCGAAATGCTCCGCTTGCTGATCTACAAGACCGCGTGGGGAATGGACCGGATGCCGCACAAGGAGCTGGAGCACCGCCTCTCCGACAAGATATCGATGTGCAACTACTGGGCCAACCGGCTGGTCTGCGAGGCCGCCGACCGGGCGATGCAGGTCCACGGCGGGATCGGCTATTCGCGGCACAAGCCGTTCGAACACATCTTTCGCCACCACCGCCGTTATCGCATCACCGAGGGCGCAGAGGAGATCCAGATACGCAAGGTCGGGGCGTACCTGTTCGGCTATCTGGGGCCGAGGAAGGCGGAGTTCGGGTGAAACAGGGTCTAGGCGGCGGCTAACGCCATGTCGCCGCCGATGCCCGATTCCCAGACGATTGGCGGCAGTGCCTCAAACGCCGGGCGTGCAAACAGGTAGCCCTGGAGGTAGCGCACGCCGAGCAAACGCAACGTATCGCGCTCGCCCGGCGTCTCGATTCCTTCGGCGATCAGCGTAACACCCAGCTGGCGACACATCGCGACCAACCCGGAAACGATCGCGCGGCGGCGCATGTCGTTATCGATGCCGCGCACCAGTTCCATGTCGTGCTTGACGTAGTCGGGGTGTAACACCGCCAGCCGATTAAGCCCCGAATGGCCGGCTCCGAAGTCGTCGATCGCGCAGCCAAACCCCATCTGGCGATAATGCTGGACGATCGTTGCGACGTGACCGGTGTCGAGCATCGGCTCGTTTTCAGTGAACTCGAAAATCAGCCGGTCGAGCGGCAGCCCCACAGCGCGCGCCGTGCGCAAGGTCAGCTGGATGCATGCGGCGGGCGAATAGACCGCGCCGGGCAGGAAGTTGATCGAAAGCTTGGCGCCGGACTCGACCAGCCCGGCGCGCACTGCCTGTTCGATTGCGACCACCCGGCAGCGCTGGTCGAAGGTATAACGCGTTTCCTCGTCCACCCCGGCCAGGACTTCGGCGGCCGACTGGCCGTCGCAACCGCGAACCAGGGCTTCGTAGGCGAACGGCATCCCGGTATCACAATCGACAATGGGCTGAAACGCCATGCTGATCGGCAGCGCAAAGCCATCGCTGTCGCGGCACTTTCCGCACTTGTAGGTCCGATCATCGACCACTTGGGTCTCCTCGCTTCGACGAGAGCATCCCAGAAAGGCCTGAAAATCCGGTAAAAACGATGGCGATTGTCTAGCGTGCAAATACAGTGCGGGATCGATTGCGATGCTGGCCATACCACGCGACCAGCCGCTTTTGCCCGCAAAGACAAAGGGCCGGGAGATCGCTCTCCCGGCCCCTGTTTCTAGCGAAGGTAGGTCGGACTTTAGAAGTCCATCCCGCCCATACCGCCCATGCCGCCGCCGCCGCCCATGCCGCCCATGGCCGGCTTGTCGTCGGGCCGCTCGCTGATCGCCGCTTCGGTGGTGATCAACAGGCCGGCGACCGATGCTGCATCCTGCAGCGCGATACGCACGACCTTGGTCGGATCGACCACGCCCGCCGCCGTCAGGTCTTCGTAGACGTCGGTCGCGGCGTTGAAGCCGATCGCCTGGTTGCCTTCGCGCAGCAGGTTGCCCGAAATCACCGCACCGTCATGGCCGGCATTCTCGGCGATCTGACGCAGCGGGGTGAGGATCGCCTTGCGGACGATATCGATCCCGCGGGTCTGATCGTCGTTGGCACCCTTGAGGCCATCGAGCGCCTTGGTCGCATAAAGCAGCGCGGTACCGCCGCCGGGAACGATGCCTTCCTCGACCGCCGCACGGGTCGCGTGAAGCGCGTCGTCGACGCGGTCCTTGCGCTCCTTGACTTCGATTTCCGAGGCGCCGCCGACCTTGATCACCGCAACACCGCCGGCCAGCTTGGCCAGACGCTCCTGCAGCTTTTCCTTGTCGTAATCGCTGGTCGTGGTCTCGATCTGGGCACGGATCTGTTCGACCCGGGCCTTGATGTCGTCCGCCGAACCGGCACCGTCGACGATCGTGGTGTTGTCCTTGTCGATGGTGACGCGCTTGGCCTGGCCGAGCATGCCAACGGTGACGTTCTCGAGCTTGATCCCGAGGTCCTCGGAAATCATCTCGCCCAGCGTCAGGGTGGCGATATCGCCCAGCATCGCCTTGCGACGATCGCCAAACCCGGGGGCCTTGACTGCCGCGACCTTCAGGCCGCCGCGCAGCTTGTTGACCACCAGCGTGGCGAGCGCCTCGCCCTCGATGTCCTCGGCGATGATCAGCAGCGGACGACCCGACTGCACCACGGCCTCGAGGATCGGCAGCATCGCCTGGAGCGACGACAGCTTCTTCTCGTGGATCAGGATGTAGGGGTTTTCCAGCTCGACGGTCATCTTGTCGGGGTTGGTGATGAAGTAGGGCGACAGGTAGCCGCGATCGAACTGCATACCCTCGACCACATCGAGCTCGAACTCGAGACCCTTGGCTTCCTCGACGGTTATGACGCCTTCCTTGCCGACCTTGTCCATCGCTTCGGCAATCTTCTCACCGACTTCGACGTCGCCATTGGCCGAGATGATCCCGACCTGGGCAATCTCGCGGTTGCCCGAAACCGGCTTCGAACGGGCCTTGAGGTCTTCGACGACCTTGATGACCGCGATGTCGATCCCGCGCTTCAGGTCCATCGGGTTCATGCCCGCTGCAACGGCGGTCATGCCGTCGCGGACGATCGCCTGGGCGAGCACGGTGGCGGTGGTGGTGCCGTCACCGGCCTGGTCGTTGGTCTTGCTGGCGACTTCGCGCAGCATCTGCGCGCCCATGTTCTCGAACTTGTCCTTGAGTTCGATTTCCTTGGCGACGGTGACGCCGTCCTTGGTGATGCGCGGTGCGCCGAAGCTCTTGTCGATCACCACGTTGCGGCCCTTGGGGCCCAGCGTGACCTTCACCGCGTCGGCGAGGATGTCCACGCCCTTGAGGATGCGTTCGCGCGCATCGCGCGAAAAGCGTACGTCCTTGGCTGCCATTGTCTTGTTCCTTCAGAATGTCGTGAATTGGGGAAGTACTTGATCGTTCAGGCGGTCGTTCAGGACATCACGCCCAGAACATCCGATTCCTTCATGATCAGCAGGTCCTCGCCATCGACCTTGACCTCGGTGCCCGACCACTTGCCGAACAGGATGCGGTCGCCCGCCTTGAGGTCCATCGGGGTAATCGTGCCGTTCTCGGCGCGTGCGCCCGAGCCGACCGAGACGACCTCGCCCTCGCTGGGCTTTTCCTTGGCGCTATCGGGGATGATGATGCCGCCGGCGGTCTTTTCCTCGGCTTCGATACGGCGCACGAGCACGCGGTCGTGCAGTGGACGGAAATTCATGGGTTTCTCCCTTGGTCCATGGTAAAAGAAGGCTTGGCACTCACATGGGTAGAGTGCCAGCGCGGCGCATATGGGTCCCAAAGGGCACAGCGTCAAGCTGCGCGGCTAAAAACCTACGCGAGATTTGGCGCCGGCAGCAGCCCCAGTTTCTCGCGCGCGCGCCAGCGCAGCAGCAGTAGGGTTGCGACCACCACCAGCCCCACTGCCAGCCCGGTCCACACCCCGACCCCGCGCAAGGGCGTGAAGAACCCCAGCCCGACCGCGGTCGCCATGCCCGGCCCCCAATAGCCGAAGATCGCGATCCACATCGGCTTTTGGGTGTCCTGCAATCCGCGCAAGGCACCCGCCGTCACCGCCTGCAGCCCGTCGAACAGCTGGAACGCGGCAGCCAGGACCATGAATTGCAGCGCGAAGCCGACCATCGCGGCGTTGGCGGGGGCATAGGGATCGACGTAGAGATACAGGATCGTGCGCGGGGCCAGCACCATGATCGCGGCGGTCAGCACCATGAACGCCGCGCCCAGCGCGATCCCGGTGTTGCCCGCGCGCCTGATTCCCTCGCTGTCGCCTGCGCCATGGAAAAAGCCCACCCGGATCGTGGTCGCCTGGCCAATCCCGAACGGCACCTGAAAAGCGAGCGCGGCCAGTTGCAGCGCCAGCGTGTGCCCGGCCAGTTCCGCCTCGCCGATGAGCCCCATCAGGAACGCCGCCCCCGAAAACAGCCCGGCCTCGGCCAGGATCGTGGCGGCGATCGGCAGACCGATCCGCAGCATATCGCGCAGGCGGCTCCATTCCCCGCGCCACCAGCGCCCCAACAGGCGGTAGCGCCGCATCCGCCGGTCACGCGCGATGACGATGGCATAGGCACCGACCATCGCGAGGCTGACGATCACGCTCGACACAGCCGACCCGATCAGCCCCCACGCGGGTGCGCCGAGATTGCCGAAGACCAGGGCATAATTGCCCAGTGCGTTGAGCGCGAGCGCCAGAGCGCTGATCCAGGTGGCAATACCGGGGCGTCCCAGTGCCGATACGAACACCCGCAATAACGAGGCCATGATCGAGGGGATCGCGGCGAACATCAGCACCATCAGGAACGGCCCGGCCCGCGCGGCCACCGCCGGGCTCTGCCCCGCCAGCAGCAGCAGCGGCTCACCAAACGCGCAGATCGCCATGACCACCAGCCCCGCGGCGACGGCCAGCCACCCGCCCATCCGCACCGAACGCCGCACTTCGCGCACCGCATGGCGGCGCGCACCAAGCTCGGCCGCGATGATCGGCGCGGCGGCCCCGACCAGCCCGGACATCGTCCACATCAGCAGCCCGAACAGCGCAACCGAGAGCGACGCTGCCGCCAGCGCCTCCGGCCCCAATCGCGCGATGAACACCACATCGACCGCGTAGACCGCCATCTGCAACAGGTTCGCCCCGGCCAGCGGGATGGCAAGCGCCAGCGTCGCGCGCAGTTCGACGCGCGCGGGGGAGGGGGCCCGGACAGGCAGCAGGATCGATTCGCCAGACATAAAGCCGGTCCGGATAGGCGCGGGCGTAACGGCGGGGAACCCGGCACGGCCCCAACCTATGCGATTGGCTCGGCCTTGCGGCATGGCGGCAACAGCGGACGCGAAAAAGGGCGGCCCTTGCGGACCGCCCTTCCTTCACGGGTGCTTCAAGACACCCGCAAATCGCTTGTCGCGGGGAGCCTTGCGGCCCCCGCACAGGATTACTTGATCTCGACGGTACCGCCAGCGGCTTCGACCTTGGCCTTGATTTCCTCGGCTTCGGCCTTGTTGACGCCTTCCTTGATCGCCTTGGGGGCGCTCTCGACGAGGGTCTTGGCTTCGGTCAGGCCCAGCTGGGTGATCGCGCGGACCTCCTTGATGACCTGGATCTTCTTACCGCCGTCGCCGGTCAGGATGACGTCGAATTCGGTCTTTTCCTCGACCGGGGCAGAGGCTTCGGCGGCGGGGCCGGCAACGGCAACCGCAGCGGCGGCCGAAACGCCCCACTTCTCTTCGAGCGCCTTGGCGAGATCGGCGGCTTCGAGGACGGTCAGCTTCGAGAGTTCTTCAACGAGATTGGCGATGTCGGCCATGATGGTTTCCTTCGGATTGAGTCACTGGATTGCGTAAAATCGGACGAGATTGGGTAAGCGTCAGGCTGCGTCTTTTTCGGCATAGGCATTGAACACCCGGGCCAGCTTGCTGGCGGGGGCGACGATGACCTGTGCGATCTTGGTGGCCGGGGCCTGGATCAGGCCGATCAGGCGACCCCGCAGCTCGTCGAGCGACGGCAGCGAGGCGAGGGCCTTGATCCCCTCCGGATTGAGCACTTGCGCGCCCATCGATCCGCCGACGATCTCCAGCTTGTCGTTGGTCTTGGCGAAATCGATCGCGACCTTGGCGGCCGCGACCGGATCGACCGATGTCGCCAGCGCCACCGGCCCGACGAGCAGATCGTCGATCCCGGCATAGTCGGTATCGGCGATTGCGAGCCTTGCCAGCGTGTTCTTCGAAACCTTGAACTGGGCGCCCGCGTCGCGCATTTTGGTGCGCAGCACGGTGGACTGGGCCACGGTCATGCCGAGGTTGCGGGTGACGACAACGACCCCGGCCTCCTTGAAGGTTGCGGAGAGTGCTGCGACCGCTTCGGCTTTCTGCGAACGATCCATGCGTATTCCTTCATTATAGGTCGCACGCATTGCGCGAACGACCGGCTGCATTGCCGCACCGCGCCGGGGCGCGAGGCGGACGAGTCCAGTGAGGGGGAAGGAGGCGGCGTCCGCAAACGCCAGGGCTTTCCGCGCGGGGCGGAAGCCGGAAAACTCGTTTCCCCGTCTGGGTCGGAAATTAAGCCCGGAGAATTCCGGGCACCGACTGTCTTGGACGGATGACCGGCCTGCCCCGCATAAAACGAGACCCGCCGGTCGGGGCGGGCCTCTGGGGGAAACCAGGGAGTAAGTCAAGTTTGTCCATCAAGTGGCGGTTCCGGCCTCCTCTGCGCGATACCCCAGCAAGTCTCCCGGCTGGCATTCGAGCGCGGCACAAATCGCTTCCAGCGTGGTGAAGCGGATTGCCTTGGCCTTGCCGGTCTTGAGGATCGAGAGGTTGGCCAGCGTGATGTCGACCTTCTCGGCCAGCTCGGTGAGGGTCATGCGGCGCTGATGGAGCATGTCGTCGAGGGTCACGACGATGCGGGTCCCCGCGTCGAGCGGAGCGGTGTCTGCGGTTTCCATCAAACGGTCCCTTCCAGCTCTTCGCGCATTTCCGCGCCGCGGCGGAAGACTCGAGCGAGGATGAACAGGACGAGAGGCAGTAGAATTCCACCGATGGAGACGTCGAAGTTGGCTTCCACATCCTTGGTGACCTCATCCAGCCACATGGTGAGCGCTCCAGCGAACAGCGCGGCCAGTTGGATCACAATGCTCAACCATGCCATCGCCCGAAGCCGCACGGCGTTGACGGGGATGAAGGGATCGCCCTGTCGCACAGTGTCCACGATCCGGCGCAAGTGGCGCACGAACATGAAGGTTATCACCGCCATAAACACGACAAGGCCAAGGATGGCGAGGATTGCGCCGATCATGTCGCCATCAATTGCATTGCCGGTCTTGCCCAGTTCGATCACCACCGCCTCCTGATTGAACAGCACGGCTGGCACTACGAGCAAGAGAACAGCGCCAACGAATATGGCCAGCCCCATCAGGAAGGTCAGGATCGCCCGGGCGACACCAAGCAGTGGATCCTCGCGAAATGTTGTCATGGTGGTTCTCCTCGATCGCCAGGATGGTCAGGCCAGTTCGACGGTGGGCGACGTCGCAGCGAACTGAATGTCGGCGGGGACGGCCAGCGTAGGAAGCCAGGTGCCGAGCACGAGGACGACGGCCATCACGGCGGCGGTCAGGCGATTGGAATATGTGCGGGTCATAACGATACCTTTCTGATGTGGTGAAAGCGGAGGTCAGGCGAGCGGAACGCTGACCGTGGGGAGCCATGTCACCACCACGAAGGCGGCTGACATGGCGATCGAGACGATCTGGGCGAAATGGAAGCGGGTCATTGATTGTTCTCCGATACACTTGATATCGAAAAGCAATAAACACAGCTTCCCATATCGTCAATCAATAAATATTGAAAAACGATATGGGACTGATTGTTAAACGGAAATTTCGTGGGGGAAGAGCGATGGCCGATGCAGGAGTGCCGGCAAATCGTTCGCCAGTGGTGTCAGCCGCGCTGTGCAATGGTGTCGAACACCGCCGGATGGAGCGCGCGGACGAATTCGCAGCCCGATTCGCAGCCCCGGGTCCACACCACTCGCGCCTCGATCGGTTCGAGCCGGGGCAGTCGCAGCCATACCGGATGCCCCATGCGCAACGGGTACAGGGTCCGGATCCGCGCGCCGCTGGCCGAAAGGTCGATCACCTCGACGGTTTCGCGCGCCATTCCCCGGCGGCACTGGACGCTGGCGGCAAACGGCTGACGCTCGGCCCGGCGCGGCACTTGGGGCGGCTCGGGGCGCGTCAGTTCCGCAGCGGACATCACGACTTCTCCATTTACCAACGCGCTCGAAAACGGGCGCGTGAGGAGACTGGACGATGGCGTGCGACCGCACCGACGTCTCAACGCCTCTTGTACCCGATATCGCTCAATCACTTCGCGCTAAAACTGGTTAATTACCGCTATTCGCGTGCCGCCGTGAATACCTAGCCGCGATCGACCGCCAGGTTTGACACTTGCGGTCCCCCTGCGTATAGAACTCACTCGCTCGACGCTTCGAGCAAGGCGGGTCCATGCGCGGGACCCACCCGGGAAGGAAGCGACGAGATTGCCGGACGACGCGATGAGGCTGCGGGCCAGGGGCTCCCGAAAGGGGTTGTCTTTGCCATGCGGCCGCTTTGCGCGTCGGTGCCCCACCCGCGTTGTGCGATTTTTCCTGCGGCCCGGCATCCCCGGCCCGCCACCGACGAGGCAAGCTCTCTCATGGCGACCCCCAAGACCCCCGCAGCCACGGCAGTGGCTCCCCGTTTCGCGCGGTCCAGCGCCAAGAAGCGCATCCGCAAGATTTTCGGCGACATCCACGAAGTCGTGGCGATGCCCAACCTGATCGAGGTCCAGCGCGAAAGCTACGAGCAGTTCCTGCGCTCGGATCCCTCGACCGGCTATGTCTCGGGCCTTGAAAAGACCCTTCGTTCGGTCTTCCCGATCCAGGATTTTGCCGGCACCGCCAGCCTCGATATCAAGAAAGAGGGCGGCTACGTCCTCGAGCCCCCGAAGTACGACACCACCGAGTGCCGCCAGCGCGGGATCACTTATGCCGCGCCGATGAAGGTAACGCTGACCCTGGCGACCTTCGAGGTCGATCACGACACCGAGACCAAGAGTCTCGTCGATATCAAGGAGCAGGACGTCTACATGGGCGACATGCCCCTGATGACGGAAAACGGCACCTTCATCATCAACGGCACTGAGCGGGTTATCGTCAGCCAGATGCACCGTTCGCCGGGCGTGCTGTTCGATCACGATCGCGGCAAGACGCACTCCAGCGGCAAGTACCTGTTCGCCGCGCGGGTCATCCCGTATCGTGGCTCGTGGCTCGATTTCGAATTCGACGCCAAGGACATCGTCAACGTCCGGATCGACCGCAAGCGCAAGCTGCCGGTTACCGCGCTGCTTTATGCGCTGGGCCTCGACGGTGAGCAGATCCTCGAAGAATTCTACGCCAAGGTCACCTGGGTGCGCGGCCAGGGCGGCTGGATCGTGCCGTTCGTGGTCGAGCAATGGCGCGGCCAGAAGCCGACCTTCGCGATCGTCGATGCGGCGACGGGAGAAGAAATCTTTCCGGCCGGTACCAAGATCAGCCCGCGCGCTGCCAACAAGGCGCAGAAGGACGGGCTCAAGGAACTGCTGATCCCGACCGAGGAAATCTTCGGCCGCTTCGCCTCGCGCGATCTGATCAACGAGAGCACGGGCGCGATCCACATCGAGGCGGGCGACGAAGTCAGCTCGGAGAACCTCGAGAAGCTCGACACCGCCGGGATCGACCGGCTCGAACTGCTCGACATCGACAACAACACGGGTCCCTGGATCCGCAACACGATGAAGGCGGACAAGGCCGAAGAGCGCGATCAGGCGCTGGCCGACATCTATCGCGTGATGCGCCCGGGCGAACCGCCGACGCGTGAAACCGCCGAAGCGCTGTTCGAGGGCCTGTTCTTCGATGCCGATCGCTATGACCTTTCGGCTGTCGGCCGGGTCAAGCTCAACATGCGCCTTGGCCTGGATGCCGAGGACACCATCACCACGCTGCGCACCGAGGATATCCTCGCGGTGGTCAAGGAGCTGGTGAACCTCAAGGACGGCAAGGGCGAAGTCGACGACATCGACAACCTCGGCAACCGCCGGGTCCGTTCGGTCGGCGAACTGCTGGAGAACCAGTACCGCGTCGGGCTGCTCCGCATGGAGCGCGCCGTGAAGGAGCGCATGTCGTCGGTCGATGTCTCGACCGTCATGCCCAACGACCTGATCAATGCCAAGCCTGCGGTCGCCGCGGTGCGCGAGTTCTTCGGCTCGTCGCAGCTCTCGCAGTTCATGGATCAGACCAACCCTCTATCCGAAGTTACCCACAAGCGCCGCGTGTCGGCGCTCGGACCGGGCGGCTTGACGCGTGAGCGCGCGGGCTTCGAAGTCCGCGACGTTCACCCGACCCATTACGGCCGGATCTGCCCGATCGAGACGCCAGAAGGCCCGAACATCGGCCTGATCAACAGCCTCGCCTCGTTCAGCCGGGTCAACAAGTACGGCTTCATCGAGACGCCGTACCGCAAGGTCATCGACGGCGTCGTGACCAGTGACGTGGTCTATCTTTCGGCGATGGAAGAGCAGAAGCACACCGTTGCGCAGGCCTCGGCCGAAACCGGTGCGGACGGCCGCTACATCGACGAGCTGGTCTCGGCGCGTGAAAGCGGCGAGTTCGTCATGGCTCCGCGCGACACGGTCACGCTGATGGACGTTTCGCCCAAGCAGCTCGTCTCGGTCGCCGCTTCGCTGATCCCGTTCCTGGAAAACGATGACGCCAACCGCGCACTGATGGGCTCGAACATGCAGCGCCAGGCGGTGCCGCTGGTTCAGGCCGAGGCACCGTTCGTCGGCACCGGCATGGAAGAGACCGTGGCGCGCGATAGCGGGGCGGCGATTTCCGCGCTGCGCGGCGGCACGGTCGATCAGGTCGATGCGACCCGCATCGTGATCCGCGCCAATGGCGAGATCGAGCCGGGCAAGTCGGGCGTCGATATCTACACGCTGCAGAAGTTCCAGCGTTCGAACCAGAACACCTGCATCAACCAGCGTCCGCTGGTTAAGGTCGGCGAAGTGGTCGAATCCGGCGACATCCTGGCCGACGGTCCCTCGACCGATCTCGGCGAACTGGCGCTGGGCCGTAACAGCCTCGTCGCGTTCATGCCGTGGAACGGCTACAACTATGAGGATTCGATCCTGATCTCCGAACGCATCGTCAAGGACGACGTGTTCACCTCGATCCATATCGAGGAATTCGAGGTCATGGCCCGCGACACCAAGCTCGGGCCGGAAGACATCACCCGCGACATTCCCAACGTTGGCGAGGAAGCCCTGCGCAACCTCGACGAGGCCGGGATCGTCTACATCGGCGCGGAAGTGCATCCGGGCGATATCCTGGTTGGCAAGATCACCCCCAAGGGTGAATCGCCGATGACGCCGGAGGAAAAGCTTCTCCGCGCGATCTTCGGCGAAAAGGCCAGCGACGTGCGCGACACATCGCTCAAGCTGCCGCCGGGCGTTTCGGGCACCATCGTCGAGGTCCGGGTGTTCAACCGTCACGGCATCGAGATCGACGACCGTACCCGCGCAATCCAGAACGAGGAAATCGAACGCCTCGCCAAGGACCGCGAGGACGAGCGCGGCATCCTCAACCGCGCAACCTACAACCGCCTGCGCGAAATGCTGGTCGGTCAGGTCGTCGCCGCCGGGCCGAAGTCCGCCAAGAAGGGCCAGGACATCGACGAGGCCGTGCTTGGCGAAGTCGAGAAGCACGAATGGTGGAAGTTTGCGGTCGCCGACGATAGCCGCCAGACCCAGCTCGAAGCCGTCCGCGCGCAGTACGAAGAAGCCGTCAAGGGCATCAACGAGAAGTTCGAGGACCGCCGCGAGAAGCTCGAGCGGGGCGACGAGCTCGCACCCGGCGTGCTCAAGATGGTCAAGGTGTTCGTCGCGGTGAAGCGCAAGCTGCAGCCGGGCGACAAGATGGCCGGACGGCACGGCAACAAGGGCGTCATCAGCCGCATCCTGCCGGCCGAGGACATGCCGTTCCTCGCCGACGGGACCCCGGTCGACGTCGTGCTCAACCCGCTGGGTGTGCCGTCGCGCATGAACGTCGGGCAGATCTTCGAAACCCATCTGGGCTGGGCCGCGCGCGGCCTGGGCCAGCAGATCACTGCGGCACTGGAAGAATGGCGTCATGCCAATCCTAACCCGGAAGCCGCTGCGCCGCCGACCGCGCTGGTCGACCGGCTCAAGCTGATCTACGGGCCGAACTATCACGAAGAGATCGACGCGCGTTCGGTGGCCGAAATCGTCGAGCTGTCGGAGAACCTCAAGAACGGCGTGCCGATGGGCACTCCGGTGTTCGATGGCGCGCGCGAGGCCGACGTTTCGGCGATGCTGGAACTGGCCGGGCTCGATACCTCCGGTCAGGTCACGCTGTATGACGGGCGCACCGGCGATGCCTTCGATCGCAAGGTGACGGTGGGCTACATCTACATGCTCAAGCTGCACCATCTCGTGGACGACAAGATCCACGCGCGTTCGATCGGGCCTTACAGCCTCGTCACCCAGCAGCCGCTGGGCGGCAAGGCGCAGTTCGGCGGACAGCGCTTCGGCGAAATGGAGGTCTGGGCGCTCCAGGCCTATGGCGCGGCCTACACCTTGCAGGAAATGCTCACGGTCAAGTCGGACGATGTCGTCGGGCGGACCAAGGTCTACGAGGCGATCGTCAAGGGCGACGATACCTTCGAGGCGGGCATTCCCGAGAGCTTCAACGTGCTCGTCAAGGAAATGCGCTCGCTCGGGCTGAACGTCGAATTGAACTCGGTCATCGATCACGACGATGCCGACGACGAGGCGATCAACCTGCAGCGCGCGGCGGAGTAGCGCGGTCTGGGGCGGCTGCGTGCCGCCCCGCCGTGGCCAAGAACTTTCCAGTTTTGACCCCGTAAAGCGGGGACAAGAGGAACCAGAATATGAACGACCTGACCAAATTCACCAACCAGGTGGCAAAGCCCGAGACCTTCGACCAGATCCAGATCGGTCTGGCGAGCCCCGAGCGTATTCGCTCGTGGTCGTTCGGCGAAATCAAGAAGCCCGAGACGATCAACTACCGCACGTTCAAGCCCGAGCGCGACGGCCTGTTCTGCGCGCGCATCTTCGGTCCGGTGAAGGACTACGAGTGCCTGTGCGGCAAGTACAAGCGGATGAAGTACAAGGGCGTCGTCTGCGAGAAGTGCGGCGTCGAGGTCACCGTCACCAAGGTCCGCCGCGAGCGCATGGGCCACATCGAGCTGGCCGCTCCCGTCGCGCACATCTGGTTCCTGAAGTCGCTGCCGAGCCGCATCGGCCTGCTGCTCGACATGCAGCTCAAGCAGCTCGAGCGCATCCTTTACTTTGAATCCTACGTAGTCATCGAGCCCGGCCTGACCGCGCTCGAGAAGTACCAGCTCCTCACCGAGGACGAGCTGCTCGACGCGCAGGACGAGTATGGCGAAGACGCCTTCTCCGCCGGAATCGGCGCGGAAGCCGTGCGCCACATGCTGATGAGCCTCGACCTCGTCCAGGAACGCGATGATCTGATGGAGGAGCTGCGGGTCACCAAGTCCGAGCTCAAGCCCAAGAAGATCATCAAGCGGCTGAAAGTGGTCGAGAGCTTCATCGATTCGGGCAACAAGCCCGAGTGGATGATCCTTGAGGTCGTCCCCGTGATCCCGCCCGAATTGCGTCCGCTGGTGCCGCTCGACGGCGGCCGCTTCGCGACCTCGGATCTCAACGATCTGTATCGCCGGGTGATCAACCGCAACAATCGTCTGAAGCGCCTGATCGAGCTGCGCGCGCCCGATATCATCGTCCGCAACGAAAAGCGCATGCTCCAGGAAGCGGTCGACGCCTTGTTCGACAACGGTCGCCGTGGCCGCGTGATCACCGGCGCCAACAAGCGGCCGCTGAAATCGCTGTCGGACATGCTGAAAGGCAAACAGGGCCGTTTCCGGCAGAACCTTTTGGGCAAGCGGGTCGATTTTTCGGGCCGTTCGGTCATCGTGACCGGGCCGGAGTTGAAACAGCACCAGTGCGGGCTCCCCAAGAAGATGGCGCTCGAACAGTTCA
>JBBSKI010000023.1:0-24220 GCA_038256425.1 Sphingomonadales bacterium
GCCCGGGACCGGACCCGGGATCGTCTCGTTGAACCGCGTGGCATAAGCGTGGATCAGCGCGGTGTGCTGCGGAAACTCCGCGCTGCGTTCGGCGACCATCTCGGCGAGCGGGCGGCCCGCGTCGTGCTGGAAATGCCACTCGGGGGTGACGACCGTGGTCACGAAGCGCTCGAGTTCGGCCGGATCGGCGATCAGCTTGCCGAACAGGTGGCGCAAGTCCCACTCGTAAAGGACGCGACCCACATCGAAAACGACGGCTTCGATTTTTCTCCCCACGCTCAGATTCGCGGGGCGAGGCTTATCAGCCCTGGCGCGCCTTGAAGCGGCGGTTGGTCTTGTTGATGACGTAGGTCCGGCCGCGGCGACGGATCACGCGGTTATCGCGATGGCGGCCCTTCAGCGACTTGAGGCTGTTGCGAATCTTCATGACGGGTTCCGTGGAGGTTGGCCGAAAGGCTCGAAATCGAAGGCGCGCCGTTATCGGGCGGCTCCCGCCAAGTCAACCCGAACCCACCGGCACCGCGCTGCGGATCTCCAATAAGCGCCGCTCCCACGCCAGCGCGTGGCCGACAATCGTATCGAGATCGGCGTGGCACGGCTGCCAGGGCAGGGTCGCCATGATCCGGGCATTGTCGGCAACCAGCGAATCGGCATCGCCGGGGCGGCGCGGACTCAGGCGGCGCTCGATTTTCAGGTTGGTCACCCGGTCGACCGCGTCGAGCACTTCGAGCACCGAGAACCCCCGGCCATAACCGCAATTGAGCGTCAGGCTGCGGTGCGGCTCGGCAATCAGGGCTTCGAGCGCGAGGAGATGCGCCGCCGCGAGATCGGAGACGTGGATGTAATCGCGCACTCCGGTGCCGTCGGGGGTGGCATAGTCGGTGCCATAGACGCCGACATGGTCGCGCTTGCCCAGCGCCGCCTCGACCGCGATCTTGATCAGGTGTGTGGCTCCGGCGAACGATTGCCCGGTGCGTGCCGCCGGATCGGCGCCCGCCACATTGAAATAGCGCAGCGCGCAGAAATTGAGGGGATGGGCTCGTGCGGTGTCGGCCAGCATCGCCTCGGTCATCAGCTTGCTCATGCCGTAGGGATTGATCGGGACCTGGGGCACGTCCTCGCTGACCGGCGAAACTTCTGGCACGCCATAGGTCGCGGCGGTCGAGCTGAAGATGAAATGCGGCACCCCGGCCGCGACCACCGCTTCGATCAGCGCGCGGCTCTTGACCGTGTTGTTGAGGTAGTAGCCGAGCGGGTCGACGACCGAATCGGGCACGACGATCGATCCGGCGAAATGCATGACGGCCCCGATACCGCCTGACATGCCCTGTTCCGCGAAAATCCGCGCCAGCAGCGCCGGATCGGCAATGTCGCCATGGTAAAATGCGACGCCTTCGGGGACCGCCCAGCGGAATCCCGTGGTCAGGTTGTCGATCACCGCGACCGGCCATCCGGCGTCGGTCAGTGCGAGCACGGCATGGCTGCCGATATAGCCGGCCCCGCCGGTCACGAGCACAGGAACCTTGGTCATGGGACGCGCCCTAGCAACACTTGGGTGAAAGGATATTAACGCGGCGCAGGGCAATTTGCCCAGACACGTTCAGCCGGGCTAAATCGGCCGGACCTAAGGCGAGGATCGTTCGCCCGCTGAAACTCGGGGCCAAAATTCGGGATTTCTGTCATGCGCTTGCGTTCCGCTTTCATTTTACCGTTGTTGCTGGTGGCGATGCCCGTTTTGGCGGCGGAAAAGATCGAAGTCACCCGCTTTCATACCCCGGAAACGCTCGCCCGGCTCGGACCGGGCGCGGTCGAGGTGGTCGCGGCACCTGGCTTGGACGGAGCAAGCCTCGAAACCCGCGCCTGGCTGGATGCGGTCGCGCGCGAGCTGGCCGCGCGGGGTATCGCGGGCGGGAGCGACCGGGCGATGCGCGTTGCCGAAGTGCGACTGACCCGCGACCGGGTCGAGAGCGGCGAGGCTTCGCGTCCGCGCTCGTCGGTAAGCGTCGGGATCGGTTCGGGCGGTGGCTGGCGTCGCAGCGGGACCAGCGTGGGCCTCGGCGTCGGGCTGGGCTTCCCGCTGGGCGGCTCGAAGGACCGGGTTGCAGTCGAGAACGAACTGGCGGTGACGATCCGCGACCGGACCACCGGCGAACCGCTGTGGGAAGGCCGCTCGACCTTGCGGACCGGCAAGCGCGGCGCCGATTCGCCCGAAACCGCATCACGGCTCGCCAAGGCGCTGTTCGCGGGCTTTCCTGGAACGTCGGGGGCGACTATCGAGGTCAAATGACCTCAGATATCTCGAACAACCGGCCAGCCCCCATCCAGATCGACGCCGCGTTTGACGGCGGGAACATCGATGTTCTCGGCGTGGACGGTGCCTCGGCGCGGCTCGGCATCGCCAAGGACCACAAGTCGGAATTTTTCCAGTGGTTCCATTTCCGCGTCGCGGGTGCGGCGGGGCGCGAGCTGACCTTGCGGATCACCGGGCTGGGGTCGTCCGCCTATCCCGATGGCTGGCCGGGCTACCGCGCCGTTGTTTCGGAGGATCGCGAATACTGGGGCCGCGCCGATACGGCGTGGGATCGCGAGGCCGATGGCGGCACGCTCACGATCACGTATCGACCGACCGGCGGGACCGCCTGGTTCGCCTATTTCGCGCCCTATTCGATGGAGCGCCATCACGATCTGGTCGCCGGCGCGGCGGGTTCGGACGGCGTCACCCACCGCGTGCTCGGCCACAGCATCGATGGCCAGCCGATCGATTGCCTCGAGATGGGCGAGGGCGAGACCCAGGTCTGGCTCTATGCCCGCCAGCATCCGGGCGAAACGATGGCCGAATGGTGGATGGAAGGCGCGCTCGATCTGCTGTGCGATCCGGCCGATCCGGTCGCGCGGGTGCTGCGCTCACGGTGCCGCCTCCACCTGGTGCCCAATGCCAATCCCGACGGTTCGCGGCGCGGACATCTTCGGACCAACGCCGCCGGGGTCAATCTCAACCGCGAATGGGCGACACCCAGTCTCGAACGTTCGCCCGAGGTGCTCGCGATTCGCGATGCGATGGATGTCAGCGGGGTCCATTTCGCGATGGACGTCCATGGCGACGAGGCGATTGCCGCGGTGTTTCTCGCCGGGTTCGATGGAATCCCCTCGTGGAGCGAAGCGCAGGGCGAGGGCTATGCCCGTTATCGCTCGATCCTCGAGCGGCGCAGTCCCGATTTTCAGACGAAGCTGGGCTATCCGACGGCGGGCAAGGGCAAGGCCAACCTGACGATGTCGACCAACCAGCTGGCCGAACGATTCGGACCCTCGCACGGCTGTGTGGCGATGACGCTGGAGATGCCGTTCAAGGACTACGATGCGCTGCCCGATCCGGCGCAGGGCTGGAGCCCCGAACGCAGCCAGTTGCTGGGGCGCGAATGCCTCGCCGCACTGGCCGAATGGCTGGGGGCGCAATAGCGCGGCGTTTACGCTTCGTTAGGGGCTGCGGGTGCACACCCGCCCCATGGCCCAGACGCTCATCCGCTTCGCGAACCCCATGCACTCCGGCCAGGCGGAACTGGCCCGGATGACCATTGTGTGCATGACCGCGCTGGCCCTGATCTGCGCCGGGCAAGCCCTGCCGTTCTGACCCGTCGCTGACCATTCGCTCGGAGTCGAGCTCCCCAACCTTACAATCTGAGATCCCGCGCCTCGCGGCGCAAAACTTTTGCGCGCGCGGCGCTTGCAAATGCGAAGCCCTCGCAATAACGACGCCTTGCTGATAACGATTATCAGCAACAAAGAGGGCGTTTCCCATAATGCATGCCACCGTCATTCGTCGCGCTTGCTTGCTTGCCGGCGTCGCCGTGATCCTTTCCGCTCCGGCAGCCCGGGCCAACGAGGCCGAAGATGCTGCGGCAGCAGCCGAAAGCGCCCGCGCGCCGATCGTCGTCACTGGCCACCACGATGGCTATGGCACTCGCGACGGTTCGACCGCGACCAAGACCCCGACCGAGTGGATCGACGTACCGCAGGCCGCGACTATCATCACCCGCGACCGGATCGACGATCAGGCCGTCCAGCAACTGGGTGAGGCGCTGCGCTATGTTCCAGGCGTGACGCTCGGCACCGGCGAAGGTCACCGCGATCAGATCACCCTGCGCGGGCAATCGACCACCGCCGACTTTTTCGTCGACGGCCTACGCGACGATTCCCAGTACTATCGCCCGCTTTACAACGTCGAACGGATCGAAGTGCTCAAGGGTGCCAATGCGCTGATCTTCGGGCGCGGTGGCGGTGGCGGAGTGGTCAACCGGGTCACCCGCAAGGCCGATCCGGCCAATGCCTTCGTCAATGGCAATGCCTCGCTCGACACCCACGGTGCGTTTTCTATCACGACCGACCTCAACCAGCCGCTGGGCGCCGGCTCCGCTGCCCGGCTCGATGCGATCTACGAAGAGTTCGACAACCACCGCGACGTGTTCGAGGGGCGCTTTTTCGGCATCAGCCCCAGCCTGACCGCCGCACTGGGCCCCGACACCACGCTGACCGCGCAGTACACCTATGATGACGACAAGCGGGTTGGCGATCGCGGCGTACCGTCACGCGGCGGACGGCCGGTGCGCGGGTTCGACGAGGTGTTCTTCGGTTCGCCCGAGCTGAACCGGAATTCCAACAAGGCCCACACGCTGCGCGCCCGGCTCGATCATCAGCTGGGCGAAGGGCTGACCTTCAACCTGACCGGCCAGTTCTCCGATTTCGACAAGTTCTATGGCAACGCCTATCCGCGCGCTGCCGCCACCGCGACCACCATCGAGCTGGAAGGCTATGCCGACGGGACCCAGCGCCAGAGCTGGATCGGGCAGGGCAACCTGGTGTGGACCGGCAACACCGGGCCGGTTCGCCATACCCTGCTGGTGGGCTTCGAGGCAGCCGATCAGGACACCGACAACGATCGCCGCAACGTGTTGTTCGCGGGCGGGACCAGCGGGGGCCTGCGCGTCACCGTGCCGCTCGCCCGGCGGATCGTGGTTCCGGCCACATCGCTCACGCCGTTTGTCACGAACCGCCAATCGCGGCTCAAGGTGCTGTCGGGTTATATCCAGGACCAGCTCGAACTGGGCGAACATGTCCAGATCGTGGCCGGGCTGCGTTATGACGATTTCGACATCCGCACGGTCAATCTGGTGAACGGCTTTGCCGCCGCGCGCAGCGATGGCAAGTGGTCGCCGCGGCTCGGTCTGATCGTCAAGCCGCAGCCGAACATCTCGCTCTACACCAGCTTTGCCCGCAGTTTCCTGCCGCAATCGGGCGATCAGTTCGCGGTGCTCGACGCGACCATCGCGCGGCTTGCTCCCGAGCGGTTCGAAAACCTCGAGGCCGGGGTCAAGTGGGACCTGACCCCCGATCTGGCGATGTCCGCTGCGGTCTTTCAGCTCGACCGCGACAACACCCGCGCCACCGATCCGGTCACCGGGACCGCGGTTCAGACCGGCTCGACCCGAACCAAAGGGTTCGAGGCGCAGCTCGTTGGGCAGATCACTCCGCAGTGGCAGGCGAGCCTTGGCTATGCCCACCAGACCGGCGAAATCCGCACGGCCACCACCGCTGCCCCGGCGGGGCGCAAGCTGGCGCAATTGCCTCGCGATCAGGTCTCGATCTGGAGCCGCTACGACCTGAACCCATTCGAAGGTTTTGGGGCCATCGGCTTCGGCGCGGGACTGGTGCATCAGGCGCGCCAGTTCGCCACGATCAGCAATGCCGTGGTCCTGCCCGCGTTCACCCGGGTCGATGCCGCGCTGTTCTGGGACTTGTCAGAACGGCTGGGACTGCAGCTCAATGTCGAAAACCTGTTAGACACCAACTATTACCCCAGCGCCCACACCGACAACAATATCGCGCCCGGCGTCCCCCTCACCGCGCGGGTGAGCGTGCGGCTGAAGCTCTGACGATTTCGCTCATTCTGAGCGGGGTTGAGGGCCGGCTAAGGGGTTGAGCCCCCCATTGCCGGGACTGCGCGCGCCGCATCGGCGGGGGCAATGCCCGGCGCGGGGGCGGCGCTGATAGTTTCCTCACGGCGCAACACGCGGCCCGCGCGCTGAACGGCGCGGATCAGGCGCGGATAGACCCCGCACCGGCAGATATTGGGCAAGGCGTCGGCAATTTCGGCTTCGCTGGGATCGGCGTTGCGCGCCAGCAGCGCGGCGGCGGCCATCACCATGCCGGGGGTACAGAACCCGCACTGGATTGCGCCCTCCGCCACGAATGCCTGCTGGACCGGATGGCTGCGATCGCGGCTGAGCGCCTCGATGGTGGTGATGAACCGGCCCTCAACCTCCGACAGGCTGACCAGGCACGAGCGGATCGCCTCGCCATCGACGATCACCATGCAGGCCCCGCAATCGCCCACTCCGCAGCCGAACTTGGTGCCGGTCAGGTTGCTGGCGTCGCGCAGTGCCCACAACAGCGGGGTGGCAGGGTCCATCCGGAACTGGACCGGGCGTTCATTGACAGTAAGGCGCGGCATCGCCTTTCAGCGATACCGCGCCTCTGCCGGTTGTCCAGTGTCAGGGCTCAATAGGTCGCGGGCGGATCGCTGGCCGGAAAGCTCTCGTCGATCGCCTGATCCTGCTTGTCCCACTTGGGCGGATCGCTGCGCATCGAATCGGTCCCGGCATTGCGAACCTTGGCGAAATTCTCGCCATCGGTTTCGCCGGGCGCGAACCCGGCGTGCTGCATCTTGCCCCCATTGGCGGTGAATGCGCGCCAAGCGGCGTAACCCAGTCCGCCCAGCGCGGCCAATCGCAAAAGTCCCATGGTATTGCTCCTCGTGAAGTTGTTCTCCACAACCCAACGCCGCGAACCGCCAAAGGTTCGCGGCGGCTGCGGAATATTTCACGCGGCGAGCCTGCCGATCACTCGGCCAGGAGCGTACGCTTCCAGAATTCGAGCACCGACCAGAACGCGTAGTCCTGGTTTTCCTTCTTGGAGAAACCGTGGCCTTCGTTGGTGCCGACCAGGTGCCACGCCTCGCCGCCGTTGGCCCGGATCGCGGCGACCATCTGGTCGGCCTCGGACTTGGGCACGCGCGGATCATTGGCCCCGGTGATCACGAACATCGGCTTGGTGATCTCGTTCACCCGGCTGAGCGGCGAGATCTGGGTCAGCCGCGCGCGCTGCCTGGGATCGCGCTCGTCGCCATATTCGACCCGCCGCAGGTCGCGGCGATAGGCGTTGGTGTTTTCCAGGAAGCTGACGAAGTTGCTGATCGCCACCGTGCATTGCGTGGCCCGCAACTGGTCCTTCAGTTGCACCGCTGCGGCATAGCACATGTATCCGCCATAGGAGCCGCCCGTCAGCCCGATCCGCGCCGGATCGATCCGGTCATCCTTGCGCAATGCATCGAGCATCGCGGCCATGTCCTTGACCGAATCCTCGCGCTTGAACGGACCGTTGTCGAGGCTGACGAACTTCTTGCCGTACCCCGTCGAGCCGCGCACGTTGGGATAGAACAGCCCGATGCCCAGTTCGTTGAGGTAGTAGTTCGAGCGGCCGCGAAAGCCCGCCTGGGTCTGCCCCTCGGGCCCGCCGTGCACGTCCATGATCAGCGGGCGCTTGCCGGGAAACTTTACCGGGTCGGGCAGGTAGAGAAATCCCGAAACCGCCAGCTTGTCGAAGCTCTTGACCGTGACCAGTTCGGGTTCGCGGTTGTTCGAGACATCCAGCCCGCCGGTTTCGCTCTGGGTCCAGCGGGTCAGCGCGAGGGTGGCAGGATCGATCGACCAGACGTCGCTGGCGCTGCGGGCGGAGCTGAGCGAAAAGCCGATCTCGCCCCACGGCGCAATCTGCACCCCGCCGATGGTCCCGGCGGGCAGCGCATCGACACTGCGCACCGCGCCGCTGGCCGTGTCCATGATCTTCAGCCGGTTGGACCCGGCTTCGTTGACGATATAGGCGATGGTCCTGCCGTCGTCGGACAGGTCGAACCCGTCGATGTCCCATTTCTCGCTCGTCCGGGGTGCGAACTTGCCGGTCGCCGGGTCGATCGTACCCAGCCGGGCAAAATCGGATCCCTCGTCGCTGGCCACCCAGACCGTGCCGTCGGGAGCGACCCGCGCACCGCCATAGGCCACATCGGCCTTGTGATCGCCGATCGGGGTCATCGCCCCCGAAGCAAGATCGACGCGATACAGGTCGACATTCTGCACCGACTGGTAATTGGCGACATAGGCACTGGCCTTGTCGGGCGCAAAGGCGGCGATGCCCCAGCCGCCACCCTTGACCTGCGCCACCATCCGGCTCGAGGCGGGATCGCGCGGGTTCATTACGTAGAGATCGCTGTCCGCCCCGTTGCGGCGGGTCGAGCTGAACGCCCTGAGCTCACCGTCGGCACTCCATGCTCCGCCCTGGTTGCGGCTTTTGCCATCGGTCAGCAGGGTCAGGCGGCCCTGATCGAGGCTGTAGAGCTGAAAGTATTCGTCGCCGCCGGTGTCCTTGCTGACCACCACGACATCGCCCGTTCGGGGGGCATAGCCGCCGCCGACCGGCTCGGCCTCGAAGCTCAACTGGGTCCGCGCGCCCATCGGCATGGCGACGCGGTGGAGCTGCGAAGTGTTGGCAAAGCGCGTGCTGATCAGCACCGCGCGAGTCTTCGGATCCCACCCGGCGAACCCGGCGGCGCGCGCCTCAAGATAAGGGCGGGTCTGCGCGACCAGATCGAGCGGGATTGGCGGGACACCCTCGGCAATCAGCGCGGCGGGCTTGGGCGCGGCTGGCGCTGCCGTCGGCGGTGCGTCCTGGGCCAGGGCGGGGACCGCGACGGTTGCAAGAAGGGCGGAAAAAAGCGCGCGACGAAACACTGGAGCGATCCTTTCGGTTGAAACCGGTTGAGCGGTGCTAGCAGCCCTGTGAGGGGAGGCAAGCGGGGGGATGTCCGGCCGCCCATGCCGCGCGAACAGCTACTGCTGCCGCCCCGGCGGAGGCTGGGGCTGCTGCGGCACGCGGATCAGACCGCCCGGCCCGCCGCGCTGCCGGGGCGGTGGTTCTGCGGGCACGTTGCGCCCGGTGGCCTGGTCGAGGAAGTCGTCGTTCGCCGCCGGGGGCGGCGGTGGCTCTTCGGGCGGCAGATCGTCGGGTTCGTTGCGGGCGGGTTCCTGTGAGGGCACTTCGGCGGGGCGGCCCGGATCGATCAGGTTGCCCGCCTCGTCGACGTAGTAATAGTCGTCGGGATTGCCGAAATTGGCTTCGTCATCGGGTTCGAGCTGCCATTCGGGGAGCTTGAGATCGGTATCGAACTGTTCGACCGGGCGCTTCGCCACGGCATAGCGCATGAAGGCGGCGAAGGCGCGGGCAGGCGCGGTGCCGCCCTGCAGGCCGGGGACCGCGCGAGCATCGTCGCGGCCCATCCATACGCCGGTGGTGATCCCGCTGGAGAAGCCCAGGAACCAGCCGTCCTTGTTGCTGCTGGTGGTCCCGGTCTTGCCCGCCACGGGCCGCCCGATCTGCGCGGCGCGGCCGGTGCCGGTGCTGACCGCGGTCTGGAGCAAGTCGGTGATCCCGGCCGCGACATAGGGCGGGACCAGCACCTGCCCGCTTTCGGTCTGATGCTGATACAGCACATCGCCGTCGACCGTTGCGACCTTGGTGATGCCGAACGGCTCGACCGTCACACCCCGCGCAGCAACCGCTGCGAAAGCGCGGGTCATGTCGATCACCCGCACGTCCGAACTGCCCAGCACCATCGAGGGCAGGGTGTTGATCGGGGTGGTGATGCCGAACCGGCGGGCCATCGATGCCACGCTCGCAAAGCCGACCTCGTTGCCGAGCTGCGCCGCCACGGTGTTGACCGAATAGGCAAATGCGGTGCGCACATCGATTTCGCCCGAGAACCGCCCCGATGAATTGCGCGGGGTCCAGCCGTCGATCGTCACCTTCTCATCGACCACGCGATCGCCGGGGGTATAGCCCGCCTCCAGCGCGGCGAGATAAACGAACAGCTTCCACGCCGAACCCGGCTGCCGGACCGACTGGACCGCGCGGTTGTAATTGGAATTCACGTAATCGGTCCCACCGACCATCGCCAGCACCCCGCCGTCGCGATCGAGGCTGACCAGCGCGCCTTGCGAGTTCTTGGGCACGTTAGCCTGGATCGCCGCGGTTGCGGCGCGCTGCATGCCCAGATCGAGTGTGGTCCACACCTCGATCGGTTCGGTATTGTCGGGCAGCAGGATATCGAGCTGGGGCAACGCCCAGTCGGTGAAATAGCGGACCGAGTTCTGGCCCTCCTCGGGGGCGAGGCGGACGGCGGAAAGATCGGCCCCGGCGGCCTCGCTGGCGCTGATCGTGCCATTGGCCTGCATCACCGCGAGCACGACCCGGGCCCGCGACACCGCAGCCTTGGCATCGGCGGTCGGCGAATAGCGTGAAGGGGCCTTGACCAACCCGGCGATGATTGCCGCTTCGGCCAGGCTCAGCTCATCCGCCGGGTGGCCGAAGAACTTGCGGCTGGCCGAATCGATGCCATAGGCCCCCCCACCGAAATAGACCTTGTTGAGGTAAAGCTCGAGGATCTGGTCCTTGGAGAACTTGGTTTCGAGTGCCAGCGCCAGCACCGCCTCGCGGATCTTGCGATCGAAGGTCCGGGTGTTGTTGAGGAACACCGTGCGGGCCAGCTGCTGGGTGATCGTCGAGCCGCCTTGCCTGAAGCTGCCGCTCTCGATCCGAACCCAGATCGAGCGCGCGATGCCGAGCGGATCGACCCCGATATGGTTGCGGAACCGGCGGTCCTCCACCGATACCATCGCCGACTTCATAACCTGCGGGATGCGGCCGTGGGGCATCCAGCGGCCATAGCTGGGCCCCAGCGAGACCAGTTCGGTCCCGTCGCGGGCGCGGACCACGATCATCTGGCCGACCTGGCTGGTCTTGAGCGTGGCATAGTCAGGCAGCGAGCGCGCCGCGACGAACACCGAAATGCCCAGAATGATGACGCCGAGGAGCGCGAACGCGGCGCCCCACACCACCAGGCGGCGCAACCAGCGTCGCCACCCCGAAGCGGGCGGCGGGGTGCGACCGCCCCGGGAGCTTCCGTTCTGACTGCGGCTGCCGTTCGAGCGGCGGCCGGGCTGAACCGTTCGGGCCATTATGGTCTGTTGCGTTCCCTCGGGTGGTCAAGCGAAAGCTGCCCGCCTCGTCGCCGATGCATAGGCCATTTGGAACGCAGGGTTAACCCGATTTTGCGTCCGAGCTTCCCGGCTGCGGTTTCGGCCCTGAAGGCCGGCCCCGGATCCCGGCTCGTCAACCCTTGGGTTTGAACGCCAGCGCGGCGCTGTTCATGCAATAACGCAGCCCCTCGGGGCCGGGTCCGTCGGGAAAGACGTGGCCCAGGTGGCCTTCGCAAGCGGCACAGCGCACTTCGGTGCGAACCATCCCATGCGCGGTGTCGCGCACCTCCTCGACCGCATCGCCCGCGACCGGCGCGGTGAACGAGGGCCAGCCCGAGCCGCTATCGTACTTGGTGTCGGAACCGAACAGCGGTGCGCCGCAGCCTGCACAGGCATAGTCGCCGGAGGTTTTGAGCTTGTCGTATTCACCGGCAAAGGCGCGCTCGGTGCCTGCGCGGCGCAGCACCTGATACTGCTCGGGCGTCAGCCGCTCACGCCATTCGGCGTCGGTGAGGTGAACTTTATCGGGCATGTGGCGATCTCCTTGAACCGCCATATGGGATCAATGGATGTGTTCCACAATCAACACCGCACCGTCATGGCCCGAAACCCGCATCCGGGTCCCCGGCTCCGCGTCGGGACCGCGCACGCCCCATTCGGTGTCGCCAAGGTGGACGCGCCCGGTGCCGCCGGCGATGACCTGGGTGACGACCACCGTCTCGCCCACCAGCCGCCCGCCGCGATCGTTCATCAGCGGATCGGCACCTTCGATCGGATTGTCGCGCAGCCAGCGCTTGCCCGCCAGCACGGCGGCGACCGAAAGCCCGGCGAACAGCGCGATCTGGATCGGCAGCGCGATCGGTGTCGCCATCGCCAGCACGCCGGTGATGATCGCCGCTGCCGCCAGCCAGATCAGGAAATAGCCCGGCACCAGCATCTCTGCGGTGGCCAGCACCACCCCTAGCGCCAGCCAGCCCCACTGCGGATCGAGACCTTCGAGATCCCCCATGGCGCTATTCCGCCGGCGGCGGGGCGGCGGGGAACACCGAACGCGGCACCGAAGACCTTGGTGTGGGGCGCGGCGGCGCTGGCGGCGGGGTGTCGTTCGGACCAAGCGCATCGCGAATCAGCTCGCCCACCCCGCCCAGAGTACCTATCAACTGGGTTGCCTCGATCGGGAAAAGGATGGTCTTGGCATTGGGGGAGGTCGCGAACTGGCTGATCGCGTCGGTATATTTCTGGGCGATGAAGTAATTGAGCGCCTGTGTGCCCGAGGAAGCGATCGCCTCGGACACCGAGGTCGTCGCCTTGGCCTCGGCCTCGGCCTCGCGCTCGCGCGCCTCGGCATCGCGGAAGGCGGCTTCGCGGCGCCCTTCGGCCTGCAGGATCGCGCCCTGCTTCTCGCCCTCGGCACGCAGGATCTCGGCGGCGCGAAAACCCTCCGCCTCAAGGATATTGGCGCGCTTCTCGCGCTCCGCCTTCATCTGCCGGGCCATCGCGTTGGAGATGTCGGCAGGCGGACGGATGTCCTTGATTTCGATTCGGGTGATCTTGACCCCCCACGGCGAGGTCGCATGATCGATCACGTTGAGCAGTTTGGCGTTGATCTCGTCGCGTTTCGACAGCGTCTCGTCGAGGTCCATGCTGCCCATCACGGTTCGCAGGTTGGTGGTGGTCAGCTGCATGATCGCGAGGAACAGGTTGGATACCTCGTAAGCCGCCTTGCCTGCGTCGAGCACCTGAAAGAACACCACCGCATCGACCCCGACCATGGCATTGTCGCGGGTTATGATTTCCTGCCCCGGGATGTCGAGCACCTGCTCCATGACATTGATCTTGTGGCCCACCCGGTCGACGAACGGGATGATCAGGTGCAGCCCCGGCGTGGCCGCGAGGGTATATTTGCCCAGCCGCTCGATCGTATAGACATAGCCCTGGCGGACCACGCGCACCCCCATCAGGAGGAACACGACCACCAGCACGACCAATGCGAAAAGAAATCCGCCCACTTCCACGTCCCCAACTCCCCCGACCGACTACCTGGACGAGCTTAGCGCCCCATCGCTTCCCGCCAAGCGGAATCGAAC
Source organism: Sphingomonadales bacterium (assembly GCA_038256425.1). Classification (GTDB taxonomy): domain Bacteria; phylum Pseudomonadota; class Alphaproteobacteria; order Sphingomonadales; family Sphingomonadaceae; genus Novosphingobium. The sequence goes on from JBBSKI010000023.1 coordinate 13,229, forward strand.
CTCAATAGTGCGCCGATGCCTCGGGCTGGGCGAGGTCGTAGCAGGTCTGGAGATCGTATTTCTCTACCCCTGATGCGGATTCGACCGTCTCCTTGAGCATCGCGTCATGGGTCTCGCCGACGCGGCGATCGGCCTGGTTGCCAGTGATGCCCTGGGTCTCGAGCGCCTTGCGCTCGCGCGATTCGAGCACATTGGCGAGGATCTTGAGATCGCGTGCGGCGGGCGAGAGGCCTTCCTTGGCATAGACCTCATCGTAGGCGAGACTGAGGATCGCAGCGCATTGCCCCAGGGTGGGCTTGGGCAGCGGCGGAACCTCTGCTTCCAGCCGGGCGAGGCACGGGTTCATGACATTCATCACTGCCGCCTCGGGGTCGGCGCTGGCCTTGGCTTCTTCCTGCAACCGCGCGACATCGGCTTCGAGCAAGCCGCGAACCGCTTCGCGCGAAAGCTTGGTCCGGTCCATCGCGCGCGCGCCGACCCGTACGAAATATTCGCGTCCGCGTTCGGCAAGCGGGGGGAACCCCAAAGCGGTGGGCAATCCACGCCGCTGTTCCGATGCGACAATGGCGAAAGCGGCAGCGCAGCGCAGCCCGGCGGCGGTATCGGCATCGACCTGCGCTGGAGGAGCAGCAGCCGGGGCCTGGGCGGCAAGCGGCTGGACGAGGAGCGAAGCGGCGGCGAGCGCCAGAACAGTGCGGATCATGCCCTCACTATAACCGGCGCACCGTGCCCGGTCATGAACAAAAAATCGGGCCGCGGGCCGACTTCACGTCGGCCCTGCGGCCCTTCAGGTTGGCGGCACCTCTTCGGGCAGGAGTAGGGGAAGAGGCGCCGCGGAATCGGATCTGGGTCGTGTCAACGGCGCGCGAGCGGGGCGGCCTTTTCGCCGTTGCACTTGGCCAGTGCTTCGGCGTCGAGCGCCTCGCCTTTCACCGAGAAGCCGGCGAGCGGGCCGACCTTGCGGACGAGCCGGACGCAGACCACCTCGGGGCGCGACTGGCCTTCGTTGCCACGGCAATCGGTGCCGCCGCACTTCCAGACAATGCCGTTCTGGATTTCGGTGCGCTTGGCCTCCGCCGGGGTGGCAAGCTGCGCTTCGTAGAACGGAGCGGTCGCGGCGCGCGCCGGGGCGGTGGTGACGCCGAAGCTGGCGGCCGTGCCGAGGATTGCGAGAGCGGCGAGAGCCAGGCTGTTGAGCGAGCGGGGGCGAGCAGCGGTCATGATGAATTCCCTTCCATGGTCGTATCGGAAATCCGTCACGCGATTTCCGTTGCGAATCGCCACCTACTTAATTAGGTTTTGAGTTGCAACTAGAAACTGATATTTTTTTGGGGGGTACCGGCCTATGGTCAAGACTGGAGGATGCAAATGGGCAAGCTGCGCGAGCCGCTGAAGGAACTGGTCGAATGCGGGCTGCCGTCCGCGCTCGAAGCTATGGGCGAGCGCTGGTCGTTCATGATCTTGCGCGCGTCGTTCAATGGCATCCACCATTTCGAGGAATTTCTCGACCAGCTCGGGATTGCCCGCAATATCCTTTCGAACCGGCTATCGCGGCTAGTCGATAACGGCATCCTCAAGCGCGAGCACTGCGCCGACGATCGCCGCCGGATCGAATATCGCCTCACCGAGAAGGGCTTCGACCTGCTCCCGGCGATGCTCGCGTTGCGTCAGTGGGGCGAGAAGTGGGAACTGGGTGTGCCTTCCAATCCGGTGCTGTGCGACGCCCGCGAGGGCCGGCCGATTGCCCGGATCGGTATTCATGCCGCAGATGGCCGTCCGCTCGATCACAGGGAGCTGCATTGGCGCGACCGCAGCGAGCTCGAGGCGGAACACCTGGTGGGTGAACCCACGATCCGCGCGATCGCCGCCGCCTGAAGTCTCGCCCACCCAATCAGAGCGCGGCGATCCTGTGCCTTGAATCTTATGCCCCGATGAACCAATCGCTGATCGAAGCTTTCGTGGCGGCGCTCAGGCCGGGACTAGCTCGACGCGCTGCGAAGATCCCTAGACGTCGAGATTGGCCACGTTCAGCGCGTTGTCCTGGATGAATTCGCGGCGCGGCTCGACCACGTCACCCATCAACCGGGTGAAGATCTCGTCGGTCACGTCGGCGTCCTCAACCTTCACCTGCAACAGCACCCGGGCTTCGGGATCGAGCGTGGTCTCCCACAATTGCACGGCGTTCATTTCGCCCAGACCCTTGTAGCGCGAGACCGCCAGCCCCTTGCGCCCCGCCGCGAGGATCGCGTCGAGCAATTGCGAGGGGCGGACGATCAGGCCCTTGGCGCCGTTGTCGGGCGCTGACGGGCGGGCGGCTTGCGCGCCGACTTCGGCTTCGTCTGCCAGCAGCGGATCGCCGCTCTCGGTCTCGGGCTCGACTACTTCCGCTCCGCCCTTCACCAGCCGCGCCACGCCTTCGTAAACGCCCGAGAACTCCGCCGCCACGCGCGCCAGCTTGATTGCTTCGGCGCTGGCGAGGAAGCCGGGCTCGACGATGTGGTGATCGGTGACGCCGCGCCACGCCCGGGTGACGTGGAAGCCGCCTTCCTCGGATGGAGCGGCGGTCCAGCGCGCTTCGGGATCGCCGCGATCGAGCCAGGCCGCCGCGCGCGCCAGTGCCTCGGTCCGGTCCGTTGCTTCGACGAACGCCCCGGCGAGCGCCAGCGCCTCGATGATCGCCGGGTCATAGCGGCGCGGCACAAAGGCCATCAGGCTGCGCAGCCGCATCGCGTGCTCGACCAGTTCGAGCAGTTCAGCCCCGCCCCTCCTCAGTGCATTGGGCGCTCCGCCCTGCATTTCCAGCACCCGCCCGGCCAGCCCCGCCTCGACCAGATAGCGATCCAGCGCGGGCGCGTCCTTGAGGTAGACTTCGCTGCGCCCCTTGGCGACTTTGAACAGCGGCGGCTGGGCGATGTAGAGGTGCCCGTTGCGGATGATCTCCGGCATCTGGCGGTGGAAGAAGGTCAGCAATAGCGTGCGGATATGCGCGCCATCGACGTCGGCGTCGGTCATGATCACGATCTTGTGATAGCGCAGCTTGGCAATGGTGAACTCGTCGCGGATGCCGGTGCCCATTGCCTGGATCAGCGTGCCGACCTCTTTCGACGAAATGATCCGGTCGAACCGTGCACGTTCGACGTTGAGGATCTTGCCCTTGAGCGGCAGGATCGCCTGATAATGCCGGTCGCGGCCCTGCTTGGCCGATCCGCCCGCGCTGTCACCCTCGACCAGGAACAGTTCCGACTTGGCCGGGTCGCGTTCCTGGCAATCGGCCAGCTTGCCGGGCAGGCTGGCGATGTCCATCGCGCCCTTGCGCCGGGTCAGCTCGCGCGCCTTCTTGGCCGCCTCGCGCGCTGCCGCCGCATCGATCACCTTGCCGATCACGGCTTTGGCATAGGCCGGATTTTCTTCCAGCCAGTCGCTCATCCGGTCGGCCATCAGGCTTTCGAGCGGCTGGCGCACTTCGCTGGAGACCAGCTTGTCCTTGGTCTGGCTGGAGAACTTCGGATCGGGCAGCTTGACCGAGACGATCGCGGTCAACCCCTCGCGCATGTCGTCGCCGGTAAGGCTGACCTTCTCCTTCTTCATCAACCCGGATTTTTCGGCGTAGGTATTGAGCGTGCGGGTCAGCGCGGCGCGGAATGCGGCCAGGTGCGTGCCGCCGTCGCGCTGGGGGATGTTGTTGGTGAAGCACAGGACATTCTCGTAATACGAATCGTTCCATTCGAGCGCGACCTCGATCCCGATCCCGTCACGTTCGGAACTGATCGTCACCGGCTCGGGCAGCAGCGGGGTCTTGTTGCGATCGAGGTAGGCGACGAACGCGCCGATCCCGCCTTCATAAAACAGGTCGTGCTCCTTGATCTCCTCGTGGCGCTTGTCGCGCAGGAAAATGCGCACGCCCGAATTCAGGAAAGCCAACTCGCGGTAGCGGTGCTCGAGCTTCTCGAAATCGAAATCCAGCACATTCTTGAAGGTATCGGTCGAGGCCGAGAAGGTGACGCGGGTGCCTTTTTTGCCCGCAGGTGCCGGTCCCACCACGCGCAACGATTGGACCGCATCGCCGTGCTCGAAGCGCATCCAGTGTTCTTCGCCGTCACGCCAGATCGTCAGCTCGAGCCATTCGGACAGCGCGTTGACCACCGATACGCCGACCCCGTGCAAGCCGCCCGAGACCTTGTAGGCGTTGTCGTCGCTGGTATTCTCGAACTTCCCGCCCGCATGGAGCTGGGTCATGATGACCTCGGCGGCCGAAACGCCTTCCTCCTGGTGGATCCCGGTCGGGATGCCGCGCCCGTTGTCTTCTACCGAGACCGACCCGTCGGGGTTGAGTTCGATCAACACCAGATCGCAATGCCCGGCCAGCGCCTCGTCGATCGCGTTGTCGGAAACCTCGAACACCATGTGGTGCAGGCCCGATCCGTCGTCGGTATCGCCGATATACATCCCCGGCCGCTTGCGCACTGCATCGAGCCCCTTGAGCACCTTGATGCTCTCCGCGCCGTATGCGTTGGCATTGGGGATGTTGAGGTTCGCGCTGGCTTCGGGTGCGCTGGGCTCGGGAGTGGTATCTTCAGGGCTGATCGTCATGCCCAGCATATAGGGCGGGAACGCCTCCAACCCAAGCAAATGCGCGCGATCCGCGTGGCCTTGTCCACAGGCTGCAAAACCCACGCCGCCAGCGCACTGGCGCTTTTATTCCGACGAGTCCTCGAGAGCGTCGAGAAACAGCCTGTTTGCACTTTCCCACCGGGCCCGACCATGCTCAAAGGCGACAAAATCTTTGGGGAGCAAATGATGAAAACCGTTATTTTTGGGGCGCTTGCAGTCACTTTTCTGGGCAGTGCCGCGATGGCGCAAACGCCTGCGCTCCGCACCGACCAGACCGAATTCCGCGCGCTTTACAAGGAGCTGGTCGAAACCGACACGACGCTCAGCGCCGCCCGGCGCGGCGAGGGCAGCTGCACGCTGGCCGCAACCCGGATGGCGGCCCGGCTGAAGGCGGCGGGGATGGCGGACAGCCAGCTCACCCTGTTTGCCGATCCGGCACACCCCAACGAGGGCGGACTGGTGGCGGTCTATCCGGGCACGTCAAAGACGCTCAAGCCGATGCTAATGCTGGCGCATATCGATGTGGTCGAGGCAAAGCGCGCGGACTGGACCCGGGATCCGTTCGTGTTGATCGAGGAAAACGGCAATTTCTATGGTCGCGGCACCGTCGACGACAAGGCTCAGGCCGCGATCTACACCGATACGCTGATCCGTTTCGCCAAGGCGGGCTACAAGCCCAAGCGTACGGTCAAGCTGGCGTTGACCTGCGGCGAGGAAACCAGTGCTGCATTCAATGGCGCAGACTACGTCGCGAAGAACATGCGCGACCTGATCGACGCCGAATTCGCGATCAACGAGGGTGGTGGCGGGCGCACCGACGGGAAGGGCAAGCTGCTGGTCCAGACGCTCCAGGTCGGCGAGAAGGTGTTCCAGAACTACCGGATCGAGGCGACCAACCCGGGCGGCCATTCATCCGCCCCGGTCCGTGCCAACGCGATCTACGAATTGTCCGATGCGCTCGTTCGCTTGCGCGATCTCGAATTCCCGCTCGAATTTTCCGACACCACGCGGGCGTTCTTCGCCAAGGCCGGCAAGGCGCGCGGCGGCGAGATGGGTGCGGCGATGCAGGCGCTGGTCACCAACCCGCAGGACACGGCGGCCGAGGCCATCGTCAATACCGACAAGGGTATGCATTCGATGCTGCGGACGACCTGCGTCGCGACGATCCTCGATGGCGGCCACGCGACCAATGCGCTGCCCCAGCGCGCCGGGGCCAACATCAATTGCCGGATTTTCCCCGGCCACAGTCCGCAGGAAATTCGCGATGCGCTGGAAAGGGCCGTCGCCGATCCAAGAATGACCGTCACGATCACCCCGCCGACGGTGCCGCTGGCCAAGGCTCCGCCGCTCGATCCGAAAATTGTCGGCCCGGTCGAAAAGCTGTCCGCCAAATATTTTCCCGGGGTCCCGGTGATCCCGTCGATGTCGACCGGCGCGACCGATGCGATCTATCTCGCCGGGGTCGGCATCCCGACATACGGGGTGCCGAGCGTGTGGACCGATCCCGACGGCAACGGCACTCACGGGCTCAACGAGCGGGTCGAAGTAAAGGCGCTTTACACCGCGCGCGACTATCTGTTCGATCTGGTCAAGGCGCTGGCCCAATAGGGCTGGCGCAAGCGCGGACCCCAGAGACGCGAAAGGCCGGCAGCGCGTCATGCGCTACCGGCCTTTGCCGACCTCGATCACGCGCTCAAGCGAGCGTAGCGGCGAACATCGTGCCGCTGGTGCCGAACGCGGCGAGCAGCAGGGCAATGTGAATGATCGTGGTCTTGACCGGCGCGGCCGCGGCCGAATGGAATGCCGAAGTGGTAGAGCGCATGGAAATTTCTCCGTTTGTCGACAAATCTGAACGACTCATCGTGGACCGGTTATAATGCTGCACTTGCGAATAAACATTATCAGCGGGCTTGTTATTGCCGCCCCGGCAGTTGCATTTCATGCAACCGCTGGTGGCTGGACAGGCTGCCGTGGGCTTCCTATCCCCGCATGATGACCTCACCATTCGACCCCGCCACCGCACTCGATGCGCCCTTCGGTTCGCTCCCCGCGTTGATCGCGGGCTGGGGCGCACAGCGCGACGGTGCCCCAGCGCTGCGCGACGAGCACGGCGAACTGGGCTGGGCCGCCACGGCCGCGAAGATTGAGAGGATCGCCGCGAGGCTCCAGTCCGACGGGCTCGAGCGCGGGCAGGCAGTCGCGATCCTCGGCACTTCCAGCATCAACTACGCGCTGGTGTTTCTCGCCGCGATCCGCGCCGGGGGCTGCGCCGCGCCGCTGACCACCAGCGCCAGCCCCGATCAGCTCACCGCGATGGCGGCCGATTCGGGTGCGATCCACCTGTTCGTGGATCGTGCCAAGCTGGCCGAACTGGCCGAGCACCGCTTGGGCGTAAGGCACCAGATCGTGCTGGACGAGGAGCTGGACGCCTGGATGGCCCCGGCGGGCACCACCGCCGCGCTGTTCGAACCGGTCGATGCCGATCCGTTCAACATCATCTATTCGTCCGGCACCACGGGCACCCCCAAGGGCATCGTCCACAGCCATGGGATGCGCTGGCGCCAGATGGTATTCCGCGCCATGACCAATTACGGCGCAGATGCGGTGTCGCTAACCTCGACCCCGCTCTATTCCAACACGACGATGGTGGTGTTCCTGCCGACGATCTACTCGGGCGGCTGCGTGTCGATCATGGGCAAGTTCGACAGCGTTAAATGGCTGGAGCGGGCCGCGACGGAGCGCGTCACCCACACCATGCTGGTCCCGGTGCAATACCGCCGCCTGCTGGCGGAGCCGCGCTTCGCCGAGTTCGATCTGGCCGCGCTGCGCCTCAAGTACTGCACCAGCGCGCCGTTCCCTGCGGACCTGAAGGCCGAAGTGCTGGCGCGGATGCCGGGCGGGCTGATCGAAATCTACGGCATGACCGAGGGCGGTGTTTCCACCCTGCTGTATGCGCACGAACATCCCGACAAGCTCCACACGGTCGGCAAGCCCGCACCCAACAATTTCGTCAAGGTGCTGGGCGAGGATCTGCGCGAGCTGCCGCCGGGCGAAGCGGGCGAACTGGTCGGGCGCTCGCCCGCGATGATGCTCGGCTACAAGAACCAGCCCGACAAGACCCGCGAAGGCTACTGGACCGATCCCGCCGACGGAACCGTGTGGCAGCGAATGGGCGACATCGGGCGGATCGACGCCGACGGTTTCGTCGAACTGGTCGGGCGGACGAAAGACGTGATCATCTCGGGCGGGTTCAACGTGTTTCCGATCGATCTGGAAACCGAGCTGGCCAAGGATCCGCGCGTCGTCGAAGCGGCGGTAGTCGGAATGCCGAGCGAGACCTGGGGCGAGACCCCGGTGGGGTTCGTGGTCCTGGCGGGAGCGAGCGAGGACGCGTTGGAAGACATTCGCCAGACCGCCAACGCGCGCCTCGGCAAGACCCAGCGGCTGAGCGCGCTGCACGCAATCGATGAAATGCCGCGCAGCCATATCGGCAAACTGCTCAAGACCGAATTGCGCGATCTATTGGCCGGGTGACGCGTCCGGCTGCAGGCGCTCGCTGCGATAATAAAGGAAGGTGAACCACAGGCTGGTGGCCCCGAGCAGATGCCAGGCCGCGTGACCCTGCAGCAGACTGTCCGGCGCGCAGATCACGCCACGCTGGTCGAGATTCCAGATCGTGAAGGCCACTGCCTTGAGCACGATCCCGGTGAGATAATAACGCACCACGATACCGGGCCGCTTCGGGCGGGCGAGCCACAATTCGATCACCAGCGCCGCGATAAGGACCACCGCGAACAGCCAGCGGCGGACTTCGGGCACCGCGTACAACAGGGCCAGCAGCACCGTCACGAGGACGACGTAAACCGTCACTGCCTGCCGCTCGCCCAGATCGCGCCACCGGGCCAGCGCGCTGACCAGCATGAACCCGCTGGTGAAATACATGCCCGTCACATCGAAGAACTGACCCCATAACGACAGGGTTGCGTGAAGCAGCACCGAACCGAGCCCCACGAAGACTGCGGTGACACCGAAAAATGCTGCGGCGTTGCGAGGGAAGCCCGAACGCCAGTCCGCCCTGCGCGACAGCACGATCATCAGCAGGCCGACGAAGGCATAGCCATAGCTCGACCAGCTGTTTGCCGGCTGGAGGACCAGCGCACCGGTGCGCGGCAATTCGCAGAAACACCGCGTCGCGGTGCAGGTGGCGGGCAAATAGCTCGACCAGTCCGGTCCGAGCCCGAACAGCAGCGCCGTAATGGCGAGTGCCGAAAGGATGGTGAGCCCGAGGGCTGTCGCAATGTCGCGCCTGGTGATCATAGCCGACGGGTGGCAGCTTGAATGAAACGCCGCAAGCATTGGCGCGAGGGCAAGGCTTGCTTCAACCGCCCCTCAACCTTATCGGCCCGCGATGACCATTGTCCCATCCGACTCCATCCTTATCGTCGATTTCGGCAGCCAGGTGACCCAGCTCATCGCCCGCCGGGTGCGCGAGGCGGGGGTCTATTCGGAAATCGCCCCGTTCAACACCGCCGCCGCCGCCTTTGCGCGGATGCAGCCCAAAGGGATCATCCTGTCAGGATCGCCCGCCTCGGTGCTCGATCCCGAAGGCCCGCGCATCCCGGCCGAGATCCTCGACAGCGGCTTGCCGATCATGGCGATCTGCTATGGCCAGCAGGCGCTGATGCACCAGTTGGGGGGTGAGGTTCTGGCCGGCGATTCGGGCGAGTTCGGACGCGCCTTCATCGAAATTTCCGATTCCTGCGCGCTGTTCGACGGGCTGTGGGCTGAAGGCGAGACCCACCAGGTGTGGATGAGCCACGGCGACAAGGTGACGCAGCTTGCCCCCGGTTTCCGCAGCGTCGCCGCCAGCCCCGGCGCGCCGTTCGCGGTGATCGCCAACGACGAGCGCCGCATCTATGCGATGCAGTTCCACCCCGAAGTGGTCCACACCCCCGACGGTGGACGGCTCTACAAGAATTTCGTCCGTCACGTCTGCGGCCTCGTTGGCGACTGGACGATGGCCGAATTCCGCAAGACCAAGATCGCGGAGATCCGCGCACAGGTCGGTTCGGGCCGGGTGATTTGCGGTCTTTCCGGCGGGGTGGACTCCGCAGTCGCGGCGGTTCTCATCCACGAAGCCATCGGCGAGCAGCTGACCTGCGTGTTCGTCGATCACGGCCTGATGCGGCTGGGCGAGGCCGAGCAGGTCGTCGGGCTGTTCCGCAACCACTACAATATCCCGCTGATCCACAAGGACGTCAGCGCATTGTTCCTCAATGGCCTGGCCGGGGTCACCGATCCGGAGGCCAAGCGCAAGTTCATCGGCAAGACCTTCATCGATGTGTTCGAAGCCGAGGCGCGCCAGATCGGCGGCGCGCAGTTCCTCGCGCAGGGCACGCTCTATCCCGACGTGATCGAGAGCGTCTCGTTCACCGGCGGGCCGAGCGTGACGATCAAGAGCCACCACAACGTCGGCGGCTTGCCCGAACGGATGAACATGAAGCTGGTCGAGCCGCTGCGCGAACTGTTCAAGGACGAAGTGCGCGAACTGGGCCGCGAGCTGGGCCTGCCCGAAGTGTTCGTCGGCCGCCACCCGTTCCCCGGCCCCGGCCTCGCCATCCGCATCCCGGGCGAAGTTACCCGCGCCGCCTGCGACACCCTGCGCAAGGCCGATGCGATCTATCTCGAGGAAATCCGCAACGCCGGTTTGTATGATGCGATCTGGCAGGCCTTCGCAGTGCTGTTGCCGGTTAAAACCGTCGGCGTGATGGGTGACAGCCGAACTTACGACAACGTGTGCGCATTGCGCGCGGTGACCTCCACCGACGGGATGACCGCGGACATCTATCCGTTCGACGCGGCGTTCCTGTCGCGCGTGGCGACCCGGATCATCAACGAGGTCAAGGGGATCAACCGGGTGGTTTACGATTATACCAGCAAGCCGCCGGGGACGATCGAGTGGGAGTGAAGTGACGACCCGGATTCGTCCGCCGGAACCCAACTCCACTCCGCCCGTTCCTCCGTCGTTCGGTCGCACGTTATGCGATCTCGAAATGGGGACAAACCATGCGCAAGGCATTGATATTCGCCGCCGCCGGAGCTTTCGCTCTCGCCGGTTGCGCCACGGTCGAAGAGGCCGTCGCTGAAAAGACCACCCAGACCTACCGCGCCAATTTGACCGGTGCGCAAGAGCCCGCCCGAAGCGGCGATCCCGACGGATCGGGGCGTGCCGAGATCTCCATCTCGGACAACTTCGGCCAAATCTGCTATGATCTCAACGATATCCGTGGGATCGGGCCGATCACCGCCGCGCACATCCATCGCGGCGCACCCGGAGTCAATGGACCGCCGGTGTTCACGCTCAAGCCTGCCAACGAAGGC